>JAYSEC010000081.1:0-13591 GCA_041914085.1 Nocardioides sp.
CCCCAGGGCGACGGCCGCGTGGAGGTCGTCACCTACGACACCGAGCGGGCCGAGGCCGAGCGCCTCGCCGACCTGCTCCGGCGCGCCCACCTCGAGGACGGCATCGCCTGGGAGCGGATGGCCGTGCTCGTGCGCTCGGGTCGCACCAGCATCCCGCCGCTGCGCCGTGCGCTCGCCGCTGCCGGCGTGCCCGTCGAGGTGGCCTCCGACGACCTGCCGCTCGTCCGCGACCCGGCCGTGCTGCCCCTCCTCGACGGGCTCCGCGCGGTGGTCAACCTCGACAACGACGACCCCGACTCACCCGACTTCCTCGACCCGGGCCGGATCGAGTCGCTGCTCCTCTCGCCGCTCGGCGGGCTCGACGCCTCCGACCTGCGGGCCCTGGTGCGCCGGCTGCGGCAGCGCGAGAAGGAGCAGGCCGACGCCGCCGAGCGTCGTACCTCGCGGGAGCTGCTGCGGCTGGCCGTCGTGGCACCGGGCTTCCTCGACGGCCTCGAGGGGCCTGACGTCGAGCGCGCCCAGGCGCTCGCCACCCTCCTGCGCGACGGCGCCCGGATGCTCGAGGACCGCGCCGGCGTCGAGGACGTGCTGTGGCACCTCTGGTCCACCACCCCGTGGCCGACCCGGTTGCGGCGCCAGGTCGACGTGGGCGGCGCCTCCGCCCGACGCGCCCACCGCGACCTCGACGCGGTCGTCGCGCTCTTCGAGCTCGCCGCCCGCGCGGTCGACCAGCGCGACCACGTCGGCGTGGCCACGTTCTTCGCCAGCCTCGTCGCGCAGCAGCTTCCCGCCGACACCCTCGCCGAGCGCGGTGTCCGGGGCGCCGCCGTCCGGCTGCTCACCGCCCACCGCTCCAAGGGCCTCGAGTGGGACCTCGTCGTGGTCGCCCACGTCCAGCAGGAGGGCTGGCCCGACCTGCGCCGGCGCGCGACCCTGCTCGGCGCCGACCGCATCGGCGTCGACGCCTCCGGGCACCCGGACCTGGTCCCGCCCGTCACAGCCAGGGCACTGCTGATGGAGGAGCGCCGGCTCTTCTACGTCGCCTGCACGCGCGCGCGTCGCCGGCTCGTGGTGAGCGCGGTGCGCTCGCCCGACGACGACGGCGAGCAGCCCTCGCGGTTCCTCGACGAGCTCGGCGTGACCATCGACCACCAGGACGGCCGGCCGCCCCGACCGCTGTCCCTGGGCGGTCTCGTCGCCGAGCTGCGCCGCACCGCCGCAGATCCCAGCCTCTCCACGCCGCTGCGTGAGGCGGCCGCCCGTCGCCTCGCGGCGCTGGCGGCCGAGGAGGTCGACGGACGCCAGCTGGTGCCCACCGCCGACCCCTCCACCTGGTGGGGCACCCGCAGCGCCACCCGGTCGGTCCAGCCGATCCGCGACCCGGAGGGGCCCGTGCCGATCTCCGCGAGCATGCTCGAGTCGATCCTGCTCTGCCCGGCGCAGTGGTTCTTCGAGCGCGAGGCCGGTGGGGTCTCGGCGGTGCACCAGTCCGCCAACCTCGGCCAGGTGCTCCACGCGCTGGCCGAGCGCGTGGTCCGCGGCGAGCTTCCCGCCGAGGTCGATCCGCTGATGGCCGAGGTCGAGGCCGTCTGGGACCGTCTCGCCTTCCGCACGCCGTGGTCGCGCCAGCGCGAGCTCGCCCGGATCCGCAAGGCGGTCGCCCGGTTCGTGCAGTGGCACCTCGCCAACCCGCGCACGGTCCTCGGCGCCGAGACCCGCTTCCGGTCCGTCGTCGACGTCGATGGCCGGCCGGTGGCCCTCACCGGCTATGCCGACCGTCTCGAGATCGACGACGCCGGCCGGGTGGTCGTCGTCGACTTCAAGAGCGCCCGCACGGCGCCGACCGGCCCGGCGGTCGCGGGCAACCTCCAGCTCGCCCTCTACCAGTACGCCGTCGATGCCGGCGCGCTCGACGAGGAGGCCGGCCGGCCGATGCGGTCCGGCGGTGCCGAGCTGGTCCAGCTCGGCATCGACGACGACTCCGCGACCGCCAAGGTGCAGGCCCAGCCGGTCCACGGCGACGACGGGCCCGAGCGGGCCGTGCTCCGCGCCGGGCTGGCGCGTGCGGCGGAGCTGGTGCGCGCGGAGACGTTCCCCGCGACGGCCGGCCCGCACTGCCGCGACTGTGCGTTCGTGGCCATCTGCCCGGCCCGGGGCGCGGGGAGCGTGACCGTCCAGTGAGCGAGCAGTCGCGGCCGTTCGAGCCGGTCCGTCTCGAGACCCCCGAGGAGCTGCGCGCCCTGATGGGCGCGACGCACGCCCCCAGCGACGAGCAGTGGGCCGCGATCACCTCGCCGCTGCGCCCGACGGTCGTCGTCGCCGGGGCGGGCAGCGGCAAGACCACGCTGATGGCCCAGCGGGTGGTGTGGCTGGTCGCGACCGGCAGGGTGCGGCCCGAGGAGGTGCTCGGCCTGACCTTCACCACCAAGGCCGCCGCCGAGCTGCGGCAGCGGGTGACGGCCGCCCTGGGCAACGCCGGGCTGCTCGACCGGTCCGTGGTCGCGGAGGGCGAGGACGTCCTCGAGCCGACCGTCGCCACCTACCACGCCTACGCCGCCACCCTCCTGACCGACCACGGCCTGCGGATCGGCCACGAGCCCGACACCCGGGTCGTGTCCGACGCCTCCCGCTACCAGCTCGGCGCCCGCGTCATCGACCGCTTCACCGGCCACATCGAGCTGCTGACCGACCATCCCGCCACGGCGATCCAGAACCTCCTCGCGCTCGACGGCGCGATGAGCGAGCACCTCGTCGACGAGGACGACGTGCGCCGGGTCGACGAGGAGGCGCGCCGCGGCTTCGTGCGGGCCATCGAGGAGGAGCAGGCCGGCAAGGCCCGCAAGACCTACCTCGACCCGCCGGCGAAGGCGATCCACGCGATCGACCGCCGCGCCGAGCTGCTCCAGCTCGTCTCCGGCTACCGTCGCCTCAAGGCCGATCTGGGCCTGATGGACTTCGGCGACCAGATCGCCCTCGCGGCACGGCTCGTCGAGGACCAGCCCGAGGTCGGGGAGCTCGAGCGGGCCCGGTTCAAGGTCGTGCTCCTCGACGAGTACCAGGACACCTCCGTCGCCCAGGCCACCATGCTCGCGCGGCTCTTCTCCGGCCCCGATCCCGCGCACGGTCTCGGTCATCCCGTGATGGCGGTGGGCGACCCCAACCAGGCCATCTACGGCTGGCGTGGCGCCTCGGTCTCCAACATCCTCAACTTCGCCGACACGTTCCCCGCCGCCGACGGCGAGCCCGGGCGGCTGCCCCTGACGGTCAACCGCCGGTCGGACCGCCGGATCCTCGACGTCGCCAACCGGCTGGCCGAGCCGCTGCTCGAGGCCTACGGCGACAAGGTGGCACGGCTGCGACCCGCGGAGATCGCGGCGGACGGCCACGTCGAGGCCCACGTCTTCGAGCGGGCCGTCGACGAGCTGGCGTGGCTGGCCGACGAGGTCATCCGGGTCCACGACGCCGGCACCGCGTGGTCCGACATCGGCGTGCTCAGCCGCGACAACGCGCAGGCCGAGGAGGTCTACGACGCGCTCACCGCCGCAGCTGTCCCGGTGGAGATCGTCGGCCTGTCCGGCCTGGTCCGCCTGCCGGAGGTGGCCGAGGTGGTCGCCACGCTGACGCTGCTCCACGACGTGACCGCGAACTCCTCCATGCTGACCCTCCTCACCGGCCCGCGCTGGGCGATCGGTCCGCGCGACCTGAGGCTGCTGGCGCTGCGTGCCGCCGAGGTCGCCGGCGTCCGCACGCGTGCCGAGGCGGCGACGGTCGCCGACCAGCTGCTGCAGATCGCCGACGGCATCGACGCCTCCGAGCTGCCCGCGCTCAGCGATGCCCTGGAGTCGCCGGGGGAGGCGGCGTACTCCGCTGAGGCGCTCGACCGCTTCGCGCTCCTCGCCACCGAGCTCCGGCGGCTGCGCACCCACGTCGGCGACCCGCTCCTCGACCTCGTGCGTCGCATCATCGACACGACCGGCGTCGACGTCGAGCTGGCCTCGGCCACCTCACCGGCCGCGGCCGCGCGCCGCGACAACCTCGACCTGTTCGTGAAGGCGGTGGCGGAGTTCCAGAGCGTCGACGGCGACGTCACCCTGCCGGCGCTCCTCGCCTACCTCACCGCCGAGGACGACCAGGGCAACGGCCTCGACGTCGCCACCCCCACCGCCGCCGACTCCGTCAAGCTGCTCACGGTCCACCGCGCCAAGGGCCTCGAGTGGTCGTCCGTCTTCTGCGTCGGGGTGGGGGAGACCCGCTTCCCCAGCAACCGCTCCCGCACCCTGTGGACGTCCTCGCCCGCCGTGCTGCCCGCGCCCCTGCGCGGCGACCGGGCCGACCAGCCGCAGCTGGCGGGCCACGACAAGGCCGCGCTCGAGGCCTACCGCGCCGCGACCCGCGCCCACGACGCCGAGGAGGAGCTGCGCCTCGGCTACGTCGCCTACACCCGCGCCGCCCACCACCTCGCCGTGACCTCCTACGTCTGGGGGCAGCGCTCCACGCCGTTCGGCCCCTCCGACTACCAACGCGTCGTGCGCGACCAGCTCGCCGAGTGGGGCCAGCCCGTCGAGCGCTGGCTGGAGAAGCCCGAGGGCAAGGCCCCCAACCCGAACGACGACCTCGACCCGTCGCGTCCGTGGCCCGTGCCCGGTCCCGGCGAAGAGGCCCGCCGCCGGCTGGCGGCGGCCGAGCTGGTGCGCAGCGCCGATCCCACTGCGCCCGACGAGGGCCTCGACATGGTGGAGGCCGCCCGCGTCGCGGAGTGGGACGACGACCTCGCCCAGCTGCTCGCCGAGGCCCGTGCCGAGCGGGCGACGACGGTGGAGCTGCCGCTGCCCAGCAGCCTGTCCGCGACGTCGGTCGCCCGGCTGCGCGACGACCCCGAGGGCTTCGCCCGCGACCTCGCCCGACCGATGCCGCGTCCGCCCGCCCCGGCCGCCCGCTTCGGCACCGCGTTCCACGCCTGGGTCGAGGAGCGCTTCGGCCAGCAGGCGCTGATCGAGCCCGACGAGCTGCCGGGTCGTGCCGACGCCGGGATCGACGACGAGGCCGACCTCGGCGACGTGGTGAAGCGCTTCGAGGACGGCCCCTTCGCCGACCGCGTCCCGCACGCCGTGGAGGCGCCGTTCGCCCTGGTGCTCGCCGGCCAGGTGGTCCGCGGTCGCATCGACGCGGTCTACGCCGAGCCCGCCGAGTCGGGGGGCGGCTACCTCGTCGTCGACTGGAAGACCGGTCGCCACGAGACGTCCGACCCGCTCCAGCTCGCCCTCTACCGCCTGGCGTGGTCCGAGCTCACCGGCGTGCCCCTGGAGCAGGTCCGCGCCGTGTTCCACTACGTCCGGTCAGGGCGCACCGTCGAGCCGTCCGACCTCCCCGACCGCGAGGCCCTCGAGGGGCTGCTCGAGCTCTGACGGCCCCGGCGGGATCAGCGCAGTGCGGCGGTGAGCGCGATCTCGACCATCTCGCCGAAGGTCTGCTCCCGCTCCTGCGAGGTGGTCTCCTCGCCGGTGACGATGTGGTCGGACACGGTGCAGATCGCGAGCGCGCGCCGGCCGTGCTTGGCGGCCAGCGTGTAGAGCGCGCTCGCCTCCATCTCGACGGCGAGGACGCCGTACTCCACCATCGTGCCGAGCAGCTCGGGGCGGGCGGGGTAGAACGAGTCGCTGGAGAAGATCAGGCCCACGTGGAACGGCGAGCCGTCCTGGCGCGCCTCGGCCGCCTCCACCGCGCCGCGGAGCAGGCCGAAGTCGGCCACGGGGGCGTAGTCGATGCCGTGGAAGGCGATCCGGTTCATCGAGGAGTCGGTGCACGCGCCCGAGGCGATGATGACGTCGCGGACGGCGACGTCCTCGGTCACCGCACCGCACGAGCCGACCCGGACGATCGACTGCACGTCGTACTCCCGGAACAGCTCGTTGACGTAGATGGACATCGACGGCTGGCCCATGCCGGAGCCCTGGACCGAGACCGGGTGGCCGTGCCAGGTGCCGGTGTAGCCGTACATCCCGCGCACCTCGCTGTAGCAGCGGGCGTCGTCGAGGAAGGTCTCCGCGATCCAGCGGGCGCGCAGCGGGTCGCCGGGCAGCAGGACGGTGGGGGCGATGTCGCCCGGCTGGGCGCCGATGTGGGTGCTCACGGCGCCCAGCCTAGGACCCGGCGGACCCTCAGCCGGCGTTCGCGACGATCTCGTCCGGGGTGTGCGGGAGCTCGATCGTGCGGGTCGTGCGTCCGGTCCCGAGGTCGACCACGTGGACCGCGTCGCGTGCCGGCTCGGTGACGTACGCCGTCGCCCCCACGACGTGCAGCGTGGGACGGGGGAGCTGCCAGTCCAGCGGCTCGCGCCAGGGCGCGACGACCTCGATGGTGCGCAGCCGGCGCCCGGACGCCGGGTCGATCTCGTGCAGTGCCCCGTCGGTGCCGAGGACGAGGGCCTCGCCCGAGGGGCCGCGACCGAGCGACCGGAAGCTGTAGCTGGTGCCGAGGTCGACCAGCCGCACCCGGGCGTCCCTGGTGTCGACGAGCGAGACGCGGGTCGGCCGCTCCAGCTCGGCGTCGGCGTCGGTCTTGTAGTCGCCGAGCAGCACCGGCGACACGTCCGAGCCCGCCTGGTTGCCGATCCGTCCGTAGTCGTCCGGGCTGCTCGCCTTGCGGACCTCGCGACCGCTGACCACGACGGCGCCGTCCTCGCAGCCGAGGACGGCAGCGCCGGCCGTGAAGGCCTCGCCGTGGACACCGGGGCAGTCGTCGGTGGCCGCCAGCTCGAGGCCGGCGGGGCTGACCAGCCGCACCCCCGACCGCGACTCCTCGGTGCCGACGGTGTGGAGCAGGTTGCGGTCGGGCAGGCGTACGGCGACGCCGTGGTGGGCCGCGCCCGTCTCGTGGGTCTCCACGTCGTCCAGCTCACCGTCCTCCAGGTCGTGGGCGTCGAACGACGTCGCCACTCCGGTCCCGTCGTCGAACACCGTCGTGTGGCCGCCGTGCGTGACGACGTGGCCGGGCTCCTCGGCCTCGATCCGGACGCCGGTCAGGGCGGGTTCGGCGACGTAGTGGTGCGCGTGGTCGCCGTGGTCGTGGCCCCACGACCCGAGGTCGAGGGCCTCCCACCCGCCGGCCCCGGCCAGCAGCACGTGGCGCCCGTCGCCGGCCCCCGCCACTCGCAGGTAGCCCGGTCGTGGCTCCTCGAGGAGCACCTCGCCGGTGGAGACGTCAACGACCATCACGCCGCCGTCGTGGGTGACCGCCAGGCGGGGGGCGGGCTCGCGGGACTCGACCGGCTCGGGGGACCGCGCCGCGGCCGCGCCGGAGGGCTCGTCGGGTGTCGGCGCGCGCTCGCTGCCGCACGCGGTCGCGCCGAGGGCGAGGCCCACGAGAATGGTGGACAGGACATGTGCACGTCGGCTCAACATGAGAACGATTCTCAACACAAATGAGAACCATTGTCAAAAGTCGTCGCGCTAGCCTGACCGGGTGTCCCCTGATCGCGCCCTGCCGCACGTCGCCCTCTCCCGGCACGCCCACAACCGGCTGGGACTGCGGCGAACCGACGAGGAGTGGCTCGCCGAGGCACGCCGGGACCCGGCGACCCGGGTGCTGGTCGTCGCCGGCAACCGGCTGCGACCCGTCGACGGCGAGATTCGCTGGACGGCGCCCGACGACGCGCCGGACGGCACGCTCGTGCTGCTCGGCGCCCGCGACGAGGTCGTGCACCTCGCGGTGATCGTCGCGCCGGAGGACGCGCCCGGCGAGCCCGACGAGTGGGTGCCGCTGCGCGGGGTCCTCGGCCTGCTGGCCGAGCACGCAGCCGAGCAGGCTCCGTTGCTGATGCACGCGGTCGGACTGGCCGAGTGGCACCACGCGACCCGCTTCTGCCCGCGCTGCGGCGGCGCGCTGGTGAGCCGCGCGGCCGGCCACGAGCTGCAGTGCGCGCAGTGCGAACGACGGCAGTTCCCGAGGACCGACCCGGCCGTGATCATGGCGATCACGCACGGCGACGGCGACGACGAGGCGATCCTGCTGGGTCGCAACTCCGCCTGGCCCGCCGGCCGGTGGTCGACCCTCGCGGGGTTCTGCGAGCCGGGGGAGACCCTCGAGGACGCCGTCCGGCGCGAGGTGGCCGAGGAGGTGGGCGTGCAGGTCGGGGAGGTGACCTACTTCGGCAGCCAGCCGTGGCCGCTGCCCGCGAGCCTCATGCTGGGCTTCACGGGCCGGGCGCTGAGCACCGACATCGACGTCGACGGCGCCGAGATCGAGGAGGCCCGCTGGTGGACGCGGGCGGAGCTCGAGGAGGCCGGCCGGTCGGGCGAGCTGGTGGTGCCACGGGGGGTCTCGATCTCGTCCTCGCTCATCGAGACGTGGTTCGGCCGCCCGCTGCACGGGCCCGGCTGGGGCTGATCCCGGTGGCGCGGGCCCCGCGCCACGGTCGGCTCCGTCAGTCGCAGTTGTCGCAGATGCCCGTGGCCGGGAGCGCCAGGAAGCACCGCGGGCACAGGTCGACCGGCTTGTCGGTCGCGGCGACCCGCTTCGGGCGCGGCGTGGCGGTGCTGCGCGACGACGAGGACGTCGTGCGCGGCGTGCGTGCCCGGGTGCCGGGGACCCGCTCGGTGGGCGGGGAGTCGTCGCGGATGTCGAAGCCGAGGCGGGTCAGCGCCTTGCTCGCTCCCGCTGCACCCCCGGGGATGTCCTGCGGCGCGAGCGTGCGTCCGGTGGCCAGGCCGTGGGCGATGCCCGCGATCGCGGCGGCGTCGTACTCCTTGCCGTGGTGGAGCAGGACGTGCGTCGAGACGCCACCGCGGACCAGCATGTAGTTGGCCCCGCCCGCTGCGTCCCACGTCTCCATCGCGGTCAGGACGTGGTCTCGGTCGATCGAGTTCAGCAGTGACACGACGTCAGGCTATCCCCGTGCGGTGCTCGGCTCCGGGCCAGCCTCAGGAAAGGGCTGCCAGCTTGTCCTTGACCTGCGCGACCGACGGGTTCGTCAGCGTGCTGCCGTCGGAGAAGAGCAGGGTCGGCACGGTCTGGTTGCCACCGTTGGCCTGCTCCACGGTGAGCGCGGCGTCCGGCACCTGCTCGATGTCGACCAGGTCGAAGGCGATGCCCTCGCGGTCGAGCTGGCTCTTGAGGCGGTGGCAGTAACCGCACCAGGGCGTGGTGAACATCGTGAACTGGCTCTCGGACATGTCCCGCACAACGACCGCCGCCCCGGGGGCATTCCCGCCGACCGGGCCGCGTCGGCGACGTCACACCGGCGGTCGCCCGCTCCTCCCCAGGTACGACGACCACGTCGGCTCGGTTGTCAGGACCGGCGTCTAGGGTGGCGCTCGCCGGGCGGGACCGTCCCGGCCCGCCCCCGAAGACACCGAAGACACCGCAGGAGCCCCGCGTGCTCGAAGCGCTCGACCCCGAGCAGCGACAGGTCGCCGAGGCCCTCCGCGGCCCGGTGCGCGTCCTGGCCGGCGCCGGGACGGGCAAGACGCGTGCGATCACGCACCGCATCGCCCACGGTGTCGCCACGGGCCTCTACGCGCCCACCGAGGTGCTGGCGCTGTCGTTCACCACCCGGGCCGCGGGGGAGATGCGCGAGCGCCTGCGCTCGCTCGGGGCGCCGGGCGTGCAGGCCCGCACGTTCCACTCGGCCGCCCTGCGCCAGCTGCGCTTCTTCTGGCCCCGTGTCCACAACCGCGAGCTCCCCGAGCTGACCGAGTCCAAGCTGTCGATGCTCGCCCTGGCGGCCCGCCGCCAGCGCCTCGGCGTCGACCAGGCCACCCTGCGTGACCTCGCGAGCGAGATCGAGTGGGCCAAGGTCTCCAACGTCGCCCCCGACGCCTATCCTGCCGTCGCGGCCAGCCGCGGTCGTGCCGTCTCGGGCCTGGAGCCGGCCGTGGTGGCGCGCGCCTTCGACTCCTACGAGGAGGTCAAGCGCAGCCAGGGACGGATGGACATGGAGGACGTCCTTCTCCTCGCCGCCGGGCTGCTCGCCGACAACGAGGCCGTCGCGGCCCAGGTGCGCCGGCAGTACAAGTGGTTCGTCGTCGACGAGTTCCAGGACGTCTCGCCGCTCCAGCACGCGTTGCTCGACCTCTGGCTCGGCGGTCGCGACGAGCTGTGCGTGGTCGGTGACCCGGCCCAGACGATCTACTCCTTCGCGGGCGCCGACGCCCGCTACCTCCGCGACTTCACCCAGCGGTTCCCCGGCGCCACCAGCGTCGAGCTGGTCCGCAACTACCGCTCCACCCCCGAGGTCGTCGCCGGCGCCAACACGCTGCTCGCCGGCACCGCCAGCAAGGGGGTCGACCTCGTCGCCCAGCGCCCGAGCGGGCCGGCGATCTCCTTCAGCGAGGCCCGCGACGAGGTCGCCGAGGCCGATGCCGTGGCCGAGCGCGTGGCCGAGCTCCGGGCCTCCGGCACGCCCGCGAGCCGGATGGCGGTGCTGCTGCGCATCAACGCCCAGTCGGAGCGCTTCGAGGAGGCGCTCGCCGCACGCGGCATCCCCTACGTCATCCGCGGCGCCGCCCGCTTCTTCGACCGGGGCGAGGTGCGCCAGGCGATCACCCTCGTGCGCGGCGCCGCGCGCAGCGGTGACGCCTCCGGTCCGGTGCCCGACGCGGTGCTGGCGGTGCTGTCCCAGATGGGGCACTCGACGCAGCCCCCGGAGGGGAGGGGAGAGGTCCGCAACCGCTGGGAGTCGCTCCAGGCGCTGGTCGACCTCGCGGTCGACTTCGGCCGCGAGCGCCCCGACGCCGACCTCGGCGCCTTCGTCGACGACCTCGACCGTCGTGCCGGCGAGCAGCACGCGCCCGTCGCCGACGCGGTCACCGTCGCCACCATCCACTCCGCGAAGGGGCTGGAGTGGGATGCCGTCTTCGTGGCCGGCATGCACGAGAAGATGATGCCGATCGCGCAGGCCCAGACGCCCGCCGAGGTCGAGGAGGAGCGCCGCCTGCTCTACGTCGCGATGACCCGCGCCCGCGACGAGCTGGCCGTCTCGTGGGCGACCGCCCGCGAGCCCGGCGGTCGTGCGACGCGGGGGAGCTCGCCGTTCCTCGCACCCCTGCTCGACGGCGTGCCCGGGGTGTCGGCGCAGCGGCGCGAGCGCAGCCGCCGCAACCGCGCGGCGATGCACTGCCGCGAGTGCGGGCGGGCGCTGTCGACCGCGCGCGAGAAGAAGACCGGCCGTTGCGCGGACTGCCCCGCCTCCTACGACGAGGCGATGTTCGAGCGGCTGCGCGAGTGGCGCCTGGCCCGTGCGGCGGCCGACGGCGTGCCGGCGTTCGTGGTGTTCACCGACGCCACTCTCCAGCTCATCGCCGAGCACGTCCCGCGCGACGACCGCGGCCTGCGCGCGATCAGCGGCGTGGGTCCCAGCAAGCTCACGAAGTACGGCGACGAGGTGCTCGCCGTGGTCGCCGGAACCGCCGTCCCGGAGGCCCTCGACGAGGCTTCTGGAAAGAAATTCACGTAATACCCATAAAATGGTTTGCCCCTGACGTCTGTCTGGGTCTAGCGTTCACTCCACAACAACCCCGCGCATGGGATCGCTGACAACGATCCGCGCCCGATGCCCCGAAGGAGGTGGCCCCCATGGAGAAGTACACCAACACGATGACGGCGTGGACGCCGTCCTTCGGCATGTCCCTCCTCGGCCGCCCCTGCGCGCACACGCGCGCCTTCGGCGCTGCCGTGGTGGCTGTCCAGGGCGACGCCGCCATCGTTCGCATCAAGGGCGATTTCCCGGGTTCTCCCGCCTGGAGTCCGTCGAGCTAGGTCTACACCTCGCACCGGCAGCCTCCAGGCCGCGGAACCCACACCGGGATCCGCGGCCTTTCTGTTTGTCCCACCGAGTTTCCAACCCGCGATCAGGTCAACGAGTAGGAGGTGAACACATGACCATCAGCGTTCTCGACCGCAACCGAGCTGCCGACAAGACCGAGCTGGAGCCCCAGGCCCCCCTCGGAGCCCTGCACGACGCAGCGTCCGGAGTGGATGAGGAGTTGCTGCCCTGCCGCGTCAACGACGCAGAGCTGTGGTTTGCCGAGTCCCCCGCGGACGTGGAGCACGCCAAGGCCCTCTGCATCGACTGCCCCGTGCAGGCGCTGTGCCTCGACGGAGCCCTCGAGCGGCGTGAGCCGTGGGGCGTCTGGGGAGGCGAGCTCTTCCTCCAGGGCGTGGTGATCCCGCGCAAGCGGCCGCGAGGCCGGCCCCGCAAGTCCGAGCAGACCGTCCAGGTCGCGTAGTCGGACAGCACAGGCGGGGTCGCCGACCAGGCGTCACCGCGAACTCATCCCTTCGAGGAAACACAGGAAATACACCTCACATGAAGACCTACCGAAACGGAAGCAACGACATGAATCTCATGCATGAAGAACTCGCTCGCGCGCAAATGTCCGCGCGCCTGGGAGAGGCGCACGAACTGCGGCGCGGCCACCACCTGGCCCTGGCCCGTCGTATGAGCCGCAAGGCCGAGCAGGCCGCGCAGCAGGCGCGTCTCGCCCTCGCTCGCGCGATCTGACCGAAGGAGTTTCCTCGGAAACGCTCTCGCCCTGATCGCGGGTGAGCACCACGAGCCGGTACGACGTCACCGTGACGTCGTACCGGCTCGTTCGCGTCTGCAGGGGCTAGGCTCCTGGGATGGCCGAGCTCGTCACCTGTGCCTTCTGCGGTACCCAGGCTCCCGAGGCTGAGACCCTGACCTGGACGACCGCCGTGGAGAACGGCCGACGTCGCGCGTTCTGCGACACCTGCTCGCGCGAGAACCTCCGGGCGATGGAGAGCAAGCTCGACAGCGAGTGGTGGTGACGGGGACGCCCGTCGCACGACTCAGGCGGTGTCGAACCAGGCGCAGCCGCAGTAGGGGTGGCGCGCCCAGCGCCGCTGCTGCGGCACGGGATCGTCGTCGTGGCGCCACGAGGTGAGCCACGTGCTCGGCGTCTCGCCGCGGGCCCAGGTGCCGAGGTCGCGCGCCACGGCCCCGGCCGCGATCGCCAGCAGCGCGCGGCTCGGCCGGGGTGCCGGCGAGCGGCTGCCGTCGTCGAGGACCGCGGCGGCCACGCAGCGGGCACAGGGTCCGATGCCCGGCGCGACCCACGGCCCGACCTCGAGCGCGTGGGGTCGGACCCCGACGAGGACGTGGGGAAGCGAGGAGACGGTCCAGTCGTCGATCGTCGCCGACACCAGCCGCCCGGGCGCCACGGCGATCCCGACGGGAGCGCCGGGGTCGGGGGACACGCCCGCCGCGAGGAGGGCGGCCGTCACGGGGCCCGCCCATTGCGCGGGGCAGTCGAGCTGCGCGCGCAGCGGGGCGTCGTCCATGCCTCACACGCTGCCATCGCCGGGGACGGGCCGTGTCGTCATCCACAGCCGGAAATGCAGAGCGGCGGCGCCACCCGCAGGTGTCGCCGCCGCTGTCAGCTCAAGGGGTGAAGGGTCACGCCTTGCCGAGGATGCGGTTCAGGTTGGTACCGCAGACCGGGCACACGCCCTTGGCCATCTTGGTGCCCTTGTCGTTGACCTTGATCTCGCCCTCCGCCTCGCGCTTCTCCTTGCACTTGACGCAGTAGAACTCACCGCTCCAGGTCTCCGCCATGACGGCCTCCTTGCTTGT
>JAYSEC010000082.1:0-13573 GCA_041914085.1 Nocardioides sp.
TGGGCACGGGGAGGAGGGTGCGCCCTATGCTCGAACCGGGCCACCGGGAGGCCCCCGGACAACCAGCCGGACGAGAGCGACAACAGGCGGAGGTGGAGCGGTGCGCAGCGACCACGTCCCCTCCCCCGCGCCGGCCACGTCCGTCCACGACGACGCCGCGGAGGCGACGTACTCGGTCGTGATCCCGGTCTACAACAGCGCCGGCGTGGTCGGGGAGACGATCGACCGGGTGACCGCGGTCTTCGAGGAGGCGGGCCTGCGCCACCAGGTCGTGCTGGTCAACGACGGCAGCCGCGACGGCAGCTGGGACGTGATCGCCGACCGCGCGCGGCGCTCACCGAACGTCGTCGCGCTCAACCTGCTGAAGAACTACGGCCAGCACCACGCCAACCTCGCCGGGATGCGCGAGGCGACCGGCGACTACGTCATCACGATGGACGACGACCTGCAGAACCCGCCCGACCAGGCGCTGATCCTCATCGAGAAGGCGCTCGAGGGGCACGACGTCGTCTTCGGGCGCTTCGAGCGCAAGCAGGCCAAGGGCTACCGCCGCCTCGGCAGCAGGCTGATCAGCGCGGTCAACCGCCGCGTCTTCGAGCAGCCGCCGGACCTCGCGGTCTCGAACTACCGGATCCTGCGTCGCGACGTCGTCGACCGGATCTGCTCGTCGCGGACCGCGCACCCCTACATCACCGGCCAGGCGCTGATGTTCTCCAGCAACCCCGCCGACGTGCTGGTGCGCCACGACCCGCGCACGGTGGGCACCAGCAACTACGGCATGCGCCGCATCCTGTCGCTGGTGCTGGCGATCCTGTTCAGCTACTCGGTCTTCCCGCTGCGCGCGGCCGCCGCGGTCGGCTTCGTGATCGCCACCGCAAGCTTCCTGCTCGGCCTCTTCTACCTCGTCCGCGCCCTGTTCGTGGACTCGGCCGTGCCGGGCTGGACGACGATCGCGGTGCTGCTCGCCGTGCTCAACGGCGTGGTCATCATGCTGCTCTCCATGCTGGGCGAGTACGTCGTGCGCACGCTCGACGCCGTCAGCGTCGTGCGGACCTACCACGTGACGGAGCGCGTCGGCTCGTGACGGACCACTCCCCCCGGCACGCCCTCGTGATCGGCGCCCAACGGTGCGGCACGACGTACCTCGCGACCGCGCTCGACGCCCACCCGCAGGTCACCCTGGCGCGTCCGGCCCGCCCCGAGCCGAAGGTCTTCTGCGACGAGGCGCTGGCCGCGCGCGGCGCCGAGTGGTACCGCCGGACGTGGTTCGCGCACGCCCGCGACGAGCGGGTGCTCGTCGACAAGAGCACCAGCTACCTCGAGGACCCGCAGGCGCCTGGCCGGGCGGCGGCAGTGCTCGGCGACCCGCACGTCGTCGTGCTGCTGCGCGACCCGGTCCAGCGGGCGGTGTCGCACTGGCGGTTCAGCACCGGCCACGGCCTCGAGACGCGCGACCTCGAGACGGCACTGCGCGCCGACCTGGTCGAGGAGCAGCCCTGGGACCCCGGGCGCACGTCGGTCTCCCCCTTCGCCTACCTCCGTCGCGGCCGGTACGCCGACCACCTCGCGCCGTGGCTCGCCACGTTCGGTGCCGACGTGCACGTCGTCCTCCTCGAGGAGCTGCTGGCCGACCCCGCCGTGCTGCGCGACCTCCTGGAGGCGCTCGGCGTGGACCCGGCGCTGGCGCCGCCCCCGGACCCCGGTCCGGTCAACGCCAGCGAGGGCGAGCGCCCCGTATGGGGCGAGGCGTTCCTGGGCACCGTGCAGCAGTACTTCGAGCACAGCAACGAGGCCCTCGCCGCGCAGCTGGGAAGGCGGTTGCCGTGGTGACGGACGTCCCGTTCAACTTGCCCGCGGTCGAGGGACGCGAGCTGGACTACGTCCAGGACGCGATCCGCGGCGGCCACCCCGCCTCCGGCGGTGAGTTCGCGCGCCGGGCCGCGCAGATCCTCGCGGCCGACACCGGGTCCGCCGAGGCGCTCATGACGACCTCCTGCACCGCCGCCCTCGAGCTGTCGGCGATGCTGCTCGACCTGCAGCCCGGCGACACCGTCGTCGTGCCGTCCTTCACCTTCACCAGCACCGGCCTCGCCTTCGCGAGCCAGGGAGCCGGGCTGGTCTTCTGCGACATCGAGCCGCTCACGCTGGGGCTCGACCCCGCCCACCTCGCGACGCTGATGGACGAGCACGTGCGCGCCGTCGTGGTCGTCCACTACGCCGGCGTCGCCTGCGACGTCGACGGGATCCGGGCGGTGCTGGCCGACTGGCCCGACGTCACGCTGGTCGAGGACAACGCGCACGGCCTCTTCGGCTCCTTCCGCGACGAGCCGCTCGGCAGCCTGGGCCGCTTCGCCACCCTCAGCTTCCACGAGACGAAGAACTTCGTGTGCGGGGAGGGCGGCGCCCTGCTGCTCAACGACCCCGACGACGTCGACCGCGCCCGGGTGCTCTACGACAAGGGCACCAACCGGCACGCGTTCATGCTCGGCCAGGTGGACAAGTACACGTGGAAGGACACCGGGTCGTCCTTCGGCCTGTCCGACGTGCTGGCGGCCTACCTCCTCGCCCAGCTGGAGGTGCGCGACACCATCCAGGCCAAGCGCGGCCGGGTCCACGCCCGGTACGCCGCCGCCCTCGCGCCCCACGCCGAGGAGCTGGGCGTGCAGCTCATGCACGTGCCGAAGGACCGCACCCCGGCCCACCACATGTACTACGTGCTGCTGCCGCACCGCGACCGCCGCAACGACGTGCTGGAGCTGATGCGCAAGGCCGGCGTGCAGGCGACCTTCCACTACCAGCCGCTGCACGCCTCCGAGGCCGGGCGCACGTTCGCCGCGCGCGAGGCCGACTGCCCGGTCGCGCAGGACGTCAGCGACCGGCTGCTGCGGCTGCCGTTCCACAACAACCTCACCGACGCCGACCTGGACCGCGTGGTGGCCACGTTCCTCGAGGCCGCCACCGCCACCCTGCCCGACCGGTGAGCGCGCCCTCGGCCGGCCAGCCGGGCTCGTCGTCGCTGCACCGCGACGGCTACTGGTGGCACCGGGCCCGCGCCGACCTGCTCGGTGCCGTGATGGGGCCGCACCTCGGCGCGCCGCGCCGCAGCCTCGACGTGGGCAGCGCCGACGCGCCGAGCGTCGGCTGGATGCAGGGCGCCCACCAGCACGTCAGCCTCGACCTCTTCCCCGACGGCCTCGTCCCGGGGCAGGGGGTCGTCGGGTCGGCGACCGAGCTGCCGTTCGCCGACGGCACCTTCGACGTGGTGTCGGCCTTCGACGTGGTCGAGCACTGCGCCGACGACGCCCGCGCCGTGTCCGAGCTGGTCCGCGTGCTCGCCCCGGGCGGCCGGCTGCTGCTCTCCGTGCCCGCCTACCAGTGGGCCTGGTCCGACCACGACGTGCAGGCCGGGCACCACCGTCGCTACACCCGCGCCGAGCTGGTCGGCCTCGTCGAGCGCACCGGGACCCGCGTGGTGCGGGCGACGTACGCCTTCGGGGGCGTCTTCCCGCTCTTCGTCGCCGAGCGCGTACGTCGCAGGCTGCGGACCCCGCCGGAGGGTGACTCGCGCCTGCCGGAGGTCTCCCCCGGCCTCGACCGGGCGTTGACCGCGGTGTGCCGGGCCGAGTCGCGGGTCCTCGCCCGCGCCGACGTGCCGTTCGGGTCGTCGGTGTTCGTCGCGGCGGTCAGGCCGGGAGCCCCGGCCGCGTCCTGAGCGCGGCCGCCGCGACGACCGCGAGGGCGACGGTGGCGACCACCTCGGTGACCAGGAACGCGGTCGACGCACGCTCGACGGGAGTGCGCCCGGCGAGCGCCACCACGGTCGCCGCTCCCAGCAGCAGGGCGGCACCCCAGGCGCCCGCGACCCCCGGAGCCCGGTCCTGGGCCAGCGCGGCGACCATCGCCACGACGTTGACCAGCGCCAGCGCACAGCCGGCCGCGACCAGCGCCGCCGTCGTCGTACCTACCTCGACGGTGCTGCCGAAGACCGCTCGCAGCAGGGCCGGTCCCACCAGCGCGCCGACCAGCACCGCGAGGGGTACGACGACGACCGCGGACGCGAGCCAGGCGCGGCCGAGCCGTCGAAGGGCCTCGCCCGCCCCGGCCACGACGTGCCCGGTCACGACCTGCGTCACCTGGGGCAGGACCCCGAGCACGACCATGTAGGGCGCCCGGAACAGCGCCAGGGCGGCGAACATCGCGGTCACCTCGGCGGGCGTGCCGCCGAGCAGCGCCACCAGCACCGCTCCCCCGGTCAGCACGCCCTGGCCGGCCAGCTGCCCGGTCGCTGCACCGCCGAGGAACGCCAGCGGCCGCGCCTGCCCCGCGCCGGTGTCGGCGTAGCGCCAGGCCGGTGGCCAGGCGGCGACCAGCGAACCGGCGACCAGGCAGAGCCCGTGGGCCACCGGGTCGTGCACCCCGGCCAGCAGCAGCGCGCCGACGAGCAGGCACCGCAGCGCGTTCTCCGCCACCAGGGTCGCCGCCACGGCGGCCATCCGGCCGCGACCCGCGAGACCGCCGCGGAGCACGCCGACGGCGGCCGACCCGAGCACGACCAGCACCACCAGGCCCGGGAACCAGGCGTCGTCACGGTGGAACAGCCGGCTGCGCGCGACCCAGGACAGCAGGCCGAGGGCCAGGGCGACGACCACGACGAGCGCGACCACCCGACCGGCGGAGCGCCGCACGTCGCCCTCCTCGCCCGCGACGACGCAGCGGGTGATCCAGTGCTGCAGCGGGAACGTGAAGGCCGCGCCCGCGAGCGCCCAGATCGTCCAGAGCACCGACACCGGCGCCGCCACGGTCGCGCCGAGGCCACGCGTGACGAGGGCGAACAGCAGGTAGGCCAGCAGCCCGCTCACGACCGAGCCGGCCGCGAGGAGGGCCGGGGTGCGGAGCGCGCGCGTCATCCGGACGGCACCTCGGGCTCGTTCCACCTGCTGGCGGGGTCGAACCCGGCCGCGGTGCGCAGGTCGGCGAGGGTCGGCTCGCCGAGCGAGGCGCGGGCGTACCAGTCCCACAGCGGTGCGCTGCCGACGTAGACGTAGTCGGGTCGCAGCGAGTCCCGCCACCGCCGTGACACCGTCTCCCCGACCGCGACGAGGTCGGGTCCGTCGGCGACGAGGTCGCGCTCGAAGCCGGCGCGCCCGCCGGGCCAGGTGTCCTCGAGGTGGTCCTGCAGCCCGCTGCGGAACATCTGGTGGCGGGTCGGGTTGGTGCGCCGGGTGAGCACGAGCGGCTGCGGGGCCTCGATGGAGGTGATGGTGGCGCCGGGCGGCAGCTGGGCGAGCACCTCGGCGGTGGCGCGGCGCTGCTCGTCGAGCGTGTGGTCGCGCGTCGACACGGCGTAGTCCAGCGCGAGGGCGAGGGTCGTGGCGACGAGCACGGCGGCCAGCCCGACCGCCGCCCGGGACGGGAGGAGGCGCGAGACGAGCGCGTAGGCACCACCGACGCCGACCGCGGCGAACGGAAGGACCGCGAACAGGTCGGGCCAGGCGTCGTAGTCCTGGAGGGTCCACGCGAGGCCGGCGACCAGGCCGGCGGTCATCGCCGGCAGCACCAGCACCGCCGGGACCGCGGCGCGGGCGCGGCGCGAGACGACGGCGAGCGAGCCCGCCGCCAGCGCCACGGCGCCGAGGAGCATCAGCCAGACGGTGGCGCCGTAGGCCTCCTGCAGGTCCAGCCAGACCGCGTCGAGCCGGTCGCGCACCGGGTTGGGCACCGTGTAGCGGCGGTTGATCCAGTAGAACGCGTCGACGGAGTCCCGCAGCGAGCCCGCGAGCGCGAACCAGGTGGCGAGCACCGCCACCGGGACGAGCCCGCCCAGCGCGACGCGCACCAGCGCCCGCACCCGTCCTCCGTGCGCGAGGAGCAGCACGCCGACGACCACGGCGGCGATGGTGCCGAAGAAGGCGGTCTGCAGGCACAGCGTCGCCAGGGCCGTGCCCGCACCGGCGGTGGCCCAGCGTCGCCGGTCGACCGCCCACAGCGCGACGACGATGAACAGCACCATCGGTGTCTTCTCGCGCGGGCCGTCGGAGGCGTACTGGATGAAGCCGTGGAAGGACAGCAGCGTGCCCGCGCAGACCAGGCCGGCCGCCCTCGACCGGAACAGGTCGCGCCCGAGCAGGTAGGTGACGCACACGCTCGCGGTGGCGAGCAGCATGAAGAAGACGCGCATGGACACCACGTCGTCCCACCCGCCGGCGCGTGCGGCCAGCGCGCCGACGGCCGGCAGCGCGTGCGCGAGCGGACCGGCCCGGTTCAGGATGCCGACGTAGGGCGGCACGCCCTCCGCCACCTGCTGGCCGGCGTAGCTGTAGACACCGAGGTCGCGGGTGAGCGCACCGTGGAAGCCGTGCACCGTGTAGACGACCAGCGACACGGCCGCCACCAACGGGACGAGCACGTCCACGCGGGCGGGGGTGCCCCCCTCCTGTCGAGCGGGCGTCCGCCGGTCGAGGAGTGGGAGCACGCGCTCACCCTACGGAGTCCGCCTGCCCCTCGGCCGCACCCGGCGGGAGGTGCGCGGTCCGGGCTAGGGCTAGGGCTCGGGCAGCGGCTCGACCCGGGGGATGGTCCAGTCGGCGTCGCGCACGAGGTCCTCCCCCAGCCAGGAGCACACGACGCGGCGGTACTCGACGGTGTGCTGGTAGGCGCTGTGCGTGGCCACCGTCGGGCCGGGGTCCCCGGCGCGCCTCGGTGGCACCTCAGGGACGACCACGTCGTGGGTGGAGTCCTCGTCGGAGAAGACCCGCCAGCCCAGCGGGTCGGCGCGGCGGAAGAAGTTGTACCACCCGTCGCGGCCGAGCAGGTCCCACAGCGTCTTGGGGTCCTTGCCGGGCGGGTGGGGGTGGTACGTCGTCAGCAGGCGCGGGGCGTCGGGCAGCGGGTCCTTGAACCTGGGCGCGCCGTCGGTCGGGTCGTAGCCGAGCACGTCCGGGCCCAGGACGCACGGGAAGATCCGGCCGTAGAGCGCGCGCAGCTGGCTGCCGTACGTCACGAAGCGGACGTCCTCGAGGTCCTTCTCGTCGAGCCGGATCAGGGTCGCCGCCGCGATCAGCGACCCCTGGCTGTGGCCGGAGACCACCACCGTGGCTCCCTGCTGGCGCGCCCAGCGGATGCGCGTGGACAGCTCCGGCACCACCCGCTCGGCGTAGCAGGGCGGGCTGAGCGGGTGGGCCGCCCGCGGCCAGAAGGTGGTGAGGTCCCACAGGATGCCCACCGCCTTGCGGGTCGCCTCCGAGCGGCGGACGTAGCTGCTGAGCAGCACGAACCCGGCGCTCAGGCCCAACACGACGTAGAGCGACAGGCTCGCGACGACGTGCGGCAGGTCGCTGCGCCACTCGGGGAACAGCGTGCTCACCAGGACGTTGGGCGGCATGCCGGTGGCGGACAGGCACAGCAGGAGCAGCACCAGCGCCACCGTCACCCCTCCCAGCAGCTCGAGCAGCCGCTCGGCGCGGTGGGCGTACGCCGCGCGCAGCCGCTTGCCGCGGATCTCGTTGCGCGACTCGGTGGGCACCCTCTCGCGGTGGGCCAGCCGCTTGATCGGGCCGTAGACACCCACCTTGAGCCGGATGAAGCACGCGACCGCGATCAGCGCGGCGAGCAGCGCCCAGAGCACCTGGACGATCGGCGCCCAGATGAGGACCTGCGGCACCACCAGCGGCGTGGTCGGCGGTTCGGCGACCGCGAGGCGCACCCGACCGCCCGCGGCCACCACCAGCTCCTTCGACCCGACCGCCACCTCGGCGGCCGACTCGAAGCGCACGGTGTCGGGGTGGCACGAGGCAGGCAGGGCGGCCGACGTCCTGGCCCAGCACGTGTCGACGAGCTCCAGTGCGGTCTCCTCGAGGCGCAGCCTGCCCGCGCGGAGGACCGTGTCCCGCAGCGGCTTGGTCAGCTCGTCGACGAGGACCGCGGCACGGTCGACCTCGAGGACACCACGCACGAGCTGGGCCGGCTCTTCGTCCGACAGCGGGAGCAGCACGATGCCGTCGCGCAGCACGGCACCCTCCGAGAGGCGGACGGTGTCGTCGTCGGCGCCGGCGGTCACGTTCCTGGGCGCCGTCGACTCCCGGACCGCCTTCGAGTCCGAGGTCAGGTCGGACACCGTCTGGTCGGGGCCGTTGAGGTACTCCGCGGCCCCGGTCACGGCCGCCGTCGTGAACAGCAGGGCGATCCAGCCCGCGGCGCCGATCAGCACCGCGGGAGCACCGCCGTACCACGCCTTGGCCCCGCGGCGGAGGCTCGGGCGTGCCTGCCGCCACTGCCACCGCAGCATCACCACGAAGAAGCCGAGCGCGAGCAGCAGGGCGCCGCCGAGGAGGAGCGCGACCTCGAGCTGCTCCGTGACGCCCTTCTTGCGCACGCTCACCCAGGCGGCGACGACCACGAAGAGGAGGAACGCCAGGATCGTGGTGAACGCACCCCGGGGCCGCATCCGCCCCGCCGCGAAGACGGCGATGTTGACCACCGAGATGGCGACGAACGTGCCGATGAACCACAGGTTGTGCCCCCACCAGCCGATGGTGGAGTCCCAGCCGACCCGCGACCGCTCGGCGACCGAGGGCGAGGCGAGCCAGGCCAGCTGCGTGAGCGCCAGGACGACCGACAGACGCATCAGCCAGGGAGCCCAGGCGTCGTGCGGGCCCTTCTCGTCGACCCGGGGCCCGAAGTACTCCACGTCCTGCGGGTGGAGCCGCGCCGCGGCGACGAAGCAGGTGAGGAGGATCGCGAACCCCGCCAGGGCCCACAGGTTCACGGTGCCCGTCACCTTCCACTGCTGCACCCCGAGGTACGCCATCAGCGTGGCGACCGCTGCGGACAGGTGGATCGCCTGCAGCCGGACCGTCCGGCGGGTCGAGGACCAGAACCGGGTCAGCTGCAGCAGGTGCACGTCCCTGACCTGCTCCTCCTCGCCGTCGCCGGTGACCCACGCCCAGAACCGCTGCCACCGTGACCTGAGCCCGGTGTCAGGTGCAGTGTCGGCCGTTTGAGCCGGCATAGCGGCCGTCGGGGACGCCCGCGGGGTCCGACGCACCTTCGCAGCCGCCGGCGCGGCCCGTGCCTTCTCGGCGGCCGCCCGCTCGGCCCTGGCCCGGCCCAGCTCGTACGGGTCGGTGGAGGCCTCGTAGCGGGCGAGCGTGCGTCGCGAGAGGAACCACATCAGGGCGATCGCGGCGAGCGGCACGAGCGAGGCCACCGCGAGCCGCTGGCTCGGCGCGAGGAACATCATGAAGTCCAGGCGGCCCGGGAGCACGTCGCAGCTCTTGGTGCCACCGCGGTAGCACTGCCAGGCGACCAGGTCGAGGGAGATCAGGCAGGTGGTGAGGACGATCAGCATGGTCAGCAGCAGGGCGGCCCACCGGACGGCACCGGCGCCCCAGCGGCCCGTGCGGGTGTCGGTGCCGACGTGCAGCCTGGCCCAGTAGGCCAGGTTCACCAGGGCGAAGGGCAGCAGTCCCAGCCACAGCACCCGCTGCACCCAGCCGAGTGCGCCCTTGACCGCGGAGGTGAGCGCTCCCCAGGAGTACGCCTCCACCGCGTGCCCGGACTTCACCGCACGGCGCGGCAGGTCGTCGCCCTCGGCGCGGAACACCCCCGTGATGCCGTCTCCTGCGACCTGGCGGGGCGTCCTCACCCCGAGCATCGAGGCCGGGGAGGTGCCGTGCACGCCGTGGACCCGGAGCTCCAGGGCGGCGTAGGGCACCCACCCCGGAGCGGTCGTGTCGGCGGTCCCGAGGTCCTGGCTGTCACTCCCTGAGGCCAGGGTGCCCATAGGGGCATGGTGGCCCTCGTGGGGCTGCTGGTAAAGGAATGGTGGCGAACTCAGTGACGCGGCAGGAGGATGTCCAGACCACCGTCGAGGGCATCCCCGTCCCACGTGCCGCCCAGGAACCGGGTGATGGACGCCGCAGTGGCGGCGTCCGGTCGCTCGGCCGGGGGTTCGGTCGGGAGGTCGTCGCGGGCGCGACCCGACACGTGGAGACGCACGTGACGGTCCTCGGCCTCGAGCCGGACGGTCACCGGGCCGGCCCCGTGCGCGCACACGTCGGCGAGCACGCTGTCGAGCACCTGCTCGACGGGCCCGGGCATGATCGACAGCTCGCCGCCGGCCTCGACGCGGGTGCGCACCTCGCGCGCGTCGGGCAGCTGGTCGCCCCAGCGCCGGCCGACGGTGTCGGCGAGCTCGCGCAGCGTGATCGTCGTACGACCCAGGAGGCCGCGACCGCGCCCGAGCTCGAGCAGCTCGGCGATGGTGTCCTGCAGGCGCATCACGCCCGTCTGGCACCGCGTCAGGGAAGCCCGGGTCTCCTCGTCGAGCCGTCGGTCGAGCAGCAGCTCGTCGAGCTCGAGGCGCAGCGCGGTGATCGGCGTGCGGAGGGCGTGGGAGGCGAGCTGGGCGTACTCGCGGTTGCGCTGGAACTCGTGCTCGAGGTTCTGCGCGCTGGTCTTCAGCGCCGCGCCGAGGGCGACGACCTCGGGGATGCGCGAGTCGG
This sequence comes from Nocardioides sp., assembly GCA_041914085.1. Lineage (GTDB taxonomy): Bacteria > Actinomycetota > Actinomycetes > Propionibacteriales > Nocardioidaceae > Nocardioides. Next base: position 10,503 of record JAYSEC010000082.1, read on the forward strand.
GCAGCTCGATGTCGAACCGGCCGCGGCCGAGCGCCGCCGCGCTGCGGGCGAGCGACGCGAACGGCTCGGAGAGCCGGCGGGCGATCGCGAGGCCGAGCAGGATCGCCAGCAGCACCGCGACCAGCATGATGGCCAGCAGCGAGGTGACCAGGGCCTGGGCGCTGGCGCGCACGTGCGCGTCGGTCTGCACGGCGACGACCGTGGTCTCCCCCACCGTGCGGGTCACCTGCAGCGGCTCGCCGGACGCGTCCTGCGGGAACCGCTCGCCGACCGCGGTCAGGTCGGGCGAGTCGGGGTGGCTGACGGTCAGCCGGATGTCGGAGCTGGTGAGGTCCTGCAGCTGGAGCGAGGACACCGGCAGCCCGGCGTCGAAGCGGCGGTCGAACACCACCGCGACCTGCGCGGCGTGCTCGCCGAGGGCGTCCAGCTCGTCCTCGCGGACCTCGTGCGCGAGCCAGATGCCGCGCACGACGCCCACCAGCACCAGCAGCACCACGGTGAGGCCGACGAAGGCGAGGGTGAGCCTCTCGCGCACCTCTAGCTGCCGGTCTCCAGGCGGAAGCCGACGCCGCGGATGGCGACCACGCGCTCACCCGCTTCGGCCGCCTCGAGCTTGCTGCGCAGCCGGCCGATCGTCACGTCGAGGGTCTTGGTGGAGCCGTACCAGTTCTGGTCCCACACCTGGTTCATCAGCGTCTCGCGCGGGACCACCTTGTCGTGGTGGGACGCGAGGACCGCCAGGACGTCGAACTCCTTGGCCGTGAGCGCGATCTCCTTGTCGCCGAGGTGCACGCGCCGCGAGGCGGCGTCGATCTTCAGGCCCGAGGAGGTGACCACGGTGGTGTCGTCCGCCGCGACGTGGGCACTGCGTCGGAGGAGCGCCCGCACCCGGGCGAGGAGCTCGGCCAGCCCGAACGGCTTGGCGAGGTAGTCGTCGGCACCGACGTCGAGGCCGACCACCCGGTCGAGCTCGCCGGCGCGGGCGGTGACCATGATGATGCCGCCCAGGTATCCACCGGAACGCATCTTGCGGCACACGTCGATGCCGTCCATGTCGGGGAGCCCGAGGTCGAGGATCACCACGGCGGGGCCCTGCTCGACGACGAAGCTCACCGCGTCGGCGCCACCCGAGACGCGGCTGACGTCGTAGCCCTCACGCTCCAGGGTGCGCATCAACGGGACGGCGATGTCCTCCTCGTCCTCTACCACCAGCACGTCGTGCACCATGCCTAGGAGCATAGAGGGGGGATCAGCGGGTCGTGGAAGGAATGTCCGTGTCGACCTGCTGGGAGACCGAGGTGTGGGCCGGCTCGGCCGACCCTGCCTGGCCGGAACCGATCACCACGGACCCGGCAGCCAGGATGACTGCGACGGGGATCAGTGCGATGCGGGACATGGGTCAAGAATCTTCGCCCGCGATCCACAGCCCTTCCTCGCACCGGCTACCCAGAGGTAAAAGAATCCGGACACTTTCCCACAGTTCCGGGGGTCAGGCCTCGAACACGTCGCCCAGCTCCGCCACCCGCTCGAGCACCTGCTCCAGGGAGAGCTGGTCGAGTGCCAGCTCGTCCTCGGCCCCCTCCTCGACCTCGTCCCACGTCAGCGGCGCGGCGGCGGTCGGCCGCTCGCGCCCGCGCAGGGAGTACGGCGAGACCGTGGTCTTGGAGCCGGAGTTCTGCGACCAGTCCAGGAACACCTTGCCGGGTCGCTTGGCCTTGGTCATCACGCTCGTCACGAGGTCAGGGTGCTCCTTCATCAGCTCCTCGGCGACCTCCTTCGCCAGCGCCGTCGTACCGTCGCTGTCCAGGCTGCCGCGCCCGTCGGACAGCGGGGCGTACAGGTGCAGCCCCTTGCTGCCGCTGAGGACGGGCGTGCAGCCGAGGTCGCGCTCGGCCAGCGCGTCGCGCACCATCAGCGCCACCTGCGCGCACTCGTGCAGGCCGGCGGGCTCGCCGGGGTCGAGGTCGATGACGAGGCGGTTGGGGTTGCGGGGCCTGCCCTTCGCGTCGACGGTCCACTGGTGCACGTGCAGCTCGAGCGCGGCGAGGTTGGCCAGCCACGTGAGCGTGGCGAGGTCGTCGCAGATCGGGAAGCGGATCGTGCCGTCCCCCTTGCCCGACCGCGAGCCGGTGGTCGACACCTCGTGCGTACGCACCCACGACGGCGTGCCGCCCGGTGCGTTCTTCTCGAAGAAGCTCCCCTTCTCCACCCCGTGCGGCCACCGGATGCGCGTGACCGCGCGGTCCTTGAGGTGCGGGAGCAGCACCGGCGAGACCTGGGCGTAGTAGTTGAGCACCTCGCCCTTGGTGGTGCCCGTGCGGGGGTAGAGCACCTTGTCGAGGTTGCTGATGGTCAGCGTGCGGCCCCCGACGTCGACCTGCAGCTCCGTCATCGGCCGATGCCGATCACGGGGACCCGAGCGGGGTCGAGGAGCCGCACGAGCGCGCGGATCGTACGGCGCGGCGCGCTCACGCAGCCGGCGGTGGCGCCGCGGCCGTTGACGTGGAGGAAGATCCCCGAGCCGCGGTGGCGCACCTGCTCGGCGTTGAAGTCGGTGACGATCGACCACTCGTACTGGCGCGGGTAGTCGGTCAGCCGCTCGGAGGAGTCGGGGTGCGAGGAGGGCAACCACCACCGGAAGCCGCCGTCGCGCTGGTTGCGCAGCCGGTTGTAGTGGGGCGAGGCGTTGTCCTGCACCCAGAAGTCACCGCGCCGGATGCGGTGGTGCGGCAGCCGGGCGCGCGGGTCGCGACCGTGGGTGCCGAAGGTGGACGTGAGCCCGTAGGTGCCGAGCGGGGTGGTCCCCGTGCCCTGCACGCGCCGGTCCCCGCGCACCAGCCCGCCGTAGCCGGTGCGGCCGTCGCGGGTGGTGAGCTGGCGCTTCCAGCGGGAGGCGGTCAGCCGCCACAGGGACACCGTGGCACGGGTGCCGCGGGTGTGGTCGACGGTGACGACCTGGGTCGTCCCGGGACGCAGGTCGACACGGACGCCACCGAGCTCTACCGGCTCGGAGCCGGCTGCCGGCGCTGTCGCCATGACGAGCGAGGCCACGAGCGAGCTCACGAGCGCCG
>JAYSEC010000083.1:0-13480 GCA_041914085.1 Nocardioides sp.
ACCGCGACCAGGGTCTTGCCCTCACCGGTCTTCATCTCGGCGATGTTGCCGAGGTGGAGGGCGGCGGCGCCCATCACCTGCACGTCGAAGGGGCGCATGCCGAGCACGCGGTTGCTCGCCTCGCGGACGACCGCGAAGGCCTCCGGCATGATGTCGTCGAGGGTCTCGCCGTTGCTCAGGCGCTCGCGGAACTCGGCGGTCATGCCGCGGAGCTCGTCGTCGCTCATCTTGACGAAGTCGTCCTCGATGGCGTTGACGGCCTTGGAGATGGCTTCGAGCTCACGGAGGATCTTGCCCTCGCCGATGCGGAGCAGCTTGTCGATGATGGCAGGCACGAGTGGTAACTGTACCTACCGGGCCAACGGCGCACCCAATGCGTGCGCCAGGGGTCCGGAGAGGTCGCCGCGCTGTCCGACCACCACGTCGTCCAGGCCGAGCCAGCCGGCCAGCCGGCGCAGCTCGGCCGCCAGCTCCTCGGCGGTCCCGGCGGGCGCGTGCGGCTCGGCGAACGCGCCCGGGACGAGGAGCACCCCGGCCGCCCGGTCGGCCTTGAGGTCGACGCGCGCCACCAGCCGGTCGCCGAGCAGGAAGGGCAGGACGTAGTAGCCGTGGAGGCGCTTGTCGGCCGGCACGTAGATCTCGATGCGGTAGAAGAAGTCGAACAGCGCCTCGAGGCGGTCACGCTCCCACACGACCGGGTCGAACGGGCTCAGCAGCGTGCGGGCGGCAACCTTGCGCGGCAGCCGGGCGTCGCGGTGCAACCACACCGGGCGCCTCCACCCCTGGACCGTGGCCGGGACCAGCTCACCCTCCTCGACCAGCTGGTCGATGGCGACCCGGGCGCTGGCCTTGCCCGGTGCCGGCTGCAGGCGCAGCCGGTAGTAGTCGGCCAGGCAGCCGGCGCTCGCGACGCCGTGAGACCGCGCGGCCCGGCGGACCAGCTCGGTGACCGCCTCCTGGGGCGTGGGGGTCGGGGCGTCGAGCACCGCTGGCGGCAGCACCCGCTCGGTGAGGTCGTAGAGGACCTCGAACTGGCTGGTGCGCCCGGCGATGGCGACGTCGCCCACGAGGAAGAGGTAGTCGAGGACCTTGCGCGCCTCCGACCAGTTCCAGCCCCAGTGCTCCTTCGTCCGGGGACCGGTGCTGAACTCCTCCTCCAGGTGGCGCGCGGTGACCGGGCCGCGGTCGCGCACCGCGTCGAGCACCCGCGGCTCGAGGGTGGGGTCGGCGGTGAAGCCCCACTTGCCGCGCTCGGAGCGGTAGTGGTCCATGCGGTGGCGCATCAGCGGCCACAGGTCGACCGGCATGAGGGCCTGCACGTGCGCCCAGTACTCGACGACCCGGCGGGGCCGGCGCTCGGACGCACGACGCAGGAGGTCGACGTCGTAGGGGCCCATGCGGGAGTAGAGCGGCATGTAGTGGGCGCGCTGCAGGACGTTGACCGAGTCGACCTGCAGCACCCCGGTTCGGGCGACGGTGCGGTCGAAGGTCTTCATCGACGGCGTCGCGTGGGGCCGGTCGGTGAAGCCCTGGGCGGCGAGCGCGATGCGGCGCGCCTGGAGCTGGGTGAGCTGCTCGGTCACGGGTGGCACTCAACCAGAGCAGACCGACAGCCGGGTGCGCGACTAGGGCAGGTCGAGCAGCTTCTCGCGCATGGCGTACATGACCGCCTCCATGCGGGAGTGCAGCTGGAGCTTCTCCAGGATGTTGCGGACGTGGTTCTTCACGGTGTTCTCGGAGATGAACAGCTCCTTGGCCACCTCGCGGTTGTTGAGGCCCTTGGCCACCAGGCGCAGGACCTCGAGCTCGCGGTCGGTCAGCCGCAGTGCCGGGCCCTGCTCGCGCTCGGGCTTCGACATCTGCTTGAACTCGTCGATGAGCTTGACCGCCATCGAGGGGCTGATCAGCGACTGGCCCTCGTTGACCACGCGGATCGCCTGCGCGACCTCCTCGATCGAGGAGTCCTTGAGGAGGTAGCCCGAGGCGCCGTTCTTGACCGACTCGTAGAGGTCGGCCTCCTCGTCGGAGACGGTGAGCATGATGATCTTGGCGGCCGGGACCGCCTCCTTGATCGCGCGGCACGCCTCGACGCCCGTACGGCGCGGCATGCGGACGTCGAGCAGGATGACGTCGGGGGCGGTCTTCACCGCGAGGTCGGTGGCGGTGACGCCGTCGGCGGCCTCGCCGACCACCTCGATGTCGGTGTCGCCGCCGAGGAGCATGATCAAGCCGCGGCGGAAGAGCTCCTGGTCGTCGACCACCAGGACGCGGACGGGTTCGCTGCTGTGTGCCTCGGTCACGCGCGCATCATGTCATGCGCGCGTGACCTGCGTCGCTGCACAACCATTCGTGGGGGTGGGGCAGTCAGTCGACGTCGAGGGAGATCACTCCGTAGTCGTAGCCGCGGCGGCGGTAGACCACGGACGGGCGCTCGCTCTCCTTGTCGACGAACAGGTAGAAGTCGTGGCCCACGAGCTCCATCTCGTAGAGGGCCGTGTCGAGGGTCATCGGGCTGGCGGCGTGGGACTTCTCGCGGACCACGAGCGGGCCGTCGCCGGTCACGGTGATCGGGCCGACCTTGCGCTCGATGACGTCGTCCTCGTCGCCGGAGTCGTCGACCTGCGGCATCCCGGCGAGGGCCTCGCCGACACCCACGTGCGCGTTGCGGCCCTTGTGGACCCGGCGGCGGTCGGCCGCACGGCGCATCTGCGCCTGCATCTTGTCCAGGGCGAGGTCGAGCGCGCCCATCTTGTCCTCGGCTGCCGCCTCCGCGCGGATCACCGGTCCCTTGGAGAACGCGGTGAGCTCCACCTTGACCGACCGGTCGTGCTGGCGGGGGTTCTTCTCCAGCTCCACCTCCACCTGTACCCGCATGATCCGGTGATCGTGCTTCTCCAGACGGGTGAGCTTCTCCGAGACATGTTCGCGGAAGCGATCCGACACCTCGCAGTGCCGTCCCGTGACCACAACCTCCATGTGAACCTCCTCAACCAGTGAGCGGCCGCACCCTTCCATGGGCCGCGGCGCCGTGCGCCGGGGCAGGGTGGGATGGAGTCCGCCCGGCCGACCTGGTCTTCGACCCCACAACCGCCTGCTGAAGCGTTCGCAACTTCTCCGTCACTACTGGCCTTCTCCCGGCGTCCGGCACATCTGGTGCCGGGACCGAGGCAGGACTTACTTCTAAGCCGCACCGTGATCGTCCGGCGGGCGCCGCGTGGAACGCAGTGCCCGTGGACTTACGTGGACCGTTTCGCCTGCGACTGGCATCGGCTTGCCACGGGGCGGACCGAGCGCCGCACCTGACGGTGTCGCGCGCACCCCTCTCCGTGACGCAACCACGGACCCGGGCGGACTCCATGACAAGACGCTAGCCCCTCGGCGGCTGCGAACCAACAGCGGGGTCACCTGTCGGTCGACCTGCGTCGGGTGGCCGCCACGGCCGCGACGGCCACGGGCGGCAGGCCCACCGCCTGGAGCGCGCGCTGCGCCTCGCGGGCGGTCGCGCCGGTCGTCACGACGTCGTCGCAGACCACGACGTACGCCTCCCGGTGGCGACGTGCCAGCCGCCCCAGCAGGGAGGTCGGGCAGTGCATCGACAGGTGCACGTTGGCGGCCCGGCCGCGGGCGTCGAGCCCCGCCTGGTCGGCCGCCCCGCGCGACACCACGAGCGGCGCCACCACCACCTCGCGCGTACGACGTACGCGAGCCGCGGCGGCCCGGACCAGCGCCGTCGTCGCCTCGTAGCCGCGCTGGCGCCCGGCGCCGGGGCGGGAGGGCACGGGCACGAGCAGGACCGGCAGCCGCGGGTCGAGCGGGGCCACCGCGGCGCGCACCGACACGGCCAGCAGCTCGCCCAGGACGCGACGGTGTCCCCACTGGCCGCGGTCCTTGTGGCCGACGACGAGGTCGCGCACCGCCCCGTCGTAGGTCTCGGTCGCCCACGGCGTGACGAGGCCGGTGGGCGTCGGGGTGGGCCACGCCGGCGCGGCCCGGTCGGAGAGCCCCGACCGGCACGTCGGGCAGAGCATCCGGCCCGGCCGGTCGCAGCCGACGCACCGGCTGCCGAGGAACAGGTCGAAGGCCTCGTCGAGCACGGTGTCATCGCAGCAGCCCGTGCCCGGGCGGGACAACCGGTGCCGGGTGGCTGTGGAGGGGCGCCCGAGGGCGCGGTCAGCCGGAGTAGGTGAGCGAGGACAGCCCGCGCGGCAGGTCCGGCACGGAGCGCTCGGGGCGGGTGAGGTCGACGACGGTGCGGCCCGCGACGCCGTAGACCTCGCTGAGGTCGACGGGCGACGAGACGAGCCGGCGGATGCGCTCGCGGAGCCGGATCGTGCCTCCCCCGGAGATCTCGCCGGGCGCACCGTCGACCGACAGGGTGCGCACCTGGGAGAAGTCGTCGGCGATGCTCAGCACCGAGACCGTCGTGGGCGAGCGCCAGCCGATGTCGCGGACCCGCGGGCCGTCCTCGGGCGGCAGCGGCAGCGTCTGCACCGGGGTGAAGCCGACGACACCGCCCGACTCGTCGTGGCGGACCCGGGTCGCCACCACCCGGTCCTTCTCGTCACCGCGCACGACCGCGACGAGGCGGCTGCCGTCGCGCGACACCAGCAGCTTGCCCACCGACCGGCCGCTGACGCCGGGCACCTCCACCACCCGGGCGATGCCGTCGACCACGAGGACGACGCGCGCCCTGCCCGCGCCCCGGTCGAGGACCCAGATGCGGTCGCGGTAGTCCCAGGCGGGCGGCGCGAGGTCCACGGCACCGCCGACCACGCCGGTGCTCTCGCCGTCGGGGGCCTCGGTGGGGGCGACGTACAGCTCCGACCCCGTGCCCGACACCGCGGCGACGCGGGACCCGTCGAGGCTGAGCCCGATCGCCCGGATGCCGAGGTCCTGGCGGCCGAAGGGGCCGAGGGTCTCCTGGAAGGAGCCGATCGCACCGGCCACCACGCGGCCCCGGTCGAGGGCGAACAGGTCGCTCGTCGCCCGGGCGCCGTTGGGGTCGTAGCCACTGCCCACGCCGAGGTTGACGAGCGAGGAGCCGTCCTGGAAGGAGATCGCCTGCCCACCGATGCTCAGCTGGACGGCGTTGACGCGCTCGTCCTGCTTGAGCGTCCAGACCAGCTGCGCCAGCATCCGGTCGGCGGTGTCCTGGTCGACCGCGTCGGGGTCGCCCGACAGCGCCACCTCGGCGATGCCCCCGCTGGTGATCGGGACGGACAGCCCGCGGGCCCCGGGCGGGAAGTAGCTGCGGACGATGTCGGCGTCGTCCTCCGCCGGCGCCATGAGGAGGCCCCGCACGAGCGCGGAGGCGAACTGGTCGCCGCGCGGCACGAACACCGGCTCGGGCACCAGCACCTCGGAGGTGGGGTCGAAGAAGTACAGGGAGACGCGTTCGTACCAGTCGTCGAACCACGAGTCGGGCACGATCAGCGCGTCGGGCACCTCGTCGATGCGCCACTCGCCGTCCTCCTCGACCAGCCCGAGGCCCAGCGCACGGGAGGCCTGGGTGCGCTCCCACGCACCGCGCGCGTCGTACAGGTTCACGTCGGTCATCGGGATGCGGACGGTCGTGCCGCTCGAGGGCGTGCCGAGCTCGGAGTAGGTGATGATCTGCTGCTCGGGCTTCCAGTCGTCGGCCGCGTCGCCGGAGAGGAACTGGCGCGCCACGGTCGTCGAGACCGGTGTCGCGCGCATCGCCTCCAGGAAGCCGGCGACGATCTCCTCGGTGCTGGCCCCCGACTGCGGGGGGCGGGGGTCGAAGGCGAAGCCGGGGAGCTCGTCCACGTCGGCGGACGCCTTGGGCTCCACGACGGGGCCCTCGCTGGGCATCTGCACGCAGCCGGCCAGCAGCGTGCAGGCCGCGGCGGCGACGAGCGCGCGCGTCGTACGCAGGGGGTTCACGCGGTCTCCCGGGCGTCGGCGGGGACGAGCGGGAGCGGCGAGTGGCGCAGCTGGGTGCCGAGGTGGCGGGGCAGCGTGAGCCGGAACTGGGCACCCTCGCCGGGGCGACCCCACGCCTGCAGCCAGCCGCCGTGCAGGTGGGTGTCCTCGAGCGAGATCGACAGCCCCAGCCCGGTGCCGCCACTGGTCCTGGCCCGGGCCGGGTCGGCACGCCAGAACCGGTTGAACACCATCGCCGACTCCCCCGGGCCCAGGCCCACGCCGTGGTCGCGCACCGCGATCGCGGCGGACTGACGGTCGGCGTCGACGAAGATCTCCACGTCGCGGGTCTCCGCGTGGTCGATCGCGTTGGTGACCAGGTTGCGCACGATGCGCTCGACGCGGCGTACGTCGGCCTCCGCGACGCAGGGCACCCCCGGGTCGTGCACGACCACCCGGGTCGAGCGCTGCGCCGCCAGGGCGGACGTCATGTCGGCCACCCGGTGGGCGACGTCGACGAGGTTGACGTCCTCGGTCTCCAGCACGGCGGCGCCCGCGTCGAAGCGGCTGATCTCGAGCAGGTCGGCGAGGAGGGTCTCGAAGCGGTCGAGCTCCTTCTGGAGCAGCTCCGCGGCGCGGCCGGTGACCGGGTCGAGGAACGGCTTGGCGTCGTGGATGACGTCGCTGGCCATCCGCACCGTGGTGATCGGGGTGCGCAGCTCGTGGGAGACGTCGGAGACGAACCGGCGCTGCAGCCTGCTCAGCTCCTCGAGCTGGCGGATCTGCTTCTGGAGGTTGGAGGCCATCTGGTTGAACGACGTGGCGAGCCGGGCGAGGTCGTCCTCACCGGTCACCCGCATCCGCTCCTGCAGCTGGCCGGCCGCGAGCCGCTCGGCGACGCGCCGGGCCATCCGGATCGGGGTCACCACCTGACGGGTGACCAGCCACGTCAGGCCGGCGACGAGGAGCAGCAGGGGCACGCCGGCGACCAGCATCGCGCGCGACACCAGGGCGAGGGTCTCGCCCTGCTCGTCGAGGGAGTAGAGGTAGTAGAGCGTGTAGGTGTTGCCGTCGGCCGGGAGCCGCACCTGGCTGCCGACGACGATGCCCGGCCCCTCGGGCAGGCCCTGGACGTCGCGGATGGTCTTGATGTCGGTGTAGGTCCAGGCGGTCGGCGAGGGCTCGTCGAAGGTGGCCTCGAGCTTCTCCGGGACGCTCGCGAGGTCCAGGCCCTGCGTGAACTTGGCGCCGCCGTCGGCCAGGCGGCTGCCCTCGCCGATCGGCGGCGAGAGGATGACGGCGAAGCCGCGGGTGGACCCGCGGTTGATGATCGGCTCGACGAGGTCCTGCTGCTGGCGCGACTCGTCGACGTCGACGCCCAGCGTCGCCGCCAGCGCCTCGCGGGCGGCCTGGGTCTCGCTCTCGGCCTCCTGCACCACCGCCTGCACGCGGTGCTCGAGCAGCCCGTCGCGGGTCTGCTGAATGAGGAACCAGCCGACGACGCCGACGACGGCCGCGGAGAGCAGCACCGTGCTCACCACGACCCGCGCCTGGACGGACCGGCGCCAGAAGGCCGGCCCGTGGCGCAGGCTCGGGGGCAGCCGCTCGAACAGGCTCACCGCGCCCGTCCTAGGACTTGCCGGCCTTGTAGCCCACCCCGCGCACGGTCACCACGACCTCCGGGTTCTCCGGGTCGTGCTCCACCTTGGAGCGCAGGCGCTGGACGTGCACGTTGACCAGGCGGGTGTCCGCGCTGTGGCGGTAGCCCCAGACCTGCTCCAGCAGCACCTCGCGGGTGAAGACCTGCCAGGGCTTGCGGGCGAGGCACACGAGCAGGTCGAACTCGAGCGGCGTCAGGTTGATCGGGTCGCCGTTGCGGGTCACCGAGTGCCCGGCGACGTCGATGCTGACGTCGCCGATGGTGAGGCCCTCGTCGGGCGCGACGTCGTTGCGCCGCACGCGCGCGCGGATGCGGGCGATGAGCTCCTTGGGCTTGAAGGGCTTGACGATGTAGTCGTCGGCCCCGGACTCGAGGCCGACGACGACGTCGACGGTGTCACCCTTCGCGGTGAGCATCACGATCGGGACGCCCGACTCGGCGCGGATCTCCTTGCAGACGTCGATGCCGTCCTTGCCGGGCAGCATCAGGTCGAGGAGGACCAGGTCGGGCTTGTAGTCCCGGAACGCATCGAGGGCCACGTCACCGCGGCCCACGATGCGGCTGTCGAACCCCTCCTGGCGGAGGACGATGGAGAGCATCTCCGCCAGGGAGGCGTCGTCGTCGACGACGAGCACGCTGCCGCGAGCGGGCTCGACAAGATCAGTCATGGCGCCAGTCTAGGTGGGGCGGCCGACCGATCCGGGGTGATCAGTAGCGGTAGTGGTCGGCCTTGTAGGGACCCTCGACCGGGACGCCGAGGTAGGCGGCCTGCTCCTTGGTCAGCTCGGTCAGCTCGACGCCGAGGGCGTCGAGGTGCAGCCGGGCGACCTCCTCGTCGAGGTGCTTGGGCAGCACGTGGACGCCCAGCTCGTAGTCGTCGGCCTTGGAGTAGAGCTCGATCTGCGCCAGCACCTGGTTGGTGAAGGAGTTGGACATCACGAACGACGGGTGGCCGGTGGCGTTGCCCAGGTTGAGCAGGCGGCCCTCGGACAGCACGATGATCTTCTTGCCGTCCTCGAAGATCCACTGGTGGACCTGCGGCTTGATCTCGTCCTTGACGATGCCGGGGATCTTCGAGAGGCCGGCCATGTCGATCTCGTTGTCGAAGTGGCCGATGTTCCCGACGATCGCCTGGTGCTTCATCTTGTGGAAGTGCTCGACCGTGATGATGTTGAAGTTGCCGGTCGTGGTGATGAAGATGTCGGCGGTCTCGACGACCGACTCGAGGCGACGCACCTCGTAGCCGTCCATCGCGGCCTGCAGCGCGCAGATCGGGTCGATCTCGGTGACGATGACGCGGGCGCCCTGGCCGCGCAGGGACTCCGCGGAGCCCTTGCCGACGTCGCCGTAGCCGCACACGACCGCGACCTTGCCGCCGATCATCACGTCGGTGGCGCGGTTGATGCCGTCGACGAGCGAGTGGCGGCAGCCGTACTTGTTGTCGAACTTGGACTTGGTGACCGAGTCGTTGACGTTGATCGCCGGGAAGAGGAGGGTGCCCTCCTTGAAGCGCTCGTAGAGGCGCAGCACGCCGGTGGTGGTCTCCTCGGAGACGCCCTTGACGAGCGGGGCGCGCCGGGTCCAGCGCTGCGGGTCGGCCTCGAGCGAGCGGGCCAGGACGCGCAGCACCTCCTTGAACTCCTCGTTGTCGGTGGAGTCCTGGGACGGCACGGCGCCGGCCTTCTCGTACTCGACGCCGAGGTGCAGCAGCATGGTGATGTCGCCGCCGTCGTCGAGCAGCATGTTGGGACCACCCGGCTCGCCGTTCTCACCGGGGAAGTCGAAGACCTTCTCCGCCTCGTCCCAGTACTCGGCGAGGGTCTCGCCCTTCCAGGCGAAGACCGGGATGCCCTGCGGGTCCTCGGGCGTGCCGTTCGGGCCGACGACGACCGCAGCGGCCGCGTGGTCCTGGGTGGAGAAGATGTTGCAGGTGGCCCAGCGGATGTCCGCGCCGAGGGCCGCGAGGGTCTCGATCAGCACGGCGGTCTGGATCGTCATGTGCAGCGAGCCGGCGATGCGGGCGCCCGCGAGGGGCTGGTCCTTGCCGTAGCGCTCGCGCATGGCCATCAGGCCCGGCATCTCGTGCTCGGCGAGCTCGATCTCCTTGCGGCCGTAGGCGGCGAGGCTGAGGTCAGCGACGTTGAAGTCCATGGTGTCTCCCGGATTCTGAGCAGTGCGTCTGCGCCGCACATCTGTGCATCGTCGGGATCTCCCGCGCGGACCAGAAGAGAGTAGGACCGTCCTCAGCGATTCGGGGAATCCTCGGCGCCGCCCTCTGCGGGCTGCTCGACGGGGCCGTCAGCGTGCTCGTCACCGTGCCCGTCACCGTGGTGCGCACCCACGCCGACGGCGCGCAGTGCGTACAGGACGACGAAGCCGACCACGAGCCCGACCACCGCGGAGACGACCGTGTTGAGCAGCCACCCGACGAGCCCGCCGAGCGCCCCGCCGATGGCGTGGTGCACGTCCTCCTCCCAGTGGTGGAGCAGGTCGTACGGCGCGTGCAGCGCGTCGCCGACGGCCGTGCCCTCGAGGAGGCCGTCGTGCCCGCCGATCTCGTAGAGGCTGACGAGGAAGATGTGGCCGCCGACCCAGAGCATGGCGAGCGTGCCGATGAGCGAGATCGCCGCCAGCAGCCGCGGCATCGCGCTGACCAGTGCGAGGCCGACGCGCTGGGAGCCCTTCGACGGCTTCTCGGCGAGGTGCAGGCCGACGTCGTCCATCTTCACGATCAGCGCGACGACGCCGTAGACCAGCACGGTGATCAGGACCGCCACGACGGCCAGCACGATCGCGCGCATCCAGATGCTCGCGTCGGCGTCGGAGCTCACGACCTCCTTGAGCGCGATGACCATGATCTCGGCGCTGAGGATGAAGTCGGTGCGCACGGCCTGGGCGATGGTGCGCTTCTCGTGCTCGGGGGTGAACTCACCCTGCTCGGAGACCTCCTCCTCGGCCTCCGTCGCGTGCCCGGTGAGGCGCTCGTGGACCTTGTGGGCGCCCTCGTAGGCGAGGAAGCCACCACCGAAGATGAGGATCACCGGCAGCAGCCACGGCAGGAACTGCCCGAGGAGCACGGCCGCCGGAAGGATGAAGAGCAGCTTGTTGCGCAGCGAGCCGATCGCGATCTGCTTGATGATCGGCAGCTCGCGGGCGGCGGCGGACCCGTGGAGGTACTGCGGAGTCACGGCGGTGTCGTCGACGACCACCCCCGCGGCCTTGGCGCTGGCGCGACCGGCGGCGGCGCCGACGTCGTCCACGCTGGCGGCCGCGATCCGGGCGAGCGCGGCGACGTCGTCGAGGAGGGCGAACAGTCCGCCGGCCATGGATGATCCTTCAGTCGTGGGTCGGGACCGGACCAGCCTATCGACGCCTGCCGTGGCGTTCCCCTGCCGCGGGTGCCGGAGGGCTGACAGACTGCCGCCCATGTACGGGGGAACAGCGCGGCGTGCACGCACCTGGGTGGGCCTGGCACTCGTCGCCGCGCTCGTCTGCGCGCTCGGCGCGGGGTGCGCGTCCGGGTCCGTCGAACCGGTCACCACCGACGCGTGGGTCGACGGTGGACTTCCGGAGTACTGCGGCGGCGTCGACGACCGCGACGCGGCGTTCTGGGACGTGGTGCACACGTCGTGCGAGATCGCCCAGGACGGGGACGTGCAGCAGGCGGTGGCGCTGCGCGACCTCCTCGCCGAGCTCTCCTCCGAGGACGTCACGGACTTCCGGCGGACGTTCGAGCGGCTCAGCAAGGGCCTCGCGCCCGTCATGCCAGTGGCCGACGACATCTGCGCCCCCGGGCTGGGGCTCGGCGACGACCTGGGCTCGGACTACCGGAGCTGGCTCATCGCGCACGGCAAGGCGGCGTACGACGCGCTGCTCGCCGACCCCGAGAGGCTGCGCGACTTCCCGGACGCGGAGGCGGGCTGCGGCCTCGGCGAGCCCTTCGGGCAGGCCGCGTCGGGCCAGCTCGTCGACGACGCCGGGCTGGAGGCCGCCGGCAGCGAGGTGCCTGTCGTCGAGCGCTGAGCTCAGGCCTCCACCGTGCGCCGCATGACCCAGCGCCACTTGGCGACCTGGCGGTCGCGGACGAAGCCGAGCTCCGCGTAGAGCGTCTCGGGACCGGTGTGCAGGTAGGCGCCGCGTTGCGGCTTCCGGTCGGCGACCTGCTCCGGGTAGGCCTCCACGACTCCCCCGCCGGCCTTCCTGATTTCCTCGAGCACCGCCGTCACGGCCGCCCGTGCGACCCCTTTCCCACGGTGCCTGCTGCCGGTGAAGATGCAGCCGATCCGCCAGGCCGGCAGCTCGACCAGCTCCTTGTCGTAGGCCGTGGCGTTCTTGATGCGGGGCAGCTCGTCCGGCGTCCCGAACTGGCACCACCCCACCGCCCGGCCACCGTCGTACACCAGCACCTGGTGGACGGTCCCGTTCCTCGTGTGCCTCTCCTTCGCCGCCCGGTGGTCGGCCGCCGTGCCGCCGAGCCCCTCGGGATGGAAGCCGATGCACCAGCACCCGCCCCACACCCCGTTGTTGGCCTCGACCAGCTCCGCGAAGTCGTCCCACGTCTCGGGCGTGAGCAGGCGGGTCTCGTACGTGATGGCGCCACGCTAGGCGGGGTTCCGGACGTTCCCGGGACGGAGCTCGTAGGTCATCAGCTCGGCGTGCGGCGGCATAGGACCTCGGCTCCGCTGGCCGGTGTCAGACCAGCCCAGCTTCTCGTAGAACGCGCGGCCGCGAGGATTGTCCGCGTACACGCGCAGCCACGGAGAGAGGTGGCCCGCCGCCCGCAGGCGGGCGACCAGCTCGTCGTGCGCCACCACCGCGAGCCCGCTCCGCCACTCCTCGAGGGCCACGCCGAAGTGCCTCACCTCGCCGCCACACCTCGCCGCGAACCCGGCGACCGCGCCATCGCGGAGGATGACGAAGCAGTCGACCTCGTCGTCGCCGATCTCGTCGTGCCAGCGTCGTGCGAGCACGTCTCGGGGGAACGGGTGGGTGTCCTGCGGGAAGACGCCTGACAGCCCCGCGATGGATGCCGGCTCCTGCACGGCCATCACGGCGGACACGTCCTCGGGCTGCATCGGACGAAGCACCCGACCGTCGACCATGCGGCGACAGTACTCGCAGCGGTTGTCGACAGATCCTGCCCGCGACCGTGCGGCGTCCTTGGTGATTGAGGTGCGAGCGAAGCGAGCCTCGAAACCACGTCCCGGCTGGTGGTTGAGGTGCGAGCGGCCCCCCGTCGGTGGTTGAGGTGCGAGCGGAGCGAGCCTCGAAACCACGCCCTCCCCGGTGGTTGAGGTGCGAGCGCAGCGAGCCTCGAAACCACGCTCCACCAGCCCTCCACAGAACACCCTTTTCGACCGCGACTGTCGGTAACCCTGGGTAGAATCGAACACATGATCGAGACGTTGGCGCAGGATGTCGAGAGGGTCGCAGACGACCTCTCGGCGTCCGACGTGCTCGCCTCGATCCGCGTTGAGAGGGCGGCTGAGCATCAGGCAGCGGCGCGTCAGCTGGATCTGGCTGCCCGGTGGGCGTACCTGCACCCGCCGGAGTCGATCCACTCGGCCGCGACCTTCGCGGTGGCGGGGTGTGAGCACGAGGAGCCCATCGCGGGTGTGGGTGCGCCGCTGGTGGCGGAGTTCTGCATCCCCGAGCTGGGTGCGGTGCTGGGTATGTCCAGCACTGGTGCGAAGAAGCTCATCGGGCATGCGTTGGAGCTGCGTCATCGGCTGCCGCGGTTGTGGGCGCTGGTGCAGGCGGGGGTGGTGCCGGCGTGGCGGGCCCGGTCGGTTGCGGAGGTCACCATCCACACGACGCCGGCCCTCACGCCCGAGGCAGCGGCGTACGTCGACTCGCAGGTGTCCGCGGTCGCCGGGCGGGTCGCTCCGGCGCAGCTGGACCGGCTGGTGGCGGAGGCGATCAAGCGCTACGACCTGG
>JAYSEC010000084.1:0-9394 GCA_041914085.1 Nocardioides sp.
GAGTGGCGCAAGCTCAAGGTCCGCAAGGACCCCAGCTGCGCGCTGTGCGGCGAGAACCCCACCGTGACCGGGCTGATCGACTACGACGCCTTCTGCGGCGCGGTCTCCGACGAGGCCGCCGAGGCGGCCGCCGGCTCGACGATCTCGGTCGTCCAGCTCGAGCAGATGCTCAAGGAGCGCGAGGCCGGCGAGCGCGACTTCACCCTCATCGACGTCCGTGAGCCCAACGAGTTCGAGATCAACCGGATCCCCGGCTCGGTGCTCGTGCCGAAGGGCGAGTTCCTCAACGGCAACGCCATCGGCGACCTGCCGAGCGACAAGCCGATCGTGCTGCACTGCAAGTCGGGCGTCCGCTCGGCCGAGGTGCTCGCCATCGTCAAGGGCGCCGGCTTCGCCGACGCCGTCCACGTCGGCGGCGGCGTGGTGGCCTGGGTCAACCAGGTCGACCCGAGCCAGCCCGACTACTGACGCGTAACCCCTCCCGACGACCGTCGTTGGGAGGGGCATGCGCACTCCGACGAAGCTCCTGACCCTGGCGGCCGCCGGCCTGGTCGCCGCCGCAGCCACCAGCGCCCCCGCGACCGCGGCGCCGAAGAAGCAGGTCCGCACGAGCTGGGCGCCCGCGGACACCGCCACCATCCACCCCGGCGTGCAGATGTACACCGAGGGCGCGCAGTGCACGGCCAACTTCGTCTACACCGACACGGCAGGCACGACGTACGTCGGCTACGCCGCGCACTGCGCCGGCCTCGGTGAGGCGACCGACACCGACGGCTGCACCTCGCCGTCGCTGCCGCTCGGCACGAAGGTCGACTTCGTCGAGGGCGGCTCCCTCCTCGCCGAGGGCACCCGCGTCGGGGGCGGCACGCTGGTCTACTCGTCGTGGCTGGCCATGCAGCGCAACGGCGAGTCCGACGCCGACGCCTGCGCCTACAACGACCTCGCACTCGTGAAGGTCGACGCCGCGGACGCGGCGAAGGTCAACCCGTCGGTCCCGTTCTGGGGTGGCCCGGTCGGCATCAACACGACCGGCACCGCGGCGGGCGACACCGTCCACAGCTTCGGCAACTCCAGCCTGCGCGGCGGCGTCGAGGTGCTCTCGCCCAAGCAGGGCACCAGCCTCGGCACCGACCCGAGCGGCTGGACCCATCCCGTCTACACCGTGACGCCGGGCGTGCCGGGAGACTCCGGCAGTGCCTTCCTCGACGGCGACGGCAACGCGCTCGGCACCCTCTCGACGCTCGCCCTCGCCCCGCTCGCCGGATCGAACGGCGTCGGTGACCTCGCGCACGAGCTGTCGTACGCCCAGGCGCACAGCGGCATCGCCGGACTGCGCCTGGTCCCCGGCACGGAGCCCTTCAGCCCGATCCGCTGACCCGCCCCCCGCGCCCGACCCCACCGGGCGCGCCCCCCTCGCATGGCGCGAGCCCGTCACCTAGGGTTCGCGCCATGCGTGCGTTCGGTGCTCCTCCACCGGGTGCCCGTGCCGTGCTGATGGTCGCCGGGACGAGCCTGCTGATGGTGCTCGTCGCCTGGGCGACGCTCGTCGGGCCGAGCCAGGTCTTCACCGGTCCGGGCGTGGTGGAGCGGACCCTCACCACGCCCGCGGAGTCCTGCGTGCCGCTCGAGGTGGTGAGCACCGCCCCGGACGGGACGACCACCACCGAGCGGCCCGACAACCCCCGCAACCTCCCGTGGTGCGACGAGCCCGGCGGCGAGCAGGGGGAGCCCCCGCCACCGCGGACCCAGGACGCGCCCCTGTGGCTGAAGGTGCTGACCTGGACCTTCGTGGCCGCGATCCTGGCCACGATCGTGGTGGCGCTGGTCCTCCTCGCGCTCGTCCTGCGCGACCGGCGGGTGCACCGCCGGCGGCTGGAGAGGCGCGAGGACGTCGCCTTCACCGCCCTCGACGCGCCGGTCCGGCTGGTCGAGGAGATCACCCGCGACGCCGACCAGCAGGACGCGCTGCTGCGCGACGGCGACGCACGCAACGCCATCGTCGCGGCCTGGCAGCGCTTCGAGGTGCAGGGCCTCGCGGCGGGGGCCGGACGGCATCCCTGGGAGACCTCCTCGGAGTACGCCATCCGCATCCTCGACCTGGTCGCGGCCGACTCCGGCGCCGTGAACCGCCTCGCCACGCTCTACCGCGAGGCGCGGTTCTCCGAGCACCCGATCACCGAGGACCACCGGGCAGCCGCCCTCGACGCGCTCGTGGCGATCCGGCGCAGCCTGGCGGTGCGGGCCTGATGGCGCGCGCCGAGAGCCGTACGTGGCGCACCCGGCTGCTGGTCGGGGTGGTGCTCGGCGCGGCGACCTTCGCCGGCGCGAGCCTCCTGGACTGGGACCCGCAGCCGGTGCCGTTCGTGGTGATGACGGCGGTGGTGCTGTCACTGGTGTGGATGGTGCTCGACGTCGTCGACGACGAGCCGGCGCGCTGGCTGCCGGCGACGTCCCCGGTGCGCGACCGCACCGACGAGGCCACCGCGGACCTGCGCCTCCTCACGAGCCACCAGCAGGCGAGCGTGCCGACCGAGGCGGTGCGCGAGCGCCTGGTGGCGCTCGCCCGCGGTCGCGACCCCGACCTCGCCGACGCCCTGCGCCACGAGCTCGGCGGACCCCACGACCCCGCCCGTCGGCTCTCGCCGGCGGACGTCGACCGCATCCTGACCCGAATCGAGGCCGCCCGTGACCGCCCCTGACCCCACCGCCGGACCTGTCGCCCCCGTCCCGGCCGCCGCAGACGTGGCCTCGTTCGCCGAGCGTGTCCTCGACGAGGTCGGGCGCGCCGTCGTCGGCAAGCGGGAGGCACTCACCCTCGTGCTCGCCGGCATCCTCGCCAAGGGCCACGTGCTGCTCGAGGACTTCCCCGGTCTCGGCAAGACCCTCGCCGCGCGCTCCTTCGCGAGCGCCCTCGGGCTCGACTTCGCGCGGGCGCAGTTCACCCCCGACCTGCTGCCCGCGGACCTCACCGGCTCCTACGTCTACGACCAGCGGCGCGCGGAGTTCGACTTCCGCCCCGGCCCGATCTTCGCCGGGCTGCTGCTCGCCGACGAGATCAACCGGACCCCGCCCAAGACGCAGGCCGCGCTCCTCGAGGCGATGCAGGAGGGACAGGTCACCGTCGAGGGCCAGACCCACCGGCTGCCCAGCCCGTTCCACGTCCTCGCCACCGCCAACCCGGTGGAGTACGAGGGCACCTACCCCCTGCCCGAGGCCCAGCTCGACCGCTTCCTGCTCCGCGTCAGCTTCGGCTACCCCGACGCCGGCGAGGAGTACGACGTCCTCCGGCGGCGGCTGGACCGGCAGCGCGAGGAGGTCGACATCGCGCAGGTGACCGACGCCGCCGGCCTCGCGGGCATGCAGGCGGCGGTCGAGCGGGTCGCGGTCGACGAGTCGGTCGGCCGCTACTGCGTCGACCTGGTGGCGGCCACGCGCAGCCACGCCGACGTGCTCACCGGGGCCTCGCCCCGCGGCAGCCTCGGACTGGTGCTCACCGCCCGGGCGTGGGCAGCCATCCGGGGCCGGGACTTCGTCGTGCCCGAGGACGTGAAGGTGGTGGCGCGGGCCGCGCTCGCCCACCGGATCACCGTCCGGCCCGAGCTCTGGATGACCCAGGCCTCCGGCGCGCGGGTCGTCGACGCCGTCATGACGAGCGTGGAGACGCCGCGCACCCTGGAGTCGCGACGGTGACCTCCTGGTGGCCGACCCCCGCGCTCGTCCGCGCCTGCGTCCTCGCCCTCGCCGGCCTCGCCGGCGGCGTCGTGGGCGGGCTCGAGGTGCCGGTGGTCCTGGCCGCCCCGTTCGTGGTGCTCGCCGCCATGGGCCTGCTCGGCCGCCCGGGTCGCCCGCCCGCCGTCCGCACCGAGATCGACCACCACCGCCTGCACGAGGGCCAGGGCACCACCTCGCGCCTGGTCGTCGACGACCTGTCCGGCGTCGAGCACGTCACCCGGGTCGCCGCCCCGACGCCGCACGTCGTCACCCACCCGGCGTACGGCGCCGTCGGGTCGCTCGTCGGGCAGGGCCTGCCCACGGTCGAGTTCAGCCCGCGGCGCTGGGGCCGGCGCGTCATCGGCGCCGAGCGGGTGGCGCTGACCAGCGCGTGGGGCGGGTGGCGGTGGGGCCCGGTCGACATGCCCGAGCACGGGCTGAGCGTGCTGCCGCAGACGGCGCCGTACGACAGCCGGGCGGAGGTGCCGCAGCCCGACGGCCTCGTCGGCCGGCACCGGTCGCGCCGTCTGGGCAGCGGCACCGAGTTCGAGGGGATCCGCCCCTTCGCCACCGGCGACCGGCTCAAGCGGGTCAACTGGCCGGTGTCGCTGCGGACCGGGGAGCTGCACGTGATCACCACCCGTGCCGAGCAGGACGCCGGTGTGTGGCTGGTGGTCGACGGCCTGCGCGACATCGGTGCCTCGGGCGGCGTCGACGGCGCGGCCAGCAGCCTGGACCTGACCGTCCGGGCCGCCGCCGCGCTCGCCGAGCACCACGTGCGCACCGGCGACCGGGTCGGGCTGCTCGTCGTGGCGGCCGACGCGGCCCGGGTCGGACTGGGCTCGGGCCCGCGCCACCTGCACCGGCTCACCGGCACGCTCGCGCGCGTGCGCACCGAGGCACGGAGCGTGGCGCCCGAGCGGCTCGACCTCGGGGCGGGCGCCGGCAGCGTGGTCTACGTGCTGTCGCCGATGCTCTTCACGCCGCTCGTCACCGCCACGGCGAGCCTGCTGCGCAGCGGTGCGTCGGTGGTCGTCATCGACACGCTGGGCGAGCGCCCGACCGACGCCGACCCCCGTGCCCTCGCCAGCCTCGCCGCGCGGATGCAGGCCATCGAGCGCGAGGACCGGCTCCTGCAGCTGGCCGCGCTGGGCTGCCCCGTCGTGCCGTGGCGTGGTCCGGGCACCCTCGACACCGTCCTCCACCAGCTCGCGCGCCGCGCCCGGGTCCCGAAGGTGCGGTCCCGGTGAGCGCCCGGCTGCGCCTGGCGCCCGGGCTCGACACGACCGGGACGGTGCTGCGCATCGTGCTGTTCCTGCTGCCCTGCGCGTCGCTCGCGCTGGCGCTGCCCACGCGCCCCCACGTCCTGGTCGTGACGGCCGTCGTCCTCTGCGCCGCACTGTGGGCGCGCCGGCCCGACCACGCGGCCGGCGGCATCGCGCTGGCGTTCGTGGTGGTCTGGTGGACGGTGCACGGGGTGATGGACTGGCGGGTCCCCGTGGTGGGCGTGCTGCTGCTCGTCGCACACGTGGTGGCGACGCTGCTGTCCTACGGCCCGGCGACCCTTCCCGTGGACCGGGCGCTTGCGCGGCTCTGGGCCGGGCGCGGCCTGCTGGCGCTGGTGCCGCTGCCGATCGCCTGGTTCGCGCTGCAGGGGCTCGACGCCGACCTCGCCCCGCCGTGGCTGTGGCTGTCCGCGGGCCTGGTGCTGGTGGCCCTCACCCTGGTCACCCTGCGCAGCACGCAGCCGGTCGAGGGTCCGGCGGACGGGGACCCGCGCCCGTGACCACCCCGGAGGAGCGCGAGCTCTACGTCGAGCTGGTGCTGCAGTGCGCCGAGTCGGTCCCGCGCGGGCGGGTGACGACGTACGGCGCGATCGCGGACGTGGTCGGCGAGCGGCTCGGCCGCGGTGGTCCCCGCCTGGTCGGCAACGTGATGGCCCAGCACGGCGGCGCCGTGGCCTGGTGGCGCGTGGTGCGCGCCGACGGGTCGCTGCCGCCCTCGCACGACGACGAGGCCCGCCAGGCCTACCTCGAGGAGGGCACCCCGCTCCGGCCGAGCGGCGCCGTGGACCTGGGACGCGCGTTCTGGCAGCCGCGGCTCGGGGCACAATGACTGCCATGCTCTACACGGTCGCGCACGGCGTCATCCCTCCGCTCGCCCGTGCCGTGTGGCGCCCGCGGGTCGAGGGCCTGCACCACGTGCCGGACAGCGGACCGGTCATCGTGGCCAGCAACCACCTGTCGTTCTTCGACAGCGTGGTGATCCCGGTGGTGGTGCCGCGCAAGGTCGTCTTCCTCGCGAAGTCCGACTACTTCACCGGCAGTGGCGTCAAGGGTGCCCTGTCGCGCGCCTGGTTCGAGGGCCTGGGCATGCTGCCCGTCGACCGCGACGACACCAGGGCGGCGATCGCGAGCCTCGACACCGCGCTGGAGGTGCTGCGCAAGGGGGAGGCCTTCGGGATCTACCCCGAGGGCACCCGATCGCGCGACGGGCGGCTCTACCGCGGACGCACCGGCGTCGCCCACCTCGCGCTGACCGCCGGCTGCCCGGTCGTGCCGGTCGGGCTGACCGGCACCGAGGACATCCAGCCCGTCGGCTCGAGCCGGCCCCGGCTGGCGAAGGTCGACGTCACCGTCCGGTTCGGCGAGCCGATCACCGTCGCGGGGGAGTACGACGGCGTACCGTCCGGGCGCGCGCGCCGCGACCTCACCGACCGGATCATGACCGCCATCGCGGACCTCACCGGCCAGGAGCTCGCGGGCGTCTACAACGAGCGCCCCGCCGGCGCCTAGACCCGAGCCGCCAGCGCGGCCAGCGCCTGCGGGAAGATCTCGGCCGGGGGCGTGACGAGCCCGGCCCCGACCTGGCCCACGCCCGCGACCGCTCCGGCCATGCCGGTGTTGATCTGGGGCAGGATCCCGGTGCGGCACACCTTGGTCACGTCGATGCCGGTGGGCGTGCCCTGGAACTCCAGGACCGGCACCGACCAGCGCGGGTTCTCCGCGAGCGTGATCTCGTGCATGCGGCGGGTGGTGGCGAGCGCGTCGGGGACCGTGCCGCCGACGAGCCGCACGATGGCCGGGGCGGTCGCCATCGCGAAGCCGCCGATGCCGGCGGTCTCGGTGATGGCCGAGTCGCCGATGTCGGGGTTGGCGTCGTCGGGGCCGTAGTCGCCGAGGAAGAGTCCCTCGGCCACCTGGGCCGGCCCGGTGAACCACTCGTCGCCGGTGCCCGAGACCTGGATGCCGAAGTCGGTGCCGTTGCGCGCCATGGCGACGACCATCGTCGAGCCGGGCACGTCGCGGCCGGCGTCGAGCGCGAGCTTGCACGCCGGCATCGCGAGGTTGAGGAAGAAGTGGTCGTTGCCGCCGACGAAGCGGAGCACGTCGGCGACGTCCTTGCCGCCGAAGCCGGCGTCGGAGCCGGCCGTGACCATGGCGGGGGAGAGGTCGCGCAGCAGCATGAGCGTGCCGGCACGGTTGCGGTTGTGCGCCTCGTCGCCCATCTGCAGCATCTGGGTGAGGATGCCGGTCACGTCGGTGGCCTCCGCGGTGCCGCGCACGGCGGCCTGGAGCAGCGGGCCGAGCACGTCACCCATCCAGCGCAGGCGGGTGAGCACCTCGTCGTTGTAGGCGCCGTAGCGCAGCACCTTGCCGAGGCCCTCGTTGAGGGAGCAGTACGTCCGCCGGCCGGTCGCGCGGTCCTCCAGGACCCACATCCACATCGACGGCGTGACGACGCCGGCCATCGGGCCGACCGCGCTGCGGTGGTGGCAGGGCTCGAGGCTGACGTTGCTGCCCGACTCGAACAGCGCGACGGCGTCCTCGGGGTCGTCGACCAGCCCCTCGAGCGCGGCGCCACCCATGAGGGCGCCGCGCAGGGGGCCGGAGGCGCGCTCCCACTCGATCGGCGGGCCGGCGTGCAGGAACTGGCCCTGCTCGAGGCCGAGCACCTCGGAGGCCGGGGCGACGTCCACGAGGTGGGCGGTCACTCCGAGCATCGCCTCGACGGCCCTGCGGTTGGCCTCCGGGCGCCGGGGGTCGGTCGCCACCTTCGCGAGGTCGGCCTCGGTGCCGGGCATCGGCGGGCGCCAGTCGACGCGCTCGACGCCGACGGCCTGGCTGGCCACGGCGTCGGCGAACATGTCGGCGCCCACGGTGACGACGGTGGTCTCGCTGCTCACTGCGCTGCTCCCTGCGCTGCTCACTGGGCTGCTCCGATCAGGTCGAGGGCGCGGCGGGTGGCCGACGCGTTGGAGAGGTGGACCTCGGCGCCGGCGGCGACGAGCGCGTCACGGGTCGCGTCGAGGCCCTGGGGGTCGAGGTCGGTGCCGACGAGGCTGACCACGACCGGGACCGCCCGCTCGGCACGCGCCGCCTCGATGGCGGGCGCCAGCAGCGCGGCCGGGTCCGGCTCCGCGCCGTGCCCGAGCACCAGGTCGAGGAGGATCACGCCGGTGCCCGGGTCCGCGGCCGCGCGTGCCAGCTGCTCGTTGCGCAGCGTCGGGTCGATCATCGGGTGGGCGCGCCCCTGGGTGAGGGCGTCGTCGCCGAAGTCCACCATCGTGTGCTGGTCGACGAGGAGCTCGTCACCCAGCGCGAGGTCGTCGGAGAGCGGGATGTTGCTGCGGACCGGCCCGAGGGCCTCGGTGGCCATCAGCATCGCCTCGTCGCACAGCGTGCCGCCGACGAACAGCCCGCGCAGCAGCGGGCCGGTCGCGGCGGCGCTGTCGTCGGCGCCGTGCACCGGCCACCGCGGGGCCTCGATCCCCAGCCGGGCGAGCACGGCCTCCGCGACCGTGGTGAGGTCGCGCTGCCCGCGACCGAGCAGGCCGAGCTCAACCGGCGTGGCGAGGGCCTCCGCGTCCCGGGCCAGCGCCTCCGCGACCTCGGGGGCAGGCGGCTTCGAGACGACCACGACGAGGTCGACGTCGGGGTCGGCGTCGAGGCGGCGCAGCGCCTCGCGGGTCGACGTGCCGCCGACGGCGGCGGACAGGTCACGGCCACCCACGCCGAGGGCGTGGCGCACGCCGACGCCGTCGTGGGTCGCGCCGGCGTGGTGGAGGAGCGCGAGCAGCTGCTGGCATCCCGTGCCGGAGGCTGCGACGAGGCCGATGCGGCCGGGCCGGACTGCGTTGGCGAAGCCCAGGCCGACGCCGTCGATGACCGCGGTGCCGCAGTCGGGTCCCATCACGAGCGCGCCGCGCGAGGCGGCGTACGTCTTGAGCGCGACCTCCTCGGCGACCGGGACGTTGTCGCTGAAGACCATCACGTCGTGGCCGGCCTCGAGCGCGTCCATCGCCTCGACGGTGGCGCTGGCGCCGGGCACGGAGACGAGGGCGATCGCGCCGCTTCCGGCGCGGCGGAGCGCCGCGCCGGTCGTGCGCGGAGGAGCGACGGTGGTGTCGCCGGTGCCCGGGCGGGTCGGTGCGAGCGCGGCGTCGACGGCGGCCAGCGCCGTGGCGACGTCGGCGTCGTCGTCGAGGCGCAGCGCCACGACCATGTCGTTGGGCGAGGACGCCGGGATGTCGAAGCCCATGCCCTCGAGCACCTCGAGGTTGAGACCGGTCGCCATCGCGACCTGGGCCGCGACCACCCCCGGCGTGGCCTGCACCGCCCGGCTCACCTGGAGCAGGGTGACGGAGTCGGCGTAGGCGCCGCTCCGCAGCTCGACGTGGTCC
>JAYSEC010000084.1:9494-13269 GCA_041914085.1 Nocardioides sp.
GTGGGCTCGGCCAGCCAGGCGCCGAGCTGGGGGAGCACCTCGCCGCGGCTCGCGCAGTCGAGCAGGGTGGCCGAGAGCAGCGTGGTCGAGCCGAAGCGGTCCCGGACGGCTGCCGTGACCGTCGCGTCGGGGCGGCCCAGCGAGGCGCGCGTGGCCAGCCAGCCGGCCAGCACGTCGTCGCCGAGCGGGGTCAGGCCCGGCCCGCGGCCCACGAGCCGGGCGACGTGGGCGGCCGTCAGCCGGCCGTCGGCAGGGAGGTCGAGGTCGGACGTCACGGTCGTCGCCGGCGCCGGGTCGTCCGACGTCCCGGGCGCGACGGTGCTCGCCCGCGGGTCGACCACGCGACTGATCCGCACGGGCTCCCCGCCGATCGTGAGCGTCCCCGCGCTGACGTGCACGGGACGCCCGGCCAGGGGGGTGAGGTCGGGCAGCGCGGACCACAGCGCGCACGGCACGCGGGTCGCGCCGGCCGCGACCAGCCCGAGGCACCAGCCGTCGAGGTCGACGTACACCGCGGTGCTGCTGGCGTGGAGCACCGGGCGCGGTCCGTCGGCCGCGGCGGCCAGTCGCGCCCGCACGCGGATCGGTGCGGCCACGGGGATCATTCCCCAGACGCTAACGGCTCGTGGCACACTCGCGAATGTGAGTTCCTGACAACGAAGGACATGAAGTGGGCCAAGACTTGATAAGCGATCCGGAGGCGGTCGCCGCACTGGAGCGGGCGGACGCGCTCCACACCGCGCTCACCCACATCGTCCTCGAGGGCGGGGACCTCGCGGCTATCGCGGAGGCGGTCAGCGACGCCCTCGGCTGCGGGGTCGTGTTCACCTCCACGGACGGTCGCGAGCGCGCGGCCCACCTCGACGAGGTCCACCGCGAGGCGCTCGCGACGGCAGACCTGCTCGACCCCACCGGTCGCGTGCGCGTCGAACGGATCGACCCTCAGGGCACGGCCGTCGGCGAGGGGGAGGCGCTGATCCGGCGCGTGGTCGCCGCGGGCGTCGACCTGGCCCGCCTCGTCGCGCTGCGCACCGACGGCACCATCCATGCCTCCGACGTGCAGGCGCTCGAGCGCGCCGCGATCGTCGCCGCGCTCCTGGTGACCCGCGTCGAGGCGATCACCGCGGTGGAGAACAAGTACCAGGGCGACTTCCTCCGCGACGTCTTCCTCGGCCGCGCCGGGGAGGAGGACGACGTCTCGGAGCACGCGCGCGCGTTCGGCTGGCAGCTCGGCCGCCCGGTGATGGTGGTCGTGGCGGTGCTCGAGCCCGACGCGGTCGCGGCCCAGGGGCCGGCGGAGAACCGTCGCGCGTGGCACGACCGCTTCGCCGCCGCGTGGCGGCAGGTGGCCGCGAGCACGGACCGCAGCATCGCCTCGGTCGCCTTCAGC
The DNA here is from genome assembly GCA_041914085.1 of Nocardioides sp. Classification (GTDB taxonomy): domain Bacteria; phylum Actinomycetota; class Actinomycetes; order Propionibacteriales; family Nocardioidaceae; genus Nocardioides. Next base: position 10,885 of record JAYSEC010000084.1, read on the forward strand.
CGCGAGGTCGTCACCCTCGTGCCGGTCGACCCGGAGGAGGGCGTCGCGGCCGGGCACGCAGCGGTGGACCGGATGATCGACGGTGTCCGCGGCGACCGTGGCGGCGGGCGCATCGCCTTCTCGGCGGGCGTCAGCCGGATCGCGCACGACCTCGGCGAGCTGCCCGAGGCGTTCCGCCAGGCGCAGCGCGCGGTCGAGATCGGCCGCCGCGTGCACGGCGGAGGCTCGGTGACCCGCTTCGACCAGCTCGGCCTGCACCGCCTGCTCGCGCTGGTCCCCGACGGGGCCGAGCTGTCGGCGTTCGCCGCCGACGTCCTGGGCCCACTGGCCGAGCGCACCCCGGAGGCCGCCGACCTGCGCGAGACCCTGCAGGTGCTGCTCGACACCAACTTCAACGTGGCGGAGGCGGCGCGCGCCCAGTTCTTCCACTACAACACGATGCGCTACCGCGTCGGCAAGCTGCAGCGCCTCCTGGGTCCCGTCGCCACCGATCCGCACCTGCGCCTCGACGTCGCCGTCGCGCTGCGGGCGCTCGAGATCGCGGAGTAGTCGTGCGCCGCCTGACGTACGCCGTCGTCGTCGCCATGGTGTCGGCCCTCGTCGCACCGACCGCGGCCGTCGCAGCCGACTGGACCCCACTGCGGGAGGCGGGGGACCACGCCCTGGCGGTCGCGCTCGACGAGCAGACCGTGGCCCTGATCAGCATCGGCGGGCCGGACGAGGCGACCATCTTCGACCAGCGCGTGGTCGCGGGCAGCGACGGCCCGCGCACCGAGGTGATGACAGTCGAGGGCGCGGAAGGCTGCCGTCCGGTCGAGGCGGTGACGTCGCTGGGCAACCTCGCCGTCGCCGTGGAGTGCCGGCAGACGACCGGGTTCGAGGACCCGCCCACGCGGCTCGTCGAGCTGGTGTGGACCGGCGACGACGGATGGGTGTGGCGCGTCCAGTCGGAGGGAGCGCTGGCCTCCCTCGACTACTCCCCTCAGGGGCAGTACGTCCTCTTCGCCACGAACAGCCGCTACGGCCGTCCGCACCACGTGACCAGCTACCACGCCGACCTCGGCTGGCGTGACCTCCGGCGCCCGGAGCTCGGGCTGGGCGGCGACGCCCTCGTCGCGGCGATCGACGACTCCGGCAACGTCGTCACGCTCCGCGGGTCGGGATTCGAGGACGAGCCCGGCTACTGGTTCGGCGGGCGGATGCGCATCGAGACCTACAGCGACGCACGCGGTCGCTGGACGGTGCGTCACCGGCAGGCCGACCCGGACGGCGGCATCGCGCCCGGACGCATCGACGTGGCGGACGGTCGCATCGTCGCCGCCGCCGTGCAGTCCCGCTCGACCGGGAAGCTCGACGGTCGTGCCGAGCGCGTCCTGCTGCTGTCCGGCAGGCCGCGGGAGCCGCGGTCCTGGTCGCCGTCCCGCTGGAGCCGTGACGTGCGCGAGGTGTCGGTCGGGACCACCCGGGCCGGCGCGGGTGCGGCGACCTGGCTCGCGGTGGGCGACCGGCGCTCGGTGCGGTCCTGGCTCGCGACGTGGGCGCCCACCCGTCGCCAGCCGTCCGTGACCCGCCTGGGCAGGGCGAGCTCGCTCGACGAGTCCGTCGTACCGGGCGGCACCCTCGACCTCTCGGTGGCCGCCGACGGGCACGGTGTCGTCGCCCGCACCGCACAGCAACGCGGTGCCGACACCGCCACGGTCACGGCCACGTCGTTCGACCTGGGCGCCAGGGGGCGGCTGCGCGAGCGGAGCGACGCCGTGTGGACGCAGCCGGCCGGCACGACCGTGGCCGTGACCGCGGGCACCGACGCCGCGAGCATCACGATCGGTCGGATGACGAGCTACTTCCTCGCCTCGCCCCTCGTGCAGTACGCAGTCCTGCCGTGGGCGGGCGCCTCCCCGCCCGCGGTGCGTGGGTCGGGCTGAGGGACCCGGAATGCCGGGTGCGGTGGGCCGGTGCCCCGGGCCACCATGGAGCCCATGAGCGGAGTGGACGAGCCCGGGCTGCCGACGTTGTACGACTGGGCCGGCGGGCTGGTCCCCCTGCGCAGGATGAACGACTGCTTCTACGACCGGGTCGAGGCCGACCTCCCGGCCGACCCCGAGTTCCGCGCCGCGATCATCGGCTACCTCGAATGGGGCACCCGCCTCGCCATGGAGAACTCCCAGCCCGGCGCCTCGCCGGTCGAGCACGCACCCACCCCGCGCTGGGGCTGGGGCGTCGCCCCGCCCTACCAGGGCTGATCCCGCGCCCGGCTCTTCCACCGGTGGTCGAGAGGGGCGGAGTTCCGTCACGGGACGTCTCCACAGGCCGGTGTTCGGGGCGGGGTGAGTGTCAGTGGCTTGCTCTAGTGTCGAACACATGATCGAAGTGCTGGAGCGGGAG
>JAYSEC010000085.1:0-2946 GCA_041914085.1 Nocardioides sp.
GTTGAGCCGTCTCCGCCCGCGGAGCGCGTCGGCTGGCTACTGTTTTGCCGTACGTACACCCACGGAAGGCGTCCGCCTTGATCATCGAGCGTGACCTCACGCCGTACGTCGTCTACTCGGGCGACCCGGTCCTCCGCGCCCTGGAGAAGATCACCGCCAACAAGGCGCGGGTGATCTTCCTCGTCGACGCGCACGGCCACCTCGACGGCGTGCTGTCCGACGGCGACTTCCGCAGGTGGGTCAGCAGCACGTCGAGCCTCAGCACCGACGTCGCGGCCATCGAGGCCGCCAACACCTCGCCGCGCAGCCTGCCGATCGGCAGCAGCCCGGCCGAGATCTCGCACGCCTTCGGGTCGGGGATCGACCACGTCGCGCTCGTCGACGAGCGCGGCCACCTCGTCGCGATCGCGATCAACCGCGCCGACGAGCTCCGCATCGGCCGCCACGTGGTCGCTGCCGACGCCCCCACGCTGCTCATCTCCGAGATCGGCATCAACCACCAGGGCGACGTCTCCCTGGCCAAGCAGCTGGTCGACCTCTCGGTCGAGTCCGGCGCCGACATCGTGAAGTTCCAGCTGCGCGACATGGAGTCCCTCTACCGCCAGGGCTCCTCCGGCTCGGGCGGGGAGGACCTCGGCCCGCAGTACACCCTCGACCTGCTCGCGAAGTACAACCTCGAGGCCGACCAGCTCTTCGAGGTCTTCGACCACTGCCGCGACGTCGGCATCGACGTCATGTGCACCGCCTGGGACCCGGTCTCGGTCGACCGGCTCGTCGACTACGGCGTGCCGTCGCTCAAGGTCGCCTCGGCCGACATGACCAACCACGCGCTGCTGCGCCACATGGCCGCCAGCGGCACGCCGATGGTGATCTCGACCGGCATGTCGACCGAGGGCGAGATCCGCGAGACCGTCGAGCTGGTCCGCAGCACCGGCGTCGCGCACGCGTTCCTGCACTGCCAGTCGACCTACCCCGCGCCCTTCAAGGACGTGAACCTCGCCTACCTCACCCGGCTCGCCGAGCTCACCCAGGCGCCGGTCGGCTACTCCGGGCACGAGCGCGGCTTCCACGTCGCCGTCGCGGCCGTGGCACTCGGCGCACGGATCATCGAGAAGCACTTCACCGTCGACCGCGACCTCGAGGGCAACGACCACAAGGTCAGCCTGCTGCCCGGCGAGTTCAAGGAGATGGTGCAGCGCGTCCGCGAGGTCGAGGAGGCCCTCGGCACCGCAGCCCCCCGCGCGGTCTCCACCGGCGAGATGATGAACCGCGTCAACCTCGCGAAGTCGCTCGTCGCCGCCCGCCGCATCGAGGTCGGCGAGGTGCTCACCGACGCCGACATCGACATCAAGAGCCCCGGCCGCGGCCTGCAGCCCAACGCGTACGACAGGCTCGTCGGGCGCACCACGACCCGGGCCCTGGACGCCGGCGACTTCTTCTACGCCACCGACCTGGGCGACGCGGCACCCCGCGGCCGGGCGTACACCTTCCGCCGACCGTGGGGCCTGGCCGTGCGCTACCACGACATCGACGCGATGACGAAGGACACGACCCCGGACTTCCTCGAGTTCCACTTCTCCTACAAGGACCTCGACCTCCCGGTCGCCGACGTCTTCGCGAAGTACGACGGCGGGCTGCCGATGGGCTTCACCACCCACTCCCCCGACCTGTTCGCCGGCGACTTCCTGCTCAACCTCGCGTCCGAGGACGACGCCCACTGGGAGCGGTCGATCCGCGAGCTGCAGCGGGTCGTCGACACGACACGCGAGATGCAGCAGCACTTCACCCGCCACGCCGACGCCAAGGGCGCGGCCGAGGGCCCGGTGATCGTGGCCAGCCTCGGCGGCTTCACCACCGACGCGTTCGTCGCCCCGGCCGAGCGGGAGAAGATGTACGCCCGCGTCGCGGAGGGACTCGCCCGGGTGGACGACTCCGGTGTCCGGCTCTGCGCGCAGACGCTCCCGCCGTACCCCTGGTACATGGGCGGCCAGCTCTACTGCAACCTCTTCGTCGACCCGCGTGACACCGCGGAGTTCGCCACCCGCTACGACCGCCGGCTGTGCTTCGACGTGTCGCACTCCAAGCTGTCCGCCAACTACCTCGGCATGTCCTTCTCGGAGGCCACCGACCTCCTCGCGCCGCACACCGAGCACCTCCACCTCGTCGACGCGACCGGCGTCGACGGCGAGGGCGTGCAGGTCGGTGACGGCGAGATCGACTGGGCCGTGCTGGCCCAGCAGCTCGACGCGATGGCGCCCGGGGTGAGCTTCATCCCGGAGATCTGGCAGGGGCACGTCAACGACGGGGAGGGCTTCTGGATCGCCCTCGAGCGGCTGGAGCAATGGTTCTGACCCCACCCACCGCCCTGTGGGTGGTGCCGGTCAGCGACCTGGCCGGGGTGGCCCGCCACGTCCTCGACGTGGCGCGCGCCGGCGTGCCGGGCTGGCGGCTGGTCTTCCTCACCCCGCCGGGAGACCTCCCCGAGGCGCTGCGCGACGCCGGCGCCGCGGTGCTCACCGAGCCGTTCGGACCCGACCACGGGACCCGGGCGTCCGTGGCCTCGCTGCGCCACGCCGTACGCACCCTCCGGCCGGCCGTGGTCCACAGCCACCTCTCCCACGCCGACATCGTCGCCGCGATGGCCATCGGGCGGGGCACCCGGCTGGTGACCACGGAGCACGGCATCGCCCGCGACGACCTCGTCTACCACCGCTCCGCGGCCAAGGCCCGCGTCATGGCTGCCGTACACGCGGCCCGGCTGCGGCGCTTCGACGCCGCGATCGCGGTCAGCCGGGCGACCGCCGACGCGATGGCGGACAAGTGGCACCCGCGGCAGCCCGTGGTGGTGATCCCGAACGGTGTGGATCCTGTGGTTTCGAGGCTCGCTCCGCTCGCACCTCAACCACCAATGGGGGAACCGCTCGCACCTCAACCACCAATGGGGGA
>JAYSEC010000085.1:3046-12615 GCA_041914085.1 Nocardioides sp.
TCGCACCTCAACCACCAATGGGGGAACCGCTCGCACCTCAACCACCAATGGGGGAACCGCTCGCACCTCAACCACCAATGGGGGAGCCGCTCGCACCTCAACCACCAAGCGGAGAGTCGCTCGCACCTCAACCACCGAAAGCGCTGAGGGCGGGTGGACTGCGGGTGCTGTCGCTGGCCCGGCTCGCCCCGGAGAAGCGGCTGCCGGCACTGCTCGACGGCTTCGCCGCGCTGCACCGCGAGCACCCCGACGCCCGCCTCACGATCGCCGGCACGGGCGAGGAGGAGGCGACCGTGCGGGCGTACGTCGACCGGCTGGGGCTCGGCGACGTCGTCCGGATGCCCGGCTTCGTCGACCCCGACGCGGCCATGGCCGAGCACGACGTGCTCTCCATGCTGTCGGTGTGGGAGAACTGCTCCTACGCGCTGCTCGACGCCGCCGCCCGCGGGCTCGGGGTCGTGGCGAGCGACGTCGGCGGCAATCCCGAGATGCTCCCGGACCGCTGCCTGGTCGACGCCCACGACCCCACCGCCGTCGCCGCCGCGCTGGCAGCCCAGGGGCTCGACCCCGCAGCCCGTCCCGGACTCGAGGGGTGGCCGAGCGTCACCGAGATGTGCGCGCGGATCGCCGAGGTCTACGAGAGCACCGGGGTCGGACGATGAGCCGGGTCGACTCGCCGTGGAACCTCCCCGACCGGACCGTCGAGCGGGCCGAGACCGCCGACCGCGAGATCCGGATCACCGACTTCGCGCTCATGGCGGTGCTGCCGTTCAGGACGTGGCAGGTCGGCGGCTTCCCGGTCAACGAGTTCGCCATGGCCGCGCTCGTCGGGCTCTGCCTGCTGCGCCCCGCACGCGGCGGGCAGAAGCTGCCCGAGGTCGTCATCCTCCTCCTGGCGGCACTCATGGCACTGCTCGTCTACTCCGGCACCGCCAACCACATCGAGTGGACCCGCCGCGTCGGCCACGTGGCGATCTGCTGCGGGCTGGTCTGGGCCGGCGCCACCGGGCGATTGTCACTGCGCTCGGTCGGCGCGGGACTCGTGGCTGGGCTCACTGCTGTGGTCGCACTAGCGGTGGTCGGCGTGGGCGGCAGCAGCGGCTACGAGGGTCGGTTGACCGGGTTCCTCGGCGACCCCAACGCCGGCGCGTACTTCCTGGCGGTGCTCGGCACCCTCGGCATCTTCTTCGCCGACGACCGGTGGCGCGTGCGGGTCGCGCTCGCGCTTCCGCTGCTCGGGGGTCTCGTGCTGACGTTCTCACGCACCGGCCTCCTGGCGGGCGCGTTCACCATCGCCTGGATCGTGCTCGGGCGACGGCTCGGCGCAGTGGGTGGGGCAGCGGCCGCCGCCGGTCTCGTCTGGCTGGTCGACAACATCCCTGACGACCTCGTGCTCTACGGACCGTTCTCCAACCGTTCAGGCAGCGACGCGCTGCGCGAGCGGATCATCGCGCAGGAGCAGGTCCAGCTCGCCGACGCACCGTGGTTCGGCAACGGACCAGGCACCGCCCGGGTGCGGATCGGGGACCTCGAGTTCTTCTTCCACAACAGCTATCTCGCGACGCGGCAGGAGGGCGGGTGGCCGGCCCTCCTCCTCGTCCTCGCGCTCATCGTCTACGCGTTCCTCCGGCTCACCCGACGGGCCCGGCGGGGTGACCTCGCCGCTGCAGGCGCCCAGGCGGCGCTGATCGCCACCGCCGTCATGGCGGTCACCCTCGGCGAGGTCCTGCTGGACACGCCCATGGCGGTCGCGGTGGCGATGGCGTTGGGGCACGCCCTCCGAGACGACCCGGTCGGGACGCCCGATGGGTGAACCGATCCACCTCGCGGCCAACAACCCCGACCTGGGCGGCGGCGAGAAGATGCTGCTGCAGCACGCGGAGGCGCTGCTGGACCTCGGCCACCGGGTGACGGTGGTGTCGGCGGACGACCCGACCGAGGTCCTCGACGCCGCGGCTGCCCTCGGGGCCCGGACGGTGGCGATCCGCGCCGACGGACGCCGCGACTACGTGCGTCGCCTGAGGGCGTGGGACCGGGTGGAGCGGGACGGTCTGCTCTGGTGCCACGGCCTGGTCCCTGCGTTCGCCACGGCCGGGCACGCCCGGCGCATCGTGCACCTGCACCAGGATCCCCGCGGGCGCGCGCAGGCGGCGGCCGCCGTGGTCGCACGCGTCGGGGCGCTGGCGACCCTGGTGCCGTCCCACGACATGGCTGACCGGGTGAGACGCAGCCGTGCGCACGCCAACTGGACCGGGGACCTGCCGGCGTCGGAGCACGACGTGGTGGACGACCGGGCACGGGTCGGCTACCTGGGACGCATCTCGACCGACAAGGGGGTGGACGTCCTCGCACGCGCGATCGCCCAGGTGGACGCATCGGAGCTCCTACTGGCCGGCGACTCCCGCTACGTCCCCGCCGACGACGTCGCTCGCGTGGACGTCGAGCTCGCACGGCTGGGGTCGCGCGTGCGACGCCTCGGCCACGTCGCTCCCGCCGATCTCTTCGACGACGTCGACCTCGTCGTCTTCCCGAGCGTGTGGTCCGAGCCCTTCGGCCTCGTGGTCGCCGAGGCGATGGCCAGCGGTGTCCCGTTCGTCATCTCCGACGCAGGTGCCCTGCCCGAGGTGGCCGGGCCGGACCACCCGTGGGTCGCCCGGGCGGGCGACGCCGACGACCTGGCCCGGGTGATCGGTCTCGCACTCTCCGCTCCCGCTGCCGACGTACGGGCCGTGACCCAGCGCGCGCGACGACGTTGGGAGGCTGAGTACTCCCCGCAGGCCGGCCGGCTGCGGGTACGACGACTTCTCGAGGAGCTCGCACCATGAGCCGGCCGACGGTGGCCATCGCCCACGACTACCTGACGCAGCGCGGAGGTGCCGAGCGGGTCGTGCTGACGCTGATGAAGGCCTTCCCGGAGGCGAAGGTCTACACCACGCTCTACGACCCCGACGGGACCTACCCGGAGTTCGCGGACGCCGACATCGTCACCTCGCCGCTCAACCGGTTCCTCCTCCTGCGGCGCGACCACCGGCGCGCGCTGCCGCTGCTCGCGCCGGCCGCGTCGCGGATCAAGGTCGACGCCGACGTCACGATCGTGTCGAGCAGCGGGTGGGCTCACGGCTTCGACATCGGCGGCCGGTCGGTCGTCTACTGCTACTCACCGGCACGGTGGCTCTACGACAGCGAGCGCTACCTCGGCGGGCCCACGCACAAGTCGCTCCTCGGCCTCGGCCTGATGGCCATGCAGACGCCCTTGATCCGCTGGGACAAGCGCGCGGCCCGGGCGGCCGACCGCTACCTCGCGATCTCGCGGGTGGTCCGCGAGCGGATCCGGTCGACGTACGGCATCGAGCCCGAGATCGTGCCCGCCCCGCACAGCATGGACGCCAGCGCCCCGCAGGAGCCGATCCCGGACCTGGAGGACTGGCAGGGCGGCTACGCGCTGGTCGTCTCGCGCCTGCTGCCGTACAAGAACGTCGACGCCGCCATCGAGTCGGCGCGGCAGTCGGGCCACCGCCTCGTCATCATCGGCCGCGGCCCGGAGGAGCAGCGGCTGCGGGCGCTGATCCCTGCCAACGTCCGGATGTACAGCGGCCTGACCGATGCCCAGATGCGGTGGGCCTACGCCCATGCCCGGGTGCTCGTCGCACCGAGCCACGAGGACTTCGGGCTCACCCCGCTGGAGGCGGCCGCCTTCGGGGTGCCCACGATCGCACTGCGCGGCGGCGGCTACCTCGACACCATCGTCGAGCACGAGACCGGCCTGTTCTTCGACCATCCCGAGCCCGAGGCGATCACTGTCGTTCTCGACCGTGCCGACCTGCACCCGTGGAATCCTGACGTCCTGCGGGCCCGCGCGGAGGAGTTCAGCGAGGCCCGCTTCATCGAGCGGATCCGCGCGATCGTCGACGCGGAGGGAAGGGTGGGCTGAGGTGCGACCCCAGGGCATCCGGCTGCTCCCGTGGCTGGTCGGCGCGGTCGACTTCGTCATGATCGGCCTCGCCGCGGTGCTGGCGATCCGCTTCCGGCTGACCCTGTCGGTGTTCGACACCGCGAGCGACGTCCTGCAGAACACCGCGGTCGCCAGCGTCTTCTTCGTCGCGACCTGGGTGGTCATGCTGGCGATCTACGGCGCCTACGAACGCCACGTCTTCGGCGCCGGCACCGAGGAGTTCAAGCTCGTCGTCAACGGCTCCTTCTTCACCGGTGCCCTCATCGCCACGATGGCGTTCCTCCTGCAGTACCCGCTCTCCCGTGGGTTCTTCGTCCTGTTCTTCTCGATCGGTGTGCTGCTGCTGGTCGTGGGCCGGTTGCTGAGCCGCCGGGTGATCCAGCGGCTCCGCGCCGCCGGGCACTTCAACGAGAACGTGCTGCTCGTCGGCAGCCCGATCTACATCGCCGAGATCAACAAGGTGCTGGCCCGCGAGTCCTGGCTCGGCTACCGGGTGATGGGCTGTCTCGTGCCGCCCGTGCACGCCGGGCCGCAGGCCATGTCCTCCGGAGTGCCCGTCCTGGGCCTCATCGACGACATCCGCACCATCGTCGACGAGGTCTCGCCCGACATCGTGTTCTTCACCGCCGGCGCGGTGAAGTCGTCCACGCAACTGCGCCGCCTGGCCTGGGACCTCGAGGACAACCAGGACGTCCAGATCATCGTCGCCCCCAACGTCACCGACGTCTCCAGCGAGCGCGTCAGGATCCGACCGGTCGCCGGCCTCCCGCTCATGCACCTCGGGCGCTCCCGCTCGCAGCTGGCGACCAACGACGCCAAGCGCGCCTTCGACTTCGTCGGCGCGCTGCTGGTCCTGCTGCTCGTCTCGCCGGTGCTGCTCGGGCTGATGCTGTGGATCCGGCTGTACGACGGCGGGCCCGCGCTCTTCCGCCAGGTCCGGGTCGGGCGTGACGGCCAGGAGTTCACCTGCCTCAAGCTGCGCTCGATGCACGTCGACGCGGAGGCACGACTGGCCGAGCTGGAGGCTCGGGAGGACCACGTCCTCTTCAAGAGCACCGACGACCCGCGGGTGACCCGGCCGGGGCGACTGATCCGCCGGTTCTCACTCGACGAGCTGCCCCAGCTGTGGAACGTCGTCCGCGGCGAGATGAGCCTCGTCGGCCCGCGCCCCCCGCTGCCCAGCGAGGTCGAGCAGTACGAGGACGACATGCTGCGCCGGCTCAACGTGCTGCCGGGCATGACCGGCCTGTGGCAGGTCTCGGGGCGCTCCGACCTGTCGTGGGAGGACACCGTCCGGCTCGACCTCTACTACGTCGACAACTGGTCGATGGTGCAGGACCTGCTGATCCTCGCCCGCACGGTCAGCGCCGTGCTGGCCAGCCGCGGCGCCTACTGAGCCCCGGCCGTCACTCCTTGCCCGACGACGTCTTCACCAGCTTGCGGCGCCGCCCCTTGCCCGCGCTGGAGTACGCCTCGCGCGTGGCCTCCTCGGCCCGGTAGCCGGCGTACCCGCCGTAGCCGGAGTAGCCGCCGCCGTAGGCGATCGCGCTGGCGCCCTTGACCGGCGCCTTGTTGAGCACGACCCCCAGCAGCCTGCTGCCGACCTGGTCGAGGATGCGGCGGCACTGCTCGCTCTGCTCGATCTGCGTCTTGCCCGCGGCCTGCACCAGGAGCGCACCGTCGCAGAAGGCCGACAGCAGGCCTGCGTCGGTGACCGGCAGCAGCGGCGGCGCGTCGAGGATCACGAGGTAGTCCTGGGCGAGCTCGTCGATGAACTGCTTCATCCGCAGCGAGCCGAGCAACTCGCTGGGGTTGGGTGGGATCCGCCCCGCCGGGAGCACACTGAGGTTGGTCATGCCGGAGTCGACGATGACGTCACGCATCTCCACGTCGCCCGCGAGCGCCTGCGTGAGCCCGACCGTGCCGTCGATCTCGAACGTGGTGGCGATCTGGGGACGGCGCAGGTCGGCGTCGACCAGGAGCACCGGGGTGCCCGCCTGCGCGACCAGCCGGGCGATGTTCGAGGAGACGGTGGACTTGCCCTCGCCCGCGAGCGCCGAGGTCACCACGATCCTGCGCGGCTCGTTGTCCACGTCGACGAAGCGCAGGTTGGTGCGCAGCTGCCGGAATGACTCGGCGGCACGACCCAGGTCGCCGCGGACCCCGCGGTGGGTCCGGCCGAGCGCGTCCTCCTTGGGGATGATGCCGAGCACGGAGGCGCCGGTGGCGTCCTCGACGTGCTTGACCGAGCGGACCCGGCGGTCGATGAGGCGGCGGGCGATGAGGACGGCGTACGCCAGCGCGAGGCCGCCGGCCGCTCCCTTCATCGCCGCCTTGCGGTAGTCGGGCGTGAACGGTGCCGTGGGAAGCTCTGCGGGCTCGACCGGCACGATGCGCGTGAGCGGCTCCTGCTTGGGGTTGCTCTGCCCGGTGTCGATCTCCTGGGCGTACTCGACGACGGAGTCGACCACCGAGTTGGCCAGGTCGCGGGCCTCCTCCGGCGTGCTGCCGATCGCGGTGATGGTGAGCGCGTTGACGTCCGCGTTGACGGTCGCGGAGAACCGGCCGGCGATCTCGCTCGGCGGCACGTCGAGGCCGAGCTCGTCGACCACCTTCTCGGCGACGGGCATCGAGGAGACGAGGAAGGCGTAGAGGCCGGCCTTCTCCTCGGCGAGGGCGGCGTTGCCCTGCTCCTCCCCCGCGCTCGTGGCGTTGCCGACCTTGACCAGGCCCGAGGACGTGGCGGAGTAGAGCACGGGGTCGCGCGTGGTCTTCGCCATCATCAGCAGCGCACCGAGGACCGTGCAGCCGACCAGCACCCACACGTAGGCGCGAGACAGCCTGACGAAGTCCCCGAAGGTCATGCTCGCGAGTCTAGGGCGTGAGCCGCCCCCGTCTGGGCGGAACGACGACATGCCGACGGGCCCGGCTGGCACCATGGCCGCATGACCGAGGAGCCGGACGGCCGGACGGCCCCGATCGCCGCGCGGGTCCACCTCGCGCACGCGGTCGTGCAGAAGCTGGCCGACGACCGAGGCATCGACCTGCTCCACCTGAAGGGTCCCGCGGTGCTGCCCGGGCTCCGGGCCGAGGGCCGGCACTCCAGCGACGTCGACGTGCTCGTCCGCCCGAGCCACCTCGCCCGTCTCGCCGAGGCGCTGGAGTGGGTGGGCTGGGAGAAGCGCACCGACTTCTCCACCGGCTCGGCCTTCGCGCACGCCGCCAACTGGTGGCACGACGACTGGGGGTGGGTCGACGTCCACGTCCACTGGCCTGGGGTGATGGTCGACGCCGAGCAGGCCTTCGACACCCTCGCCCGCACCAGCCTGATGGTGCCGATCGCGCACCGCGACTGCCGGGTCCCGGACCGCACGGCGCAGCGGCTCGTCCTGGTCCTGCACTCGGCGCGCTCGGGCGGCACGAGCGACGTCGACCTCGCCTGGTACGCCGCCGACCCGGTCGAGCAGGACGCGGTCCGCGCGCTCGCCGCGGAGCTCCGGGCAGAGGTCGCCCTCGCCGCCGGGATCGGCGAGCTCGAGCTGCACCGCGACCACCCGACGTACCGGCTGTGGCGGCACTTCAGTCAGGGCGGCAGCCGCACCGACGAGTGGCGGGCCCGGCTCGCGGCAGCCTCCGGCCCGCGCGCCAAGGCCCACCTCGTGACCGCGGTGCTGCGGGTCAACCGCGACCACCTCCGCATGGAGCTCGGGCGGCCGCCGACGCGTGCCGAGGTCCGCGACCGGCAGCGGCTCCGGGTGCGCCGGGCCCTCGACGAGGTGGCCAGGCGGGTGAGGCGGCGGTGACGCACACCTACCGCATCGCCGACGACGTGGCGTGGGTCAGCCAGGAGGACCTCGACGCCGACGGCGAGCCGACGGCGTACCTCACCCGGGTGCCGCGCGGGATGCCGATCATGCTCGAGGGCTCCGGCTGTCTGGTCTGGCTCGCGCTGGCCGACGGCGGGACGCTGGAGGAGGTCACCGCCGCCGCGGCCGCGATGTCGGACGCCGCCGTGGACGACATCCGCGACGACGTCGCGGAGCTGGTCGACCAGCTCGTGGTCATCGGCGTGGTGCGCGAGGACTGAGCGCGCGCCCGGCCCACGCGCTCGCGAGCACTGCTCCGACCAGCGCCCCGAGCCCGTTGGCGACCACGTCGCCCCAGTCGCCGTCCCGGGGCAGCCAGAGCCACTGCACGACCTCGACCGCCCCCGAGGCCAGGACCCCGGCTCCGGTGACCCACCACCACGGACGGCGGGTGGCGACCACGAGGAGGGCGCCGAGCGGCACGAACAGCACGACGTTGAGCAGGTAGCCGTAGTGCTCCGGCAAGGCCCAGTCCGGCGCGACGGGCCAGTCGTCGCGGAACAGCGTGTAGAGCCGCACGGTCAGCCGGTTCAGCGCCCAGCCCCACGGCCCGGTCACCAGCAGCACCAGGGCGAGGACGTACGCCGCCCCCAGCGCGGCGACGATCCGGCGATCCCGCGTCCAGCCCACGCGTCCACCCTAGAGTTGGCGCCGTGAGCAGCGAGCCGACGGCACCCGGGCCGGTCCCCGGGGTGGTCGTCGAGGCCCTCGGCGTCCCGGTCGGGATCCCGGTCACCGGCGAGGCGGCCACGCGGCTGCGGCACCAGTGGAGCCGGGCCCTCACCGACCGGCCCGCCGACCGCAGCATCGACGTCGCCCTCGACGAGGTGCACGACGAGGCGGCCTTCGACTACTCCGTGACCACGCGCGTCACGCTCGCCGCCCTCGAGGCCACGGCGGGGCAGCGGCTCAACCTGCACGCCGGCGCCGTCGCCGCCGAGGACGGCCGCACCCTCGCGCTGGTCGGGCCGTCGGGGTCCGGCAAGACCACCGCGATCGCGCTGCTCGCCACGCGGCTGGGCTACCTCTCCGACGAGACGGTGTCGCTCGACGAGGGGCTCGGCGTGCACCCGCACCCCAAGCCGCTGTCGGTGGTCGTCGACGGCGCGGTGCCGATGGCGAAGGGCTCGGTCTCGCCGGACGACCTCGGGCTCGGCCGCCCGCCGGAGTCGGCGTACCTCCACCGGCTCGTGCTCCTGCACCGCGGTGACGACGACACCGGACTCGTCCCGCTCCCGGCGGCGCGGGCGATCGTGGAGGTCGTCGAGCAGAGCTCGTCGCTGGTCCACCTCGACCAGCCCGTCCGCCGGCTCGCCAACGTCATCGACGCCTGCGGAGGGGCCTGGGCGCTGCACTACCGCGAGTTCGCGGACCACCTCGACGAGGTCGTCGGGCTCCTCGACGGTGCGGCGCAGGCGCCGGCCGCACGCCTCCACCACCCGTCCGAGGGACGCGACGCCGGCCCGGTCGACGGCGCCTGGAGCCGGACGCCCTGGACCGACGCGGTGGAGTACGACGACGAGCTGGTCGTCATGGTCGGCGACCGCGTGCAGGTGCTCGGCGGCCTCGGCGTGATCCTCTGGCTCGAGCTGGCGCAGCCGCGCACCGAGGCCGAGCTGGTCAGCGCGGTCACCGCCGCGTGGGGCGAGCACCCGCAGTCCGTCGCGCTGGTGGCGGAGGCGCTCGGCGTCCTCAGCGGGCAGGGCCTGGTCCGGCCGCCCGCCTGACCCGGCTCAGAGGCGCGCCAGCGG
>JAYSEC010000086.1:0-12533 GCA_041914085.1 Nocardioides sp.
GCGGTGGCCTCGACGTCGATGCGCCGGGTGAGGACCATGTCGCGGTAGAGGCCGCGCAGCTCCTCGGCGGTGAAGTCGTGGTCGAACTCGGGATGGTGCACGCGCTCGCCCTCGGGCGTCAGCAGCTGGACGAGGTCGGGGCCACCGTCGGACTGGGAGGGTCCGAAGACCTCCGCGAGGTCGGGGCCGAAGGTGTCACTCCCGGGGGAGGCAGGATCGGACAACGCAGTCTCCTTCAACAGCTAGCGGCGGTCTCGGGATCGCCGGACGCCGACGGCTTGCAGCGTGGTCGTCGGCGTGTGTGACCCCGACCACAATGATGGGCTCAACGTATCGGCCGCAGCCTGACAGCACCAATCCGACGGGTCACCGGCGGGAGCTCACGGCCGGGCCCCGGGCGCAGACGAGCCGGCGCCGACGGACTCGTGGGTGATCCGTCGACGCCGGCTCCCTCCATGGGGGGTGGAGGCTCGGGCGCGAGCTGTCTGCAGGCGCCCGGAGTACGTGCTCCCGGTGTCCGACACCCGGAGGGTCAGAGCCCGGGAGGACCGACGAGGCTCATGTCGCCCCCCTGTCCGACGTGTCGTCGGCCCTCCCGTATCCGCGGCCCCCTGCACACCCCCGTGCATTTCCGCGAAGCTCTCCGCACAGCATCGGGACGTCGCGAGCACAGGACCAGACCCCTGCCCGAAGATCGGGCAAGCGTGCGGCGTCGCTTGACCGTTTCTGGACGACGCGTGCCGATCAGCGGCCGACCGGACCAGACCGGACGTAGCCTGACGCCCTGCCCAGTCGTCCGAGCGGGGGTGCGCGTTGCGAGACCTCGTCCGTGGGCTGCTCGCGGTCGCCGTCCTGGCGATCGCCCTCGCGACGTCCACGACGGTGTCCCGCGCCGACGTGACGACGTTCCCACCGCGACCGCTGTTCTGGGAGCGGCCGCTCGCCGACCCCTCCGTGGTCCACGACGGCACCCGTTGGTTCGCCGCCGGCACCGGCTGGCGCGGCGGCACCAGCACGAGCACCCAGGAGTACGCCGGCTGGGTCCCGGGCGCGCCCCTGCTCGACTCGCGGCCGCTCTGGGCGCGCAACGGCGACGTGTGGGCGCCGGAGGTCGAGCGGGCCGCCGACGGCACGTGGCTCGCCTACTACTCGATCCCGGTCATCGGCCTGCCCGACGTCAACGACCGCTGCATCGGGGTGGCCACCTCGCCCGACCTCGCGACACCGTTCACGCCGCTGCACTCCCAGCCCCTGGCCTGCCCGTCCGGAGCCGCGACGGCACCGGCGAGCGACGTCGTACCGACCGAGGCGGGGCTGCCGCGGCGCGGCGTGATCGACCCGTCGTCGTACGTCGCCCCGGACGGGCGGCGGTTCCTCCTCTACCGCACCCAGGGCACGCCGTCGTCGATCCGGATGGTGCGCCTCACCCGCAGCGGGCTTCGCGCGGCGGGACCCAGCCGGGAGATCCTGCGCGACCCCGGCATCGTGGAGAACCCCGAGCTCGTCGACGCGCGCGGCCGGCACCACCTGCTGCTCAGCCGCGGCGACTTCGCGCGCTGCGGCTACCGCACCGTGTGGCGGGAGTCCGCCTCGATCAGGCGCGGCTGGCAGTCCGCGCCCGAGCGGGTGCTGCTCGACCGCGAGGGCACCGGGATCTGCGGGCCGGGCGGCGCCGACTACGTCGCGGGGACGCCCAACCGGCTGTTCGTCCACGGCTGGGTCTGCGACGGCGTCAACGCTCCGTGCGAGTCGACGTACTCCTCGCGCTCCGACGTCGTCCGGCGCGGGCACCGCGTGCTCTACCTCGCGCGGCTGCGCTGGACCGCCGACGGGCCGCGGCTCGCGCGCTTCGGGCAGGGCCCGGCCTGGACGGCGCCACCCAGCCCGGTGCCGACGCCGACACCGACGCCGACAGCGACGCCGACGCCCACGCCGTCACCCAGCCCACCGACCACCAGCCCGCCGACGCCGCCGCCGGCCTGAGGACGGAGACCCGGTCAGCCGCGGCCGTGCGGCGTGAGCCAGCCCGACTCATCGGGGCCCACGGGCACGATGCCGGTGGGGTTGATGTCCTCGTGCACGACGTAGTAGTGCTTCTTGATCTGGTCGAAGTCGACCTCGTCGGCGAAGCCGGGGGTCTGGAAGAGGTCGCGCGCGTAGCCCCAGAGGTTCGGCATCTCGGTGAGCTTGTTGCGGTTGCACTTGAAGTGGCCGTGGTAGACCGCGTCGAAGCGCACGAGCGTGGTGAACAGGCGGACGTCGGCCTCGGTGATCGCGTCGCCCATGAGGTAGCGGCGGTCGGCGAGCCGCTCCTCGACCCAGTCCATCGCGGTCCAGAGCCGGTCGTAGGCGTCCTCGTAGGCCTCCTGCGAGCCGGCGAACCCGCAGCGGTAGACGCCGTTGTTGATCTCGGTGAAGATCCGCTTCATCACCGGCTCCATCTCCGCGCGGAGGTCCTCGGGCCAGAGGTCCGGCGCGTCCGGGCGCTGGTGCTCACGCCACTCGAAGAAGAGGTCGTGGGTGATCTGCGGGAAGTCGTTGGTGACGACCTTGCCCGACTCGACCTCGACGATCGCCGGCACGGTGATGCCGCGCGGGTAGTCGGGCTCGCGGGCGAAGTACGCCTCCTGGAGCCGCTCGATGCCGAGCACCGGGTCCTTGCCACCGGGGTCGAGGTCGAAGGTCCAGCTGCGCTGGTCGTGGGTCGGGCCGGGCGCGCCCCACGAGATGACGTCCTCGAGGCCGAGCAGGCGGCGCACGATGATCGAGCGGTGCGCCCACGGGCAGGCGCGCGCGGCGACGAGGCGGTAGCGTCCCGGCACCGCCTCCCACACCGGCACGTCGCGCGGGCTGTCCTTGGAGCCGCTGGGGAACTCGTCGTCGAGCGGGTCGGCCGACCGCTCCCCCGCCAGGATGCGGTCGGGGAGGTAGGTCATGTCGCGCTCGAAGGGTTCGCCCTGCTTCGTGTAGCTCGCCTTGTCGTTCACGCTTCAACCTTACTGACCGCCCCACGCCGGGGTAGTCCGGTGAGCTCAGGGGGTGAAGCGGGCCGCGACCTCGACCACGCGGTCGAAGGCCTCGGACTCGCCGATGCTGACCCGGACGCCGTCGCCGGCGAACGGTCGCACCGAGATGCCGACCTCGCCGCAGGCGGCCGCGAAGTCGAGCGCGCGGTCGCCGAGGGGGAACCAGACGAAGTTGCCCTGCGCGTCGGGCAGCTCCCAGCCGACCTCACGCAGCCGGGCGACGAGGTCGGCGCGGCGCGCGACGAGGTCCTCGACGCGGGCGAGGAGCTCGTCCTGCGCCTCCAGCGAGGCGATCGCGGCGGCCTGGGCGACGTGGCTGACGCCGAACGGCAACGACACCGCGCGGAGGGCGGCGGCGAGCGGCGCGGGAGCGACGGCGTACCCGACGCGGAAGCCGGCCAGGCCGTAGGCCTTGGAGAAGGTGCGGGTGAGCACGACGTTCTGGTGGCGCCGGTAGGTCGCGATGCCGTCGATCGCGTCGTCCATCCGGACGAACTCGAGGTAGGCCTCGTCGACGACCACGACGACGTCCGTCGGCACCTTCGCGATGAACGCGTCGAGCTCGGTCTGCGTCACCGCGGGGCCGGTCGGGTTGTTGGGCGTGCAGACGATGACGACCTTGGTGCGGTCGGTGACCGCGTCGGCCATCGCGTCGAGGTCGTGGCGCCCGTCGGCGGTGACGGGCACCTGGACGCTCGTCGCGCCGCCGGCGGTGACGGCGATCGGGTAGGCCTCGAAGGAGCGCCACGCGTAGACGACCTCGTCGCCGGGCTCGCAGAAGGCGTTGACCAGCTGGTAGATCAGCCCGACCGAGCCGGTCGCCGCGGCGAGGTCCTCCACCGGCACGCCCATCGCCTCGCCGAGCGCGGCGTAGAGCGCGGTGCTGCCCATGTCGGGGTAGCGGTTCATCTGCGCCGCCGCCTCGGTCGCGGCCTCCAGCACGCCGGGCAGCGGCGGGTACGGGTTCTCGTTGGAGGAGAGCTTGTACGACGTCAGCCCGGGCCGGGCGACGGGCGGCTTGCCGGCGACGTACGCAGGGATGGCGAGCACGTTGGGCCGGGGCTGGGGACTCGTGGTCATGTCCGAACCCTAGTGAGCCGGTTCGCGGCCCCGCCACGGCCTCACGACCGGCAGCAGCACCAGCCCGACCACGAAGCCGATCGCGGCGCCGAGGACGTTGTCGACCACGTCGGTCACGTCGCACGCGCGGTCGAGCCGGGCGAGCTGGAGCTGCACGAGCTCGATCCCGAGGCTGTACGCCGCCAGCGCGAGCAGGCCGAGCGGAGCCAGCACGACCCCCGACCACCGACGCCCGACGGCCAGCACGAGGAACAGCCCCGCCGGCACGAACAGCAGCACGTTGAGGGTCCGCTGGTCGAGGCCGAGCACCTCGAACGCCGCGCCCGACGGGCCGCCGTAGTCCCACGAGCAGCTCTCGCTGCGACCCTCGGCCGGGACGACGCCCACGTCGGCGCGGGTCGGCACCAGGGTGACCAGGGCGATGGCGACGAGCGACCACAGCAGCCCCGCGACCGAGACCGCCGACGCCGTGCCGAGCCAGCGGCGGGTGACGAGGACGAGGGCGATCGCGGCCAGGCCGGCCACGAGGGCGCCGAGCACCATCACGCCCGTGCCGCCGATCGTCACCACCCCGGGACACTAACCGGGTGGTCCCACACGTCCTGATCACCCACCACGCTCCTGCCCGTCGAGAACGTGGGGGACTACCTGAGGAGTGCGCCGCTAGGGTCACCCCATGCGCTTCGTGACGTGGTTGCTCACCTACGCCGCGGGACTGGCCGTGGCGGCGTGGCTGCTGGACGGGATCTGGTTCGACGGACCGGCGAACGGGCAGGCCGAGCTGCAGGAGAAGATCGTGCCGCTGCTGGTGGTGGCCCTGATCCTCGGCCTGGTCTCGACCTTCATCGAGCCGGTGATCAAGCTGCTCTCGCTGCCGTTCATCATCCTCACGCTCGGCTTCCTGCTGCTGGTGATCAACGCGCTGATGCTGCTGCTCACCGCCCGGCTGGCCGACGCCTTCGACCTCGGCTTCCACGTCGACGGCTTCTGGAACGCGCTGGTCGGCTCCGTCGTCGTCACCATCGTCGGCTGGGGCGTCCGGGCGGCGCTGCCGGCGCGGGACTGAGGCGCGTGCGGCTCCCCGCACCGCGCACGCCCGGGCGCTACCGCATCGCGCTGGTGTGCCTGGGCAACATCTGCCGCTCCCCCATGGCCCACGTGGTCCTGGAGAGCCGCCTCGCCGACGCCGGGCTCGACGACCGCGTGGAGGTCCGCTCGTCCGGCACCGGCGGCTGGCACGTCGGCAACCCGATGGACGACCGGGCCGCCGCCACCCTCACCGGCGCCGGCTACGACCCGACCCGGCACCGCGCCCAGCAGTACGACGCCACCTGGCCCGAGGCGTACGACCTGGTCCTCGTGATGGACGAGTCGAACCTGGCCGACGTCGGCGGGCGCCGGGAGCGCGTGGGCCTGTTCCGCGACCTCGATCCGGTGGATCCGGGTGGTGAGGTACCGGACCCGTACTACGGTGGGCCCGACGGGTTCGAGGAGGTGCTGGCGATGGTCGAGCGCACGAGCGATGCGATCGTGACCGCACTGGACGGCGCGCTGGGGCCCCGCGCCTGATGGCTCGCCAGCCGCTGGTCGCCCGACGCGCCGAGGAGCTCCTCGGCTCGTCGGTGGTGGCGACCTCCCCCGTCGCGGGCGGCGACATCGCGACGGCGACGCGCCTGCGGCTCTCCACCGGCCAGACCGCCCTGATGAAGACGCTGCCGCACGCCCCGGAGGGCTTCTTCGAGGCGGAGGCCGCCGGGCTGCGGTGGCTCGCCGAGGTCGAGGGCGGCGTGCCGCTGCCCGGGGTGCTCGGCGCCGCCAGCGACTGCCTGATCCTGGAGTGGGTCGAGCAGAGCCCGAAGACGCCCGTCGAGGCCGCCGCCGCCTTCGGCCAGCAGCTCGCCACCACCCACGCGGCCGGCGCCGACGGATGGGGACTGGACCACGACGGCTTCATCGGCCGGCTCCCGCTGCCCAACAGGACGGCCGGGTCGTGGCCGGAGTTCTACGCCGTGCGCCGCGTCCTGCCGTACCTCAAGCTCGCCCGCGACCGCGGCGCGATCACCGAGGAGGACGCCGCGGCGGTCGAGGCGGTCGTGCGCCGGCTCACCGAGCTGCTGCCGGAGGAGCAGCCGGCCCGGCTGCACGGCGACCTCTGGAACGGCAACTGTCTCTGGGGCCAGGACCTCGCCATCCACGTGATCGACCCGGCGGCCTACGGCGGCCACCGTGAGGTCGACCTCGCGATGCTCCACCTGTTCGGGCTCACCCACCTGCCGCGGGTGATGGCGGCCTACGACGAGGCCATGCCCCTCGCCGCGGGCTGGGAGGAGCGGCTGGGCATCCACCAGCTGTTCCCGCTGCTCGTGCACGCCTGCATGTTCGGCGGCGGGTACGGCGCCCGCGCGGGCGCCGTCGCGGCGCGCTACGCCTGAGCACCGAGGCCGGCCGTCAGCCCACCCCTCCGGCTGGACCGCGCGGTGGCGCGGCGGGGGCAGGGTGGAGGCATGACCGACGCACCGGACGCCAGCCCCTGGGTGCCGCCGTCCCGCGACGTCGGGGACCTCGCCGTCGCCGCCGAGGACTGCCGCGGGTGCGAGCTGTGGGAGCCCGCCACGCAGGTCGTGTTCTCCGCGGGCAGCCCGTCGGCAGCGATCGTGCTCGTCGGCGAGCAGCCCGGTGACCAGGAGGACCGGCAGGGCGAGCCGTTCGTGGGCCCCGCCGGCCGCCTGCTCGACGAGGCCCTCGACGAGGCCGGCATCGCCCGGGAGGCGGCGTACCTCACGAACGCGGTCAAGCACTTCCGCTTCGAGCCGCGCGGCAAGCGACGCATCCACGCCACCCCCGAGCTGCGGCACGTCAAGGCGTGCCACCCGTGGCTGGAGGCCGAGCTCGAAGCGGTCGCGCCGCGGGTGGTCGTCGCGATGGGCGCGACGGCGGCGCGCGCCGTGCTCGGCCGTGCCGTGACCATCGGCCGGGTGCGCGGGGCCGTGCTGGACGACACCGACCTGCCGGTCGTGGTGACCACCCACCCCTCGGCGGTGCTGCGGCTGCGCGGCAAGGACGGCTTCGACGCCGCCTTCGCCGACCTCGTGGCCGACCTGCGCCTGGCCGCGCCCTACGCCTGACCGGCGCCGCGGAGCCCGCTGCGCCGGAAGACGCCCAGCCACACCCGCCCGCTCCAGAGCTCGAGCTCACCGTCCCGGGTCGGCGAGGGGTAGAAGCCCGGTGGGTCCTGCGCAGGGTCGGGAGGGTCGGCCGAGGCGACGGGCCCGAGCCGCCAGACGCCGGAGTAGTCCCAGGGCGGCCGGTCACCGAAGGAGCGGTAGCGACGCGGGACCGAGAGGCCGTACCCGCCGAAGACCAGCGTCGTCGTGGTGTAGCCGCGGTGCAGCTCGGCGAGGGCCGCGGCCCCGACCCAGCGCCACAGCGCAGCCAGGACCACGAGGACGACGGTCGCCGCGACACCCACGAGGGCGACGGCGCCGGGACCCGGGTCGTCGCCCAGCAGGCCCAGACCCAGCACGACGGTGGCGGTGAGCCCGCCCACCAGGGCGACGACGAACACCCGCTGGCGCGCGGCCGCGCTCGGACGCACGCTGGGCTGGGGTGCCGTCGCCGGCCGGGCGGGCGCGATGCCGGCGGCGACGGCCTCCGCGAAGCCGGGCACGTCGCGCGGACGCGGCCGGTCGTGGTCGGAGAGCCCCGTCAGTCGGACCACACTCCCTTGTCGAGCAGGCTCACGGCCGAGTCGTAGATGCCGTCACCCACGTCGGCCACGCTGATCGACACCTGCACCGGCTGGCCCGGCGTCACCGCGACGTCGCACTGCAGCGGCACGGTCAGGCCGTCGAAGGTGTTGGCGTAGCCGGCCCCTCCCTCGTTGTCGATGAAGTACTGCGCGTACGACCCGCTGTTGACCGAGTCGACCGAGACCGGGGTCGAGGTGCCCGGCACGTAGGCGCAGTTCTGCCCTCCGACGAGCACGGCCATCACGTCGTTGAAGCCCGCGTCGACGTACTCGGGATACTCCTCGGACGCGAAGAGGTACCGGACGTGGAGCGTGTCCCCCTGCGGCACGACGGTCAGGTGGTAGCCGACGGCGTCGTAGGTGTCGGCGCCGGCCAGGGACGTGAGGTACGCACTGCCCGCGCCGCCCAGGTCGGTGCTGGCGAACTGGTCCGGGGTGCCCACGGCCTGCGCCGCGACGCCCGTGCTGGCGACCCAGCTCTTCTGCCCGGTGACGAACCCCTCGAGGTAGTCCGACTGGCTGGGGTCCCCGATCAGCTCCGCGTCGACGAGGGTGACGCCCGGACCGACGACCGTGTCCTCCGGCTCGTCGGGGTCGGGCGGCAGGTTCTCGCAGTTGGTGGGCCAGTACCACGTCGCGTAGGGGAACTCGCCCTGGAGCTGCTCCGGGCTGTACGACGCGGACGCGCTCCACGAGCCGAGCCAGGCCTTCGCGGTCACGGCCAGGCTCATCTGCAGCGAGGCCTGCGCCTTGAGGCACTTGTCGAAGCGGTAGTCGGTCTGGGCGAAGTAGCCGCCGAGGCTGAGCTTCAGGGGCGTGACGGTGCCATTGATGCCGGCGATGGCCCCGTGGTCGGGCGTGCCCGTGCCCGGCCCGATGATGAACTCGCCGCCCATCTGCGCGCCGATGCCCAGGGTGCCGACCGTGGTGAGCGGGTTGGGGCTGAACTGCTTGATCAGCCCGGCGTCCACCGAGCTCTTCAGGCCCAGCGTGCCCTTGACCCAGAAGCCCCCGGTCACCTTGGCGCCGATGTTCTTGAAGGTGCCGGAGCCCTGGGCGTTGACCTCGATCACGGGCGCGAGGTAGAGCGAGATCGGCACCGGGGCGGTGGTCAGCGGGATGAGCGCGGGGTAGGTCGGGATGCCGCACGACAGGCTGCCGTTGACGCTGACGTCCATCGAGAGCCCGGCGGTGACCTTGGCCTCGGTGTCGAACCACGCCCCGGTCGGGATCCCCCACTTCTTCTTCAGCCCGCCCTTGAAGTGCCCGCCCGGCTTCAGCGTCGGCTTGACCGCCACCGTGCCGCCGATCGAGCCGCCGAGGCAGTTCTTCAACCCCGCGGGCAGTCCGCGGCGCTCACGCTCGCTCTTCGAGGCGACGTACGCGTCGAGCGCCTTGCGGGCCCCGACGCCGACCGGCATGGGGGTGAGCTCGACCTCGGGGAGGTCGCCCAGGGTGGCGGCCACGTCGAAGTAGTCGAACGCGTCGGCCAGGCCGCCACCGGTCAGCGTCACCGTGCGGCCGTCGGACGAGATGGACTCCACCACTCCGAGGTAGCCACCCGGGAGGACGGTCGAGGCCGGCAGGACGAACCCGGCGCCGAGCAGCGGCGTGGCCCGCTTCGCGGAGAGGGTGACCTGCACGCCTCCCGGCACCAGCGTCACCCGGTCGGCATCGCCCGGCTCGACGATGACGGTGGACGGCGACGCGGAGTAGGCGGCCTCGCCGGCGGCTCCGGTGGGCATCCCGACGGTCAGCGTGACCGGTGGGGCCCACCGGCCGCCGACCTTGGTGAAGAGTGCGTAGGTGTAGGTGGCGCCGGGGCGGGCCTTGGCGTCGACGGCCTTCGCGCCCGCCTTCGCGGCCTTCACCGGCGCGCCCTGCCGGACCGTACGGGCCGCGCGGTCCCCGGTCGTACGACGCAGCGCGACCGTCATCGACTTCTGCTGCTTCCACGCGAGGGTGACCGAGGAGCTGCTCATCTCCTCGACCATCAGCCGGTCGGCCGCACGCACGCGGCGGTAGCGCACCTGGATCTTGGCCTTCTCCTTGGCCCGCAGCACCTCGGTCTCCTGGGAGGTCGAGGCGGCGTACAGGCGACCGCGGTAGGAGAACGTGGGGGCCTGCACGCGGTAGCGGCCGGGCTTGAGGGCGAGGGTGTCCGAGGCCTTGCTGCCGGGCGCGTCCTTGCCCACCACGGCGCGCTGCGGCCCTGCGAGCGTGACCGTGGCCGGAACGCCCTTCGGTGCGGAGACCTTCACCGTGATGCGGCCGGTCGGCGCCTGGGCCGCGGCCGCGGCACCTCCGCTCCCGGCGTCGACGACCGCGAGGCCGGACAGGGACAGGAGCAGCGCGAGGGGGACGGAGACGGTGAGGGAGGAGAGGACGGCGCCCCTGCCCGCTCGTGTCGAGTTCAGCACGGTCTTCTCCCTCTGTCGGGGTCGGGGCTCCGACGCTAGGACCGCTCGGCGAGGGGCTCATGCCCAATACGGGTCACTTCCGCTCGCACCGCTTTCAGGCTGCGCTCAGGCGCGGCTGGCATCCTTGCGACGTGAGTGAGTCCCGGCCCCGTGTGCTCGTCGTCGACGACGACCGGGCCGTGCGCGACTCGCTGCGCCGGTCGCTGGAGTTCAACGGCTATGAGGTCGTCCTCGCCGCCGACGGCGCGGAGGCGCTCGTGACTCTCGGCGTCCAGCACCCCGACGTGGTCGTGATCGACGTGATGATGCCGCGCCTCGACGGGATCGAGACCACGCGGGCGCTGCGCGCGGCCGGCAACGACGTACCCGTGCTGGTGCTGACCGCGCGCGACGCGGTCGGCGACCGGGTCGAGGGGCTCGACGCCGGGGCGGACGACTACCTCACCAAGCCCTTCGCGCTCGAGGAGCTGCTGGCCCGGCTGCGCGCGCTGCTGCGCCGGGTCGTTCCCGACCCCGACGCCGAGGGCGAGGTGCTGACCTTCGCCGACCTCACCATGGACGTCTCGAGCCGCGACGTCTCCCGCGGCGGCCGGCCGATCGAGCTCACCCGCACCGAGTTCACGCTGCTCGAGATGTTCCTGCGCAGGCCGCGTCGCGTCCTCGAGCGCTCGTTCATCCTGGAGGAGGTCTGGGGCTACGACTTCCCGACGAGCGCGAACTCCCTCGAGGTCTACGTCGGCTACCTCCGCCGCAAGACCGAGGCCGAGGGCGAGCCGCGGCTGATCCAGACCGTCCGCGGCGTGGGCTACGTCCTGAAGGAATCATGAGCGCCGCCACGAGGTCCGCGTCCACGTGGCCCGACGGCCGCTGGCACTACCGGAGGTCGCTGGCGTCGCGGGTCGCGGTGCTCACCACTCTCGCGCTGGGCATCTCGATCGCGATCATGGCGTTCACGGCCTTCCTGGTCATGCGACAGCAGCTGATGAGCTCGCTCGACCAGTCGCTGCTCAACCGCGCGCACAAGGCGACCGCGATCTCCGCCCTGTCCGAGCTCACCGTCAAGGGATGGCCGCCGTGGGTGCTCGGCGCCGCCGACGTGCGCGTCATCTTCGTGACCCTCGACGGACCGCCGGCCGGCACCGACATCCCGCACTTCTCGCTCGGGCAGCCGGAGTACGACGTCGTCACCGGCCAGCGTGAGTCGGTGGTGCGGACGCTGGTGACCGAGGAGGGCGAGCGGTTCCGCGTCGCCACCGTGAGCGCCGGCAGCGGCCAGGCGCTCGTGCTGGCGCAGCCGCTCGCGGCCAACGACCGCACCCTGGAGAAGCTCAGCGGCGTCCTGTTCGTCTTCGGCGCGCTCGGCGTGCTGGCCGCCCTGATGGCCGGGTGGATCGTGGCCCGCAACGGACTGCGGCCCGTGCGCCGGCTCACCTCCGCCGTCGAGCGCATCGCCATGACGGAGGACCTGACGCCCCTGCGGGTCGAGGGTGACGACGAGGTCGCCCGGCTGGCGACCGCCTTCAACCAGATGCTGCTCGCCCTCGGTGCGTCCCGCGACCGGCAGCGCCGGCTCGTCGCCGACGCCAGCCACGAGCTGCGCACGCCGCTCACCTCGCTGCGCACCAACCTCGACCTGCTCCGCCAGGCGGAAGGCAACAGCGCTCTGCCGCCCGAGGCCCGGCTCGAGCTGCTCGACGACGTGCGCGGGCAGATCGAGGAGCTCAGCGCGCTCGTCGGCGACCTGGTCGAGCTGGCCCGCGACGAGCCGATGACGCGCGTGGTCACCCGGGTCGACCTCGCCGAGGTGGTCGAGCGCGCGGTGACGCGCGTGCGCCGCCGGGCGCAGGGCATCTCCTTCGACCTCGAGCTCGACCACTGGCCGGTCGTCGGCGACGCCAGCAGCCTCGAGCGCGCGGTGACCAACCTGCTCGACAACGCCGGCAAGTGGAGCCCGCCCGACGGCACGGTGTGGGTGCGGCTGGCCGACGGCGTGCTCACCGTCGACGACGAGGGGCCCGGCGTCGCCGAGTCCGACCGGCCGCACGTCTTCGAGCGGTTCTTCCGGTCCGACGAGTCGCGGGCGATGCCCGGCTCGGGCCTCGGGCTCGCCATCGTGCGCCAGGTCGTCGACCGGCACGGCGGGCAGATCGAGGTGTCCGAGTCGCCGTCCGGCGGGGCGCGGTTCTCGCTGTCGCTGCCTGGGGTGGCGGCCGACGCTGTAACGCCGGGTTAGTGCAACTACCCACCCCCATGCATCAG
>JAYSEC010000087.1:0-9263 GCA_041914085.1 Nocardioides sp.
GATATCCGCGGGCGGGCGACGGTCCCCGGCGTCTCAGGCGAGCCCGGCGGCGTCGCACAGCCAGGCCCAGGCCCGGTCGCGGGTCGCCCGGTCCGGGCGTGTCGTGGGCAGCAGGCTGGTCGGCCGCTCGACGCGGTCGTGCCAGAACCGCCCTGTGGGCGGCGGTGGCTCGACCGCCGCGAGCCAGACGCTGGTGTCGGCACCCTGACGGTCGTCGCGCAGCACCGGCCGGGTGAGCGTCCGGAACCGCGGCAGCGACTCCTGCACGCCGGGGGTGTCGGCCCAGCCCGGGTGCATGGTGGCGACCGTGATCCCGTCGGCGGCCCAGCGCTCGGCGAGGAGCGGCGCCATCTCGACCTGCCACCGCTTGGAGCGGGCGTACGCCGTCGTGGGCGAGTAGTCGTCGCGCACGAGCTCCGGGTCGTCGGCCCGCAGACGCTGGGCGTACATGCCGCCGCTGCTCACCAGGACCACGCGGCCGCCGGCGAGGACGCCGCGCCATGCCTCGGTCATCACCACCGGACCCAGGAGGTGCACGGCCATGCTGAGCTCGTGACCCTGCGGGGACTCGGTGCGGGTGGGTGGCATCACGCCGGCGTTGTGGACGACGGCGTGCAGCTGCCCGACCTCCGCGGCGAACGTCCGCGCGAAGCGACGTACGTCGTCGAGGTCGGCCACGTCGCACCGCCACAGCCGCAGCTCCGACCCGGGCCGCGCGGCCCGGATCCGGTCGGCGACGGCCGACCCCTTGGCCTCGTCGCGGACGAGCAGGTGGACGCTCGCCCCGAGGTCCGCGAGGCCCTCGACGGTCGCGGTCCCCAGCCCCGAGCTGGCACCGGTGACGAGCACCTGCCGTCCGGCGAGCACGCCGGGCCGCGGGTCGGGCGGCCAGCCCGGGAGGGCGCGACGGACCGCGAGCCCGACCGTGGTGTAGCCCAGGACCACGGACCGGTCCAGCACGGCGTCGACCGCACGGGCCGCCAGCGGGCGGGCCACGGTCAGCTCGCGTCGAGGGCGGCGAGCTCGTCGGCCGTGAGCTCGAGGTCCGCGGCGGCGGCCGAGTCGGTGATCGACGACGGGCGCTTCGCGCCCGGGATCGGGATCACGACCGGCGACTGCGCCAGCTCCCACGCGAGCGCGACCTGCTGGGCGCTCACCCCGCGCTCCTCGGCGATCCGCGCGAAGGCCGGGTGCTTCCCGGCGAGCTCCTTGGCGTCGGACAGGCCGCCGAGCGGGCTCCACGGCAGGAAGGCCAGCCCGAGCTCCTCGCACACGTCGATCTCGGGGCGCGAGCTGCGGAAGGCCGGCGAGAACTGGTTCTGCACGCTGACCAGGCGGTCGCCGAGCACCGCGTGCGCGTCGCGGATCTGCTGCGGGTCCGCGTTGGAGAGACCGACGTGGGCGACCTTGCCGCTGTCGGCGATCTCCTTGATCGTGCCGATCACCTCGTCGTAGGGGACCTTCGGGTCGGGACGGTGGTGCTGCCAGAGCGAGAGCTGCTCGACGCCGAGCCGCTGGAGGCTCTCGTCGACCGCCCGGCGCAGGTGGTCGGCCGAGCTGTCGGTCTCCCACCGGCCGCCGTCGGTGCGGACGTGCCCGCCCTTGGTGGCGAGGAAGACCCGGTCGCGGACCCCGAGCTCGTCGAGGATCGAGGCGATCAGGCGCTCGTTCTCGCCCTGCGCGCCGGCTCCCTTCTCGTCGCCGGGGCCGTAGGCGTCCGCGGTGTCGAACAGGGTCACACCGGCGTCGAGGGCGGCGGTGACGGTGTCGAGGAGCTGCTGGCGCGGCTGGGTGCCGGTCTGGTCGAAGGTCATCAGGCCCAGGCCGATGGCGCCGACCTGGGTGGTTCCGAGAGTGCGTGTCTTCATGCGAGCGACACTACGAGGGGTCCACCAACCCGTGGCGCTGCGCCCACAGCGCCGCCTGCGTCCGGTCGGCGACGCCGATGCGCTGGTAGGCGGAGGTGAGGTGCGCCTTGACGGTGCGCTCGGTGACCCCGAGCCGCTGGGCGATCTGCTTGTTGAGCAGGCCCTCGACCACGAGTCGCAGCACCTCGGCCTCGCGGGGCGACAGCGCGCCCGCGGCCTCGTCGCCGCCCTGGGCGACCGCCCGCGCACCGAGCAGGTGGCGCGCCGCCCGCGGGTCGATCGGCGACTCGCCCCGGGCCACGGCGCGGATCCCGTCGAGGAGGACGTCGGGCTCGGCGTCCTTCAGGAGGTAGCCCACGGCACCGGCGTCGATGGCGGCGTGGATGCGCGCCTGGTCGGAGAAGGACGTCAGCACCAGGACCTCCGCGCCGAGCCCCTCCCCCACGATCGTGCGGGTGGCCTCCACGCCGTCGACGTCGGGCATCTGGAGGTCCATCAGCGCGACGTCGGGGCGGTGCCGTCGTACCTGCTCGACGGCCTCCCTGCCGTTGGCCGCGACGCCGACCACCTCGAGGTCGTCCGTGCCGGCGATCAGCCCGGTGAGCCCGCTGCGCACGACGGCGTGGTCGTCGGCCACCACCACCCGGATCATCGGGCCGGCACCTCCATCCGGAGCGTGGTCCCCTCGCCCGGGGTCGACTCGACCTCGAGCGTCCCGCCCGACTCGCGGACCAGGCCCTCCAGCGTGCGCAGGCCGAAGTGGCCCTCCGCCGCGCCTGCCGACGGATCGAACCCGCGTCCGTCGTCGACGACCTCCACCACCAGCTGGCCCTCCTCACGGTGCACGGTCACCGAGACGCGCGAGGCGTCGGCGTGGTGCACGACGTTGCGCACGCCCTCCTGGGCGACCCGCCATGCCAGGGCGACCGCGTCCTCGCTGGCGGCCTCCTCGCCGCTGACGTCGACGTCGACGGCGACCCCTGCCGCGGCGAGCGGGGCGACCACGTCGTGCAGCGCCGCGGCGAGCCCGCCCGTGTGCAGGTCGGGCGGGTAGATCTCGACCAGCAGCGAGCGCAGCGCGCGCATGCTCGTGCGCAGCGAGCGGCCCACCCCGTCGAGCTCCTCGCGGGTCGCCGCGTCGACCGCCGGTCGCGCGGCGACGGTCGAGAGGGCGTACGACGACCCGGCCAGGTCCTGCACGACGCCGTCGTGCAGGTCGCGGGCGATGCGGAGCCGCTCGGCGTCGGAGGCACGCACCGCCGCCCGGAGCAGGTCCTCGCGCTCACGCGCCCCGCGGTCGAGGCGGCGGGTGAGCAGCAGGACGAGCGGCGCGGTGAGGAGCATCAGGCCGACCAGCGCGCCGACGGAGATCGGCAGGAACCGGTCGAGGACCTCCTGCCGCTGCCGGTCGATCTGGTCGCTGGTGAAGTAGGCCTCGAAGAGCAGCGGCTCGCCCTCGGGGGAGGTGATCCGCGTGTAGACCTCCAGCAGGTCGCCGCCGATCTCGCGCTCGAAGCGGTTCTCCGGCTTGGCGAGGTCGGAGAGCTCGGCGTCGGTGCCGCCGTCCTCGAGGGCCTCGAGCTCCTCCGCGTCGAGCGGGTACCTGGCGCCGATGAGCTCGGTGCGGTCGCTGTAGAGCACGGTGCCGTCGGCGGCCCAGATCTTGATCCGGCGCACGTCGCCGACCAGCAGCCGGTCGAGCACGTGCTGGTCCATCCGGTCGATCGCGGACGCCGTGCCGTCGACCAGCCCGCGGGGGACGGCGGGCTGCGCCACCGACCGGCCCAGCACCGTGGTGAGGGTGCGCGCGTCGTGGATCGCCTCCTCGTCGGCGGCGTCGCGGCTCAGCGCGCTGGTCGCCAGGACCACGATCGCGAGCGCGACGAGTCCCGCGGCCAGGAACTGCACCACGGGACTCGTCAGCCAGCGCACGGGACCTCCTCCGAGGTCGTCGGTCGTGATCGGGATCAGAAGTTGACCACACCCCGGCACGTCTGACCGGCGTAGGTCGCGCGGAACACGACCCGGTCCGTGCCGGCGAGGTCCACGATCGTGCGCTCGACCTCGAACGAGCCGCTGCGTGCGGTCGTGGTGGAGGCGCCGCGGGCGCTGACCGAGCCGTTGTGCCGCAGCGTCCAGGCCCAGGCCTGGCCGGCCCGGTTGGTGTCCACCTCGCCCTCCACCTCGAGGCGGCCGTCGTCGGTCTTGACCTTGAGCTTCCAGCGGGCACCGGCCGAGCAGGCGCCGGTCGTGATGACGCGGTCGTCGTCATCGCCGGAGCGGAGCACGGACGCGGCCCCTCCGGCATGGGCGGGGATGGCCGCGACGACGAGGGGCGCGAGGCCCAGGGCCGCAGCGGTGGCGATCCGGGAGAGCGGGTGGCGGGGGTTCGGCGTGGTCTTCATGGGGTCCTCCTCAGGTGAGGGCTCCAGCCTCACCCGGGACCGAGCGGCCCCGCGACCTGTCCGATGGTGCTAGTACCCCGTCGGGGCCGAGCACACCCCACCTCGCTCAGACAGCGGTGGCGCGGAACCTCTCGAGCAGCTCGAAGGCCGACTCCTGGTGCGTGTCGAGGTCGCGGCCCACGGAGTGCCGCACGAACTCGGTGTAGCCCGCGGTGTCGGCGATCTCGCGCGCGGTCAGGTGGCGGAAGCCCATCGACCAGGTGGCGAACGCCCGGTCGTCGCGCCCGCGCCGCTCCAGCAGGCGTACGTCGGTGTGGCGCGGGTCGTCGGCGATCGTCCAGAACAGCGAGTCGACGGTCGCCGGCTCGCCCTCGAGCGTCTGGATGACGTTGCCGCCGCTGTAGAGCAGCAGCCCCGAGACACCGAGCCGCTCGTTCTTGCGGCGCGTCTGCTCGACCAGCTCGACGAGCTCGTCGATGGTGAACAGCTCCCGCGCCGAGCTGGTGTAGGTCAGCGTCAGCACCGGCGAGGCAGGCAGGGTCTGGGTCGTCATCTCGATCGCACCCTAGGCGACGTGCCGGCGCGACGGCTCACCCCAAGGGCTCTGCCCGCTCCCGGGCCGAGGTCAGTCGACGTCGATGGTCCCGACCCACCGCTCGCCCGCGTCGCCGCCCCAGGCGTCCCAGGCGACACGCCCCGGGGAGGGGAAGCCGTCGCCGCCCCGGGTGAAGCCCTCGGCGTCCTTGTCGACGGTGTGCCGGGCGAAGTAGGCCTGCATCTTCTTCACGTCGGTGTCGCTGACGTCGTCACCCCTCGCGAGCTGGTGGGCGCGGTGCCGGCCGACGTCGGTGAAGCCCTTGCCGGCCTTGCCGTCCTCGATCCAGCGCACGGCGCGCTGCGCGGCCTCCTGCACGTCCTTCGGCGGCTGGTGGGGCACGGCTCCTCCTGAGGCTGTCTGGTGCGGACGACCCCACGCTAGGCAGGGGCCGCCTGCCTCCACCTCACCCCGGCGAGGGCGCCTCCCAGGCGGCGAACAGCCGGTCGGGCGTGAAGGGGAGGTCCCGCAGGCGCGTGCCCGTCGCGTTGAAGATCGCGTTGCCGATCGCCGCCGGGACCCCGACGATGCCGAGCTCGCCGATGCCCTTCGCGCCGGTCCGCCCGAACCACGGGTCGTGCTCCTCCAGGGTCACCGCCTCGAGGCCGACGACGTCCGCGTGCGCCGCGACGTGGTAGCCGGCGAGGTCGCCGTTGACGACGTGGCCGAAGCGCTCGTCGAGGTAGCCCTCCTCGTGGAGCGCCGCGGACAGGCCCATCGTCATGCCACCGATCAGCTGGCTGCGCGCGGTGCGCGGGTTGATGATCCGGCCCGCGGCGAAGACGCCGAGCATCCGGTCGACGCGCACCTCGCCGGTCACCGTGCTCACCCGGACCTGGGCGAAGTGGGCGCCGAAGGAGTGCCGGGAGTAGCCGCGCGCCCCCCGCGGGAGCCGGCCCGTGGCGGTCTCGTGCGCACCCTCGCGCGGGGAGTCGCCGTGCCGCCGGCGGAACTTGGTGGCGGCCGCGACCACGGCGTCGCCCCAGTCGTAGGTGCCGACCGAGCCGCCGGCCATGATCGCCCACGGCAGCCCGGTGCGCCCGATCTCGGCGTCCACCAGGTCGACGGGCACCCCGAGGGTGTCGGCGGCGATCTGCGGGAGGATCGTCCAGGTGCCGGTGCCGATGTCGCTGGCCTGCAGCTCCACCGTCCAGCGGCCACCGGAGTAGCGGATGCCGGCCCGGTTCGGCACGAAGTGCTGGTTCGGGTACGCCGCGCTCGCGACGCCGAGCCCGACCCGCCACTCGCCGTCGCGGTGCTCGCCCGGCGGCGTGCGGTCGGCCCAGCCGAACCTGGCCGCGCCCTCGGTGAGGCAGGCGACGAGGTTGCGTGTGCTGAACGGCTTGCCGCTCTCGGGGTCGCGAGCGGGCTCGTTGCGCACGCGCAGCTCGACGGGATCGACGCCGGTCGCGACCGCGAGCTCGTCGAGGGCGGTCTCGAGGGCGAACATCCCGGTGAACTCGCCGGGGGCGCGCATGAACATGCCGGGCGCGGCGTCCTGGCGGACCGCGTGGTGGACGGTGCGCAGGTGCGGGACGTCGTACATCATCCGGGTGGCGGAGACGGTCTGGTCGACGTAGGTCTTGACCCGCGCTGTCGGCGACCAGCTCTGGTGGTCGAGGGCGATGAGCCGGCCCTCGGTGTCGGCGGAGACCCGCACCCGCTGGGCGCTCGCCGGCCGGTGGCCGACGCTGCGGAACATCTGCTGGCGGGTCATCGCGAACTTCACCGGACGGCCGGGCAGCAGGCGGGCGGCCATCGCGACCAGCACGAGGTGCGGGTGCGGCCAGCCCTTGGTGCCGAACGAACCGCCGACGTAGGGCGAGACGACTTCGAGCTGGGCCGGCAGCAGGCCGAGCACCGGACCCAGCAGCGCGCCGAGGAGGCCGGTGCCCTGGTTGGTGTCGTAGAGCGTGAGGCGGGTGGCGCGTGGGTCGAGCGCCGGTGCGTCGTGCCAGATCGCGGTGACTGCGTGCGGCTCGATCGGGGAGTGGAACTCCATCGGCGTCGTGTAGTCGGCCTCGACCCGGATGCCCTCGCGCAGGCCCGCGTCGACGCCGCCCCGCTCGTGCGCGCCGGGCCGGAAGGCGTTGACCCGGCGTGGCTCGTAGGCCCTCGGGTCGTCGATCCCGAAGCCGAGCTCGGCGGGCTGCTCGTCGTAGTCGACGCGGACCAGGCCGGCCGCCTCGCGGGCGACCTGCGGCGAGTCGGCGACGACGGCGCCGATGAGCTCGCCGCGGTAGGACACCTCCGTCGACTGGAGGATGGTCAGCGCGCTGTCGGTCCGCACCCGGATGCGCGGCGCGTTCTCGTGGGTGAGGACGAGGCGTACGCCGGGCAGCTCGCGCGCCGCCCCCGCGTCGATGCGGGTGATGCGCCCGCGCGCGATCGTGGAGACCAACGGGAAGAGGTGGGCGGGGTCCTCGACCGGCTGCTCGTAGGCGTAGGGCGCGGTGCCGGTGACCTTCAGCGGAGCGTCCACGCGCATCCGGTCGGCGCCGATCGCGACGGCCGGAGCCGACGCGGCGGAAGTGCCGGGCTCGGCGGTGGTGGTCATCGCGCGCTCCCCTCGGCGAGGCGGGCGAGGGTGTCGACCACCGTGTTGCGCACCAGCGGGACCTTGAACGCGTTGTGGGGGCCGGGCCGCGCGGCCTCGAGCTCGGCGTCGATCGCCGTGCGGAAGTCCGCTTCGGTGGCGGGGCGGCCGCGCAGTGCGTCCTCGGCCGCGCGCGCCCGGTGCGGGCGGTGCGACACGCCGCCGAGCGCGAGGCGGACGTCGCGCACGACGCCGTCCTCGACGTCGAGGGCGGCCGCGACCGACACCAGCGCGAAGGCGTACGACGCCCGCTCACGCACCTTGCGGTAGCGCGACCGGACGGCCATGGCGAGCGGCGGCAGCTCCACCGCGAGCACCAGCTCGCCGGGCTCGAGGGTGGTGTCGAGGTCGGGCCGGTCGCCCGGCAGCCGGTGCAGCTCGCCGAAGGGGATGCGCCGCTCGCCCGCCGGGCCGGTGACCACCACCTCCGCGTCGAGGGCGGCCAGCGGGACGCAGAGGTCGGACGGGTGGACCGCGACGCAGTGCTCAGAGGTGCCGAGGAGCGCGTTGTACCGGCCGAAGCCCTCGACCGCCGAGCACCCGGTGCCGGGCTCGCGCTTGTTGCAGGGCGTGGTGAGGTCCTGGAAGTAGACGCACCGGGTGCGCTGCAGCAGGTTGCCGCCGGTGGTGGCCATGTTGCGCAGCTGGCCGGAAGCGCCGGCGACCAGCGCCTGCGTGACGAACGGGTAGCGGGTGCGCACCAGCGGGTGGGCGGCGAGGTCGCTGTTGCGGACCCCGGCGCCGATGACCAGCCCGCCGTCCTCCCGCTCGGCCACCCCGTCCAGCGGCAGGCGCGAGATGTCGACCAGCCGGTCGGCCTCCCGGATCCCGAGGCGGAGGTGGTCGACCAGGTTGGTGCCGCCGGCGAGGAACACCCCGCCGTCCGCGGCGAGCGCGAGGGCGTCGTCGACGGTGGTGGCGCGCTCGTAGGCGAAGGGCTTCACGCGGCACCTCCGCCAGCCGCGACGTCCTGGATGGCGGCGACGATGTTGACGTAGGCGCCGCACCGGCAGAGGTTGCCCGACATCCGCTCGCGCACCTCCTCGTCGGTGAGGTCGACCTCGGTCACGGTGACGTCGGGGCTGACGTGGCTCGGCATGCCGGCGCGCGCCTCCTGCAGCATCGCCACGGCCGAGCAGACCTGGCCGGGGGTGCAGTAGCCGCACTGGAGCGCGTCCCGGTCGGCGAAGGCCTGCTGCATGGCGCCGAGCCGGTCGACGGTGCCGAGGCCGGCCGCGGTGGTCACCTCCGCACCGTCGTACGACGCCGCGAGCGCCAGGCAGGAGACGATGCGCCTCCCGTCGGCGATCACCGTGCACGCACCGCACTGGCCGTGGTCGCAGCCCTTCTTCACCGACGTCACGCCGAGCTCGTCGCGCAGGGCGTCCAGCACGGTGACCCGCGGGTCGAGGTCGAGCTCGCGATCGGTGCCGTCGACGGTGAGCCTGACGCTCACCTGGTGTCCTGCCATCGGCCGTTCCTCTCCGGGGATCCGTCGGTGCGACCACGGTAGAGGGACCGTGGTCAGTTATCAACTGTCTGGTTAGTTAGTTTCCGGCCCTCGCCAATGTCGGCCGATCGGCGGATACTCGGTGGCACGGGCGGAGGGAGAAGGAGATGGCGGTCGTCGACGACGTCCTGCCTCTCGGAGAGGCGCTGGACCGGTCCTACGTGGTGACCGTGCGGGGCCGGCTCAAGTTCCGGGTCGGCTCCATCGTCTACGTCGCGTTCTCCCACGACGAGACCGTGATGGGCTTCGCCTTCCCCAAGGAGGAGCGACAGGCGCTGGTCGACAGCGA
>JAYSEC010000087.1:9363-12427 GCA_041914085.1 Nocardioides sp.
CCGTGATGGGCTTCGCCTTCCCCAAGGAGGAGCGACAGGCGCTGGTCGACAGCGACCCGCGCTTCCACCTTCCCGACGCGTCGGACATGCGGTTCAACTGGGTGCACGCCACGCTGGCCGAGCTCGACGCGGTCGAGGCTCGCGAGCTCGTCGTGGACGCCTGGCGCATGGTGGTCCCCCAGAAGGTCTCCCGTGCCTACGACGCCTCCCACCCCGACGGCCCGGGACCCCGGTCACCGCGGCAGCGGACGTCGTGACGCGCTCGCCGGCGCCGTCCCCAGAATGGGTCAGGTCGACGCGTGGGGGCGTCACGGGTGGGCGCCGCTCCTACCGTGGCCGGGTGAAGGGGGGCGCAGGGGGATGAAGGCGGCCGTCGTGAGGCGTGTGCTGCTCGGTGCTGCCCTCGTGGCTGCCGTCGGCGCCGTCGTGCTCGCCCGGTCATGGGGGCCGCGCGAGCCCGAGCCCTTCCCGGGGACGGCCGTGGAGTCCGTCCCGCCGACCGAGCTCACCGCCGCGGCGGGCGAGCGCGTCTTCCTCGGCCACATGTCGATCGGCTGGAACATGCTCGGCGGCCTCGAGCAGCTCTACGACGAGCAGGGCGTCGCCCCTCCCGCGATCGTCCAGGTCGCTCCCGGCGAGCCTCCGCCGCAGCTCCCTGCAGAGGGAGGAGCGATCGTCCACGCGGAGATCGGGACCAACGGCGACCCGCTCGGCAAGATCGCGAGCTTCGACGCGACGATGCGCGCCGGCATGGCCGACGTCGTCGACGTGGCCCTGGTGAAGCTCTGCTACACCGACGTGACGGCGAAGACCGACGTCGACGCGGTGTTCGCGGCGTACCGCTCCACGATGGACGCGCTCGAGCGCGACCACCCGGACGTCCGCTTCCTGCACACCACGGTCCCGCTCACGGCAGCGCCGTCCGGGATCAAGCAGCACCTCAAGGTCGCCGTCCGCGGCGACGACAACGCGGCGCGCGAGCGCTACAACGCGCTCGTCCGCGAGGCGTACGGCGACGACGACCTGTTCGACATCGCCGCGGCGGAGGGCACCGGCGCCGACGGCGTGCGCACCGCGTCCCTGGCCACGGGCTGGGCAGACGGCGACCGCGAGCACCTCAACCAGGCGGGGTCCGCGATGCTCGCGGCGCGCTTCCTCGACGTACTGACGCAGACGGAGGACGGATGAACACCATCGAGCTGACCGAGCCGGCCCTCTTCCGGCACCACCTCGAGCGCCTCGAGGCCGAGGTGGCGATCCTCCCGGACCACCCGGAGGAGACGCCGGACTCGACGCTGCGGGCGCTGTGGGCGACGGCGGCCGGCACCCCGATGTCGGTGGTCGCCGCGACAGGGCGCGACCTCGCCCCCCTCACGCCCGAGGGTGAGCGGCTGCTGGCCGCCCTCGTCGAGCGGCGGGTCACCGGCGTGCCGCTCGCGCACCTGACCGGGCGACAGAGCTTCATGGGCGTGGAGCTGCTCGCCGGCCCGGAGGCGCTGGTCCCACGCATCGAGACCGAGATCCTCGGCCGGACCGCGCTCGACCTGGTCCGCGCGACGGACGCCTCGCTCGTGATCGACCTGTGCACCGGCGCCGGCAACCTCGCCGCCGGCGTGGCCGTCGCCGCACCGCACCTGAGCATCCACGCCGCCGACCTGTCGACCTCCGCCGTCGGCCTGGCCCGGGCCAACATGGTCTTCATCGACGCGGCCGACCGGGTGCGGCTCCACGAGGGCGACCTCTTCGACGCGCTGCCCCAGGACCTCCACGGCTCGGCCGACGTGGTGATCTGCAACCCGCCCTACATCTCCTCGGCCAAGGTCGGCGAGATGCCGGCGGAGATCTCCGAGCACGAGCCGCGGCTCGCCTTCGACGGCGGCAGCCTCGGGCTGTCCATCGTCGGCCGGCTGGTCCAGGAGGCACCCACGTGGCTGCGCCCGGGCGGCTGGCTGTGCTTCGAGATCGGCCTCGGACAGGGCCCCTACTGGCACAAGCGGGTGCTCCGCTTCCCGGGCTGGGCCGAGGTCGGCTCGGTGGCCGACGATGAGGGCAACGTCCGGGTGATCACCGCCCGCCGCGAGTGAGTCCGTCGATTTCCCTCAGGTCTCGTCCCGGCCTGCCGATCACGACGGGGTGACCACCACCACGCCGCTCGTCGACCGCGCAGACCTGCTCGCCTCCGCGGAGTCCGTCGAACCCCTTCCCCACACCGTCGCCCGGCTGGCCACGCTGGTCACGGACCCGGACGCCGACATCCGCGAGATCACCGAGACGGTGTCGCTGGACGTGTCGCTGACCGCTGACCTGCTGCGTCGGGCCAACTCGGCCGCCCTCGGCCACCGCGGCACCATCACCTCGGTGCGCGACGCCGTGGTGCGCCTCGGTCCCAGCACGCTGCTGTCGCTGACCCTGGCCTCGCGCGTCGGTGGCCGGATGATGCAGGCGCTGCCGGCGTACGGCCTGCGCCCGGGCGCCCTCTGGCAGCGGTCGGTGGCCGCCTCGATCGCGGCCGAGCTGATCCGCTCGCGCGCCCGTGTCCCGGTCCCGCCGGAGGTGGGGACCGCCGCGCTGCTGCACGACTTCGGCATGGTGGTGCTCGCCCAGCACTTCGGCAAGCAGATCCTGGACTCGCTGGCCCTGGCCGCGGCGACCGACGGCACGGACATCGTCGAGACCGAGCGGGTCGTCTTCGGGCTCACGCACGCCGACATCGGCGGCACGGTGGCCGAGGCGTGGGGACTCCCGCTGACCATCGTCGACGGGATCCGCGACCACCACGAGACGCACGGTGACCTGTCCACCGTGAGTGCGGCGGTCGGGGTCGCGTGCGCGATGTCGTACGAGGTCATCACCCGGGACGCGGACCCGTCGGAGCTGGAGACCCAGGTGGCCCGTCGCCGCGAGGTGACGCCGCTGCTCGGCATCCTGCGGCTCGACCACGACGACTACCACTCCATCGTGGCGACCGCCCGCGAGCGCTTCGACGAGGTGGCCGACCGCTACGGCGCCTGAGCCCCAACGCGACTGACAGGTTGCGCCGAGGCAGTCGGGCGACGTGTCGAGA
>JAYSEC010000088.1:0-12383 GCA_041914085.1 Nocardioides sp.
GCCTACTACTCGGTGCCCAACGTGCTCGACGTCGACCGCTACGAGATCGACGGCACGGACCGGGCCGTGGTCCTCGGCGTGCGCGAGCTCGATCAGAGCGGGCTCGCGGAGAACGACCAGAACTGGTCCAACCTCCACACCGCCTACACGCACGGCAACGGCGTGATCGCGGCCTTCGCCAACCAGCGTCCCGAGGACGACTCCACCCAGCAGACCGGCATCCAGTGGGCCGAGGGCGCGGAGGCCGACGAGGACACCCTCACCCGCCTCGCCGGTGAGGACGGCTACGAGACACGGGTCTACTTCGGCGAGCAGAGCCCGTCCTACAGCATCGTCGGCCTCGACCCCGACGGCGGGCCGGTGGAGTTCGACCTCCCGCAGGGCGACCGCAGCGAGGAGGACGTCGCCACGACGTACGACGGCGATGCCGGCGTGCCGATCGGCAACATCTTCACGCAGCTGCTCTACGCCGTGCGCTTCAGCGAGCCGAACCTGATCCTGTCGAGCCGCGTGCACGAGAACTCCAAGATCCTCTACGACCGCAACCCGCGCCAGATGGTGGAGAAGGTCGCCCCGTGGCTGACCGTCGACTCCGACCCCTATCCCGCCGTCGTGGACGGCCGGATCCAGTGGATCCTCGACGGCTACACCGTCACCGACAAGTACCCGCTCTCGCAGCGCGAGTCGCTGGAGGAGATGACGGACGACTCCCTGCAGGAGGACACCGGCTTCCAGACGCTGCCGACCGACGAGGTCAACTACCTCCGCAACTCGGTCAAGGCCACGGTCGACGCCTACGACGGCACCGTGACGCTCTACGAGTGGGACGAGGAGGACCCGATCCTCGAGGCGTGGACCGAGATCTTCCCCGGCGTCGTGCAGCCCAAGGACGACATCCCCGAGTCGCTGCGGGAGCACCTCCGCTACCCCGAGGACCTCTTCAAGGCCCAGCGCTTCCAGTTCCAGCGCTACCACGAGACCTCGGCGTCGGCGTGGTTCGAGGGATCGAGCCGCTGGGAGGTGCCCAGCGACCCGCAGCGCACGACCCGGCTCCAGCCGCCCTACCGCCTATTCACCGACACCGGTGACGGCGACACGTGGTCGCTGACGTCGGTCTACGTGCCGCGCGAGAAGGAGAACAACCTCGCGGCCTACATGGCGGTCAACAGCGACGCGACGAGTCCCGACTACGGCACGATCTCGGTGCTCGAGCTGCCCAACGAACCGACCGGCGGGCCGCTGCAGATCGCCAACACGTTCTCGACCAACGAGGACGTCAGCCAGGCGCTGCTGCCGTACACGACCGGTGACGCCGACCGCGTGCCGGGCAACCTGCTGACGCTGCCGATCGGCGACTCGTTCATGTACGTCCAGCCGGTCTACACGCGCCGAGCGGGGGAGTCGAACTTCCCGATCCTGCGCTTCGTCCTGGTCTCGTACGAGAACCGCGTCGGCATCGGCACCACGCTGGTCGAGGCGATCGAGGACGCGCTCGCGGGCACGTCCGACACGCCGACGGAGACCCCGACCGAGACCCCGACCGAGACGCCGACCGAGACGCCGAGCGCGTCGCCGTCGGAGTCGCCGACCGAGACCCCGACGACTCCGGCGCCCGGCGGCACGCAGGCGCAGATCCGCCAGCTGCTCCAGCAGGCGGAGGCCAAGTTCGCCGAGGCCGACGCGGCGCAGCAGGCCGGCAACACGGTCAAGTGGGCCCGGCTGATGGAGGAGGGTCGCGCGCTCGTCGAGGAGGCCGTGCGCCTGGCCGGCTGACGCCCACCGCACCCCCGATTTGGGTCGTGCGGACCACCCCTGTAATGTTCTCTTCACCGACGCGGGGTGGAGCAGCTCGGTAGCTCGCTGGGCTCATAACCCAGAGGTCGCAGGTTCAAATCCTGCCCCCGCTACTGAAAAGTGGCCTCTGACCTGCAGAAACGCGGGTCAGAGGCCACTCGTATTTTGAACCGTTTCCGCTTATGTCGCGGATTGATGACCCAAAAACTCGGCGGACGCTGGCCCAGCGTGGCGAACTGCGCGGTGATGGCTGGCGATGTCCACCCCGATGCCTGGGTCTGAGTCAGCCGCACTGAGGCGGCGTCGCCTTCCAGAGGATCAGTGACCGTCCTGGTGGCCGTCTCCGTGATCGGTTTCGATCTCGTCGGCGGGCACTTCGGGATCCGTGGAAAGGTCGAGCGTGACGCTGCCGTCTTCGGCGTCGTTCGGGAGCGGGGAGAAGCTCACGCCGTTGGGCTTGTCTCCGACGGGGATCCGGGCCACGACCTCGAGTTCCTGGAGGTCCAGGACGGCGACGTCGTCGCCGTAGATGTTGGTGACGTAGGCGTGCTGGCTCGAGGGGTCGACGACGACGCCGTGGGAGCCCTGTCCGGTCTCGACGGTTGCGGTCACGGTGAACGTCTTGATGTCGATCACCGAGACGGCGGTCCCGGGCGAGTCTTCGGTGCCCTGGTTGGCGACGAGGAGGTAGCGGTTGTCGCCGCTGACATAGGTCTGAATGGGGCCGTCTCCGACTGCGACCGTGCCGACCAGCTTGCGCGACGTCATGTCGACCTTGGCGACGGCGTCCTCGCCGTTCAGGGAGGCGTAGACGAACCGGCCGTCGGGGGAGAAGGCGACTTGCGCGGGGGCCTTCCCGACTTCGACGTCTGTGACCAGCTGGTTGGTCCGGGTGTCGATGACGCTGAGCGTGGTGTCGGCGACGTTCGCCACGACAAGCCAGCGGCCGTCCGGGCTGGGTCGGAGGCCGTGCGGGCCATGGCCCACCTTGATGGTGTCGATGGCCTTCATGGTGGACGCGTCGATGACGGAGACGGTGTCGTCCGCGCCGTTCGTGGTGTACGCGGTTGCCCCGTCCGGGGAGACCACGACATGGGCTGGTGCCGAGCCGGTCGGGACCACACCGTGCAGGTCCAAGCTCCCCGCGGACAGCATCGCGGCGTATCCGTCGTGGCCACTCACCGTCCACACCGACGCACCGTCGGGAGACACCTGCACGTTGTGCGGCCCTTCGACGCCGGCGACGGTGGTCACGACCCGGTTGGTGGCGGCGTCGATTGCCGTGAGCGAGTCGCCGCCCTCGTTGGCGATCCAGACGGTGCCCTCCACCATGCCGCGGTGGCCGGCGAGAGCGGCCGCCGTCGAGCCCTCGTCGGCGCGGTCGTCATAGCCGTTGAGCGCCGCCAGGCCACCCGCGGCGGCAAGCACGGCCAACGCACCGGCGGAGAGAGCAACGACGCGCATCCGCCGGCTCCACCCGTGCCGATCCTTCGGGAGCTGCGCAGAAGCCGCATCGGGACCGGTGCCGGATGTTGAGCTCATGGGCGAACCTTTCGTATAGACGACGTCGGCCCGGTGGGGACCGCGCCATCACCCTCGCCGCTTGACCCAGACGGATCGCCGGTGGTTTCGATGAAGAACCGATGAAGGCCGATCACATGACTGGACAGTGGTCGAGCCGCATAGTCAGATCGAGGTGGGAGGCCGCCCGCGTGCATGAAGGAAGGACTCCACGGTGAACCTGATCCATCGCGTCTACTGCCGATCCCGGATCTGGCGCGCCCAGGTGAGAGCGCTGCTGCCATGGGCGTTGGACGGCATCTCCCTCGAGCGAGCGTCCGTCCTGGAGCTCGGGCCGGGCCCGGGACTGACCACAGACTGGCTGGTGCAGCAGGTGGGATCGCTGACGTGCCTGGATTACGACGCAGCCGATGCCACGGCGCTCGCACGAAGACACCCGGGGGTGGACGTGCGACATGGTGACGCGACGGCGCTTCCATTCGCGTCAGGCTCGTTCGACGCGGTGGTCTGCTTCACGATGCTGCATCACCTGCCCACGGCGGCGGCGTAGGATCGCCTGTACGCCGAAGCCGGCCGGGTCCTGCGCCCGAACGGCAGGTTGGCGGGCTCGGACAGCCGGTGGGGTCCGCTGTTCGCGCTGGCACACATCGGCGACACCTGCACCTTGGTCGACCCGGAGGAACTGCCGGCACGGCTGAAGGCTGCCGGGTTCGGTCTCGTCGAGACCGACACGCGACGGGACGCGTTCCGGTTCCGGGCGCAAGTCCGCTGATGACGACTGCCGACCCTGCGGCAGCACGGCCTAGGTGGACGCTGGCCGTGGGGTGAATCGCTCGGGCTTGGTGACAAATTCCCGTCGGCAGGCGTCAGAGCAGAACCACCACTGCTCGCCGCGCCAGCTCGCGTGGGGTCCGTTCGGCTCGACCTGCATGCGGCAGACGGGATCGACGGCAAGCGCGGCGACGTGGCGGAACTGCCCGTCCTCCAACCAGAGCACGCGGTCGGCGATCTCTCGGAGTCGATCGTCGTGGCTCACGATGACGATCGAGCGGCTGTCCTCGTCAGCGAGCTGGCGCAGCAGCCGGGCGAGGTCTCGGCCGCGAGAGGCGTCGAGGTTGGCGGTGGGTTCGTCCGCGAGCAGAACGGGTGGGTCATTGGCGAGCGCGCGTGCGACTGCGACGCGCTGTTGTTCGCCGCCGGACATCTGGGAGGGCCGCGCCGCTGCCCGGTGGGCAAGGCCGACGCGCTCGAGCAGCTGGGTGGCGCGGTGGCGGGCGGCGGATCCGGTGGTGCCGGCGAGATTGGCGGCAACTGCGATGTTCTCGGTGGCCGTGAGTGCGTCCAAGAGGGCGTAGTCCTGGAAGATGAACCCGAAGGTGCGCGACCGCAGCACAGGGAGCTCCTTCTCACGCGCCGCGGCGATGTCCACGTCGACGCCGTCACGGCTGGTGACGGTGATGGAGCCTGCGCTCGGACGCAGCAGTGCGCCGAGCATCAGCAGCAAGGTGGTCTTGCCCGATCCGGACGGCCCCATCACGAGGAGCACTTCCCCGGCGGCGAGGTCGAGGTCGACTGCTCGCACGGCATCCACGGCGGTCTCGCCCGCCCCGTACGTCTTCGTGAGCCCTCGAACGGTCAGCACCCCGGACCTGGTCCATTCACCGTGGGGCCTGTTGTTGCCCGGTGACCGGAGCACTGGGTCGGGGACCGAGGCATTGCCGGAGGTGGTGGGGGCGTTGGTATTCATCGTGTCTCCCGGAAGGCGGTTGCCGCGTCGAGCGCGGCAATGCGGCGCAGCGGCCACAGGGCGGCGATGAGGCCGACCAGGAGCGCTGTG
Organism: Nocardioides sp.; assembly: GCA_041914085.1. Taxonomy (GTDB): domain Bacteria; phylum Actinomycetota; class Actinomycetes; order Propionibacteriales; family Nocardioidaceae; genus Nocardioides. The sequence goes on from JAYSEC010000088.1 coordinate 5,153, forward strand.
GTGGTGGTCTGTGCGACGGCGGCGGTGGTGATGGAGATCTGGACCGCTGGAGCGGCGAGTGGCAGCAACCACGCCAGCCCCAGCGCGGCTGTGGTGGCGACGGTGGAGGCGAGTACGACGGTGAGCAGCACCTGCATCGCCACCGCTGCCGCGAGCCGAGGTGTGCGGGCGCCGAGAGCCTTGAGGACGGCGAAGTCCCGCAGCCTGTTCAAGGTGGCCGTCATCAGTCCCAGGGCGATGACGGCGAGCGCGATGACGAGCCCGATGGAGGACATCAGCCGGAGCAGGTCAGCGCTCATATCGGTGACGATGCGGGCTTCGGAGTCGGCGAACTGCTCGCGGGTCTGGGCCGTGACGCCACCGACTTCGGCCTCGATCCGGTCCGTGACCGCTTCTGGGTCGGCGCCTGGGTCCAGCCCGGTGAGGACGTACGAAACGCGGTCGTCGTGGATCCGGCCGAACTCGCTGAGCTCGACGAAGACGGTGGTGTTGGTGATGCTGCTGCCGCCGGTGGAGAAGCCGACAGCGCGCAGGGACGTGCCCATGACCGTGAACTGGTCGCCGACCTGGACTCCGAGCTGTTTGGCTGCCTGCTCGTCCAGGACGGCCTCGCCGGCGGCCGGTGTGCGGCCGGCCACGAGGCGTGTGGGGCCGCCCCGGCGGGTGCGGGTGTCGTAGCCGATGAGGTAGGACAGCTGCCGGCCCTGTGGTCCGGCTACCGAGCCGGAGGCGAACGCGATCGGTGCGGCCCAGGCAACTCCCGGTATGTCGGCGACGCGCTCGGGGGTGTCCGCGGGGAGCGTCGAGGCGGACATGTGCATGGTGCGGACCCCGGCCTGGGAGACGAACACGTCGGCCGGGGAGGTGCGGATGTAGTAGGTGACGCGGTCGACGGCCCCGGCGAAGATGCCGCCGAGGACGAGGACCAGTAGCAGGGAGGCGGCCACGCCGAGGACGGTCAGCGTGGCGCGGCGGCGGTCGGCGAACAGGAAGCGGCGCCCCACGGGCACGGCTCCTGTCGCGAGGGCGCGTCGTGGGTGATCGGATCGCGGCGGAGTTGGTTGCGTGGTGGTGGTCATCGTCCGCTCCGGAATGCGGAAGCTGCGTCGAGCCGGTTGAGTCGGCGTGCCGGTAGCCATGCGGCGAGTAGTGCCATCGTGACCGCTGCGGCGGCGGTCTGGGCGATGGTGCCGGAGGTGAGCAGCACCGGGAATGCGGGTCGCCACCAGGCGAGGACTTCCCGGGTGATGATCAGCAGGACGATCGCGGCCAGTGTGCCGAGCACCGTCAGTGCCACGGTCTCGGTCACCGCGATTCGGCGAAGCCGGCCGGGCGTGGCGCCGAGGGCCTTGAGGACGCCCAGGTCCCGCTGTTGTTCGGTGACTCGGGTGTAGGCCACGAGCGCGACGATCAGGGTGCCGGCTGCGAAGGCCACGCCCACCATGAGCCGTACCGGCGAGCCGTAGATGTCGGTCGCCAGTCGCAGGGACGCCTCCCGCAGTTCGGCAGGAGTGCGCACGGTGTACCCCTCGTCACGCAGCTGCGCTGCTACGGCATCGGGGTCCGCGGTCGTGACCAGCACCGCTCCGGTGGTGCCGGTAGCCCGCAGCATCTGGTCCATCCCGGCCGTGGTGGTGAACAGCAGCGGGGTCATGAACAGTGCGGTGTCGTCGGTGAGGCCGACCACCCGCATCGGGTGTCCGAGAATGGGCAGCCGATCGCCGATGGCGAAGTCGTGTTGTTCGGCCCACAAAGCATCGATGGCCACCTCGTCGGGGGCTTCGGGGGCACGGCCATCGGTGAAGGCCCAGGGGCCACCGAGCCCGCTGCCGGGTTCGTAGGCGACCGCGGCCACGGCAGCCTTGCCGTGCGACAACTCGAGGATCTGATACATGCCGCGCAGCGGCGCGGCTCGTGTCACGCCAGGGGCCTGGGCGATGGCGTCCACGGCCGGCGCCGGCAGAGCGCCGGGGTCGGCGAAGAGGTTGCGCGTTCCGGCCGGGACGACGACCAGGTCGGCACCGAGGTGGTCGTCGTAGGTGGTGACGCGGTCCTGGACGCCGACCCAGAGTCCGGCCAGCAGCAGCATGAGCATCAGGGCGAGCCCGATCCCGGCGGCTCCGGCGGCGGTGCGGAACGGATGCGTCGTGAGAAACCGGCGGGTGACCGGGACCGAGGCTTCAACCCTGGCCTTCATGTGGCTCACTTCCGTTTGCCGAGCGTGGCTCGACGTTCGTGCTACTTGTGGCCGTGACCGCCGTGCCCGCCGGGCATGGCGAACATCATGGCCGCCATCATCGCGGTGCACAGCAGAGCCGTGACGATGATGCCGGAACCTGCTACGCCGGTGAGGAAGAGCAGGCCGGCGATGGCGAGCATGGGGATGCAGCAGACGATCATCATCAGCCCGTGACCACCGTGACCACCGTGCGCTCCGTGGGCGCCGCCGTCGGGCTCCTGTCCGGCGTGGTGGGGCTCGGTGGGTGTCGAGGGCTCTGGCTGGTAGGGCCATTGCTGGGAGTCGCGGAGGGATTCGCGGTCCATGCCGTTCGGGGTGCTCATGACGTCCTACCGTTCAGGGATGCGGGCACGTGGCCGAGCTTGGCGTAGAGCGGGCAGTGTCCGAGCGCTCCGGTGACGACCAGGTCGAGGCCTGCCAGTACGAGTAGCAGCTCGAGGACGACCGCCAAGGTGGAGGCGGCGCCGCCCAGCAGGAACGCGCCGGCGATCGCGGCGAGACCGCCGATGGCGACGCGAGCGACGCGTTCGGCGGGGGTGATGTTGATGCTCCAACGGTTACTCATGACTTCCTCCAACTTCGGTGGACCGCTGGTCTCCTCGGTCCACTTCGAGGGTCTCGCCGCGGGGTGAAGGTGACCGGCGCCGTCTTGTGAAGGTTCGCTGAAGAACCACGTGGCGTCGAAGTCCTCGGAGGGGCTGAAGGGCGGCGAGTCACCGCGGCGGCCACATGTCAGGTGGGAGGGAGGGTGGGTGCGGCGTTGAGGTCCAGGTGGCTGGCGCAGCAGGCAGGGAGCTCTTCTCGCAGCAGGTCCAGGGTTCGGGTCGCCTTCTCGAGGAAGTCGCCGGTGGATGGGATGACGTGGCGATGGGGGTGGCGCTGCCAGGCCTCCAGGATGCGGGCGTCGACATCGGCCGCACGGAGGGCCGTCTCGGTCCGCAGCGGGTTCTGGTGGTTGTAGCCCTGGTCCGCGGTTGGCGTGCGTAGATGCAGCACTGTGTCGTACCGATGCAGCTCGGTGTCCAGCGTGGTGGCCGTCGAGGTCCAGAAGTCGCCCGGTGGCCCGGGCCAGTACGCGAGCCCGTCGACTGTGCCGCGGTCGCACAGCACGATTGCCGGATTGTGGGCGTCCCCGGTCGCCTCGAGTTCCTTCTGAACGTGGAAGATCGCCCGTTGCGCCGCGCGTCGACATTCCGCGTCGTCGTCGCGCGGGAACCCGCCACCGAAGACGATTCCTGCCGATTCCGGCAGGATCTTGACGTGTCGGCACAGCGAGCGGCGTACGAGTTCCAGGACGGCCGTCTTGCCCGCACCTGGCCCGCCGGTGAGCACAACCCGGCGGGGTACATGTGGCTGGTCGCACTCGCACTCGGCCATGACGCGCCTCCTTACGGGACGGGGAGGCGGCCAGCGGCGGGGTGGCTGAGCCCCCACTTCTCCATCAGCGCGAGGACAGCGAGTCCCTCGTCGTGGATCTGCGCGTGGCGCAGCACCTGCCAGTGTGCGTGGAGATAGGCCTGGAGGTACTTCACGACGTGGTTCATGGGCACGGTCGTCCACGGATTGTGAGGTTCTACCTGGCCCGGTGTGCCGCCGAAGGCCACCACCCGGATCTCATGGCCGGCCCTGGTGGCTGCGCGGCCATGGTCGAGCAACCGACGCGAGACGTCTCGGGCCTCCTCGGCGGGGCAGCACCCGAACCGCGCGAGCGCGACCTCTAGTGTCGCCGGGTCGCGCAGAGCCGGGTTCAGTCGCGCACGACCTTCTTTGACCTCGCCGACGATCATGTCGGCTCGGCCAGTCGGCGCGCCGAGGGCCGGGTCGACCTCGGAGCTCAGGCGCTGGGGCACGGTTCCTGAGCGCCGGTGGATCAGGTCGTGGCCGGCACCGGGAAGGCGATAGGCCAGGACGTCGAGATCGGTGACGGTGCGCACCTGGCCGGCGCGCAGACTCTCCAGGACCGGGTGCTCGACGACGGTGAAGTAGCCATTGACGTGCAGGTAGGCCTGCACCAGGGCCACTGCGGTGTCCATGGGGACCTCCTCGGTGACTCGTGCCGTTGTCGTGAGGGCTCGTCAGTCGTGGTGGCCCTCGTGCTCGTCAGGGTCTGGGGTCTGCACGGGGGTGCGGTCCCGGTCCTGACTCGGATCGTCGTTGCTGATGGCCGGGCCGATGACGAACGCCGAGAGCGAGAACATCAGCGCGAACACGCCCAGAGCGAGGGCGGGGGCCTTCCAGGAGCCGAAGCGCCGGTAGAGGCGCCGAAGCAGGGGCAGGGAGAACACCAATCCCAGTACGGCGAACAGGACGTTGCCGGTGGCGCCGGTCACCAGTACCGCTCCTCCGAGGAGCCCGACGTGGTGCAGCAGGTGGGGAAGGAGGCCCATGATGCCGCCCACCACAGCGGTCACCGCACTCCAAGCGGTGGCCAGGACGCCCCGCCTCTGCGAAGTCTGGTTGGGGGTGCTTTCGGCGCGGGACTCGTCGAGGCGGTCGTCCGCTACCTCCCCGGCGGCAGCGTGGTGGTCGGACATCGTCACTCCTGTGCCTGGTAGGAAAGCGTGGTCATCATGCCGGTCTCGGCGTGGTAGATGTTGTGGCAGTGGGTCGCCCACTGTCCTGGGTTATCGGCTTCGAGGTCGACGTCGAGGGTCGCCATGGGGCGCACGATGACCGTGTCCTTGCGGGCTCCGCCGCCCCTCAGCGCGAAGGTGTGGCCGTGCACGTGCATGGGGTGGAACATCATCGACTGGTTGACGAAGCGCAGCCGGACCCGCTCACCCTGAATCAACCGCAACGGGTCGGTGTCGGGGAAGGTCTTGCCGTTGATGGTCCAGCGGTAGGGCGCCATGGTGCCGCCCAGGACCAGGTCGTGGGTTCGGTCGGCCGACCGTCGGTCCAGGCGGGCCGACTCGACCGCCGACAGCGCCGTGCCGAGCAGTACCTTGCCCGACAGTTCGCGGACCTTGACGTCAGCCGTGGGCGGGCGACCGGCGCCGGTGCGGATCACAGCCAGCGCCTGGCCCTGTTTGCCCTCGGCCGAGGCAACCAACTCGAACACGCCGTCGCCGAAGGTGACGGTGGCGTCGAAGCGCTCGCCCATCCCGATCAGTAGCGCGTCGGTGGGCACCGGCACGACGGGGAAGCCGTCGCTGTGCGTGACGGTCATGCGGTGCCCACCGACGGCGACCCGGAACGCCGTGTCCGAGCCGGCGTTGACGAAGCGGATCCGAACGCGTTGACCCGGCTTCGCCGACAGCGTCGCCGGATCGGCGGCTGTCCGGCCGTTGAGCAGGTAGTACGGGTAGGTGATATCCCCGGCACCACCGAGCAGGGGCGACCGCATGACCTCCATCCCACCCATAGAGCCCATCGAGCCGTGGTCCATCCCCTCCATGCCCGTGCCGCCCATGTCGTGCATGCCGCCCATGGAGTCGTCGCCGCCGGCTTGCTGCAGGTCGGAAAGGACCTGGTCCGGGGTGCGGCCCGTCCCGTCGACCCAGTCGTCCAGGACGACGATCCACTCGGCGTCGTACTCACCGGGCTCCTGAGGGTCGTCGACGACCAGGACGCCGTACAGGCCGCGGTCCAGCTGAACTCCGGAGTGCGGGTGGTAGAAGTACGTGCCCGGGTGAGGTGCGGTGAACTCGTAGCGGAACGTCTCTCCCGCGTCGATCGGATCTTGGGTGAGTCCGGGCACGCCGTCCATGTCGTTGCGCAGTGCGAGGCCGTGCCAGTGCACGCTCGTGGCGTCCGGGAGCTGGTTGGCGACGTCGACCCGGAGCACGTCTCCGGCGTCGACGCGGAGCAGCGGTCCCGGCGCGGTGTCGCCGTACGCCCACGTGCTCACGGTCTGGCCACCCAGGTCGAGGGTCACCGGCTGGGCCGTGAGGCGCGCGGTGACCACCCGAGCTCCGGGCTTCCGGCGCGCCGCCTCCGCCGCTGCTACCGCGTCGGCGGCGGGCCCGACCGCTGTGCCAGTGGACCGATTGCAAGCGGCGAGGCCGCCGAGGGCGGCCACGCCTGCGAGCCCGGCGGCCCCGCGAAGGACGGCGCGACGAGTGATCTCGGACAAGTGGGGGCTCCTGACTCAGGTTCGGCGAGAGGCGAGATGTGCGAGGCGGGAAGGGGCGAGCGGCTAGTGCACCGAGGCACGCAGCACACTGCTGCGGGCGTGGTACTCGTCTTCGTCGATCTCGCCTCGGGCGAACCGCTCGTCGAGGATCTGCATCGGGTCGCGGCGGTCCGGGGTGGACCCACCGGGGCGCTGCGTGCGGAACAGGGCGAGAACGGCAAAGACCACCAACGCCCAGAACGCGACCATGGCCACGGTCATGATGATCCAACCGCCCCAACCCATGCCGTCGTGGTACCAGCCCATCATCGTCCTCAGCTCCTTCGCTTGGCTTGGTGACTCCCACGATTGCCCGGACACCACTGTGTCCCGGTCGCGTTCATGTGAAGGTTCGCTGAAGAACGTGCCCTCGCCGGTGCTGACCTACGGCTGGCCGGGCAGCGGACTGAGACCATGGCGGGTATGGGCGAGGACGTCATGGACGAGAAGGCCGGCTCACCGGCAGGGGGTACCGCGGGTGGCCGCCCCCGAACCGGTCTCCGGGCGATGGTGGTCGAAGACGAGACGCAGCTGGCCGGACTCATCGGCAGCTACCTCGAGCGCGACGGCTTCGAGGTGGCGGTGGTTCATGACGGGCTCGAGGCGGTGGAGGCCGCCCGCGCCGTCGACCCGGACGTCGTGGTGCTGGACCTGGGTCTGCCCAGCCTGGACGGAATGGAGGTCTGTCGGCAGCTGCGCACCTTCTCCGATGCCTACGTGGTGATGCTGACCGCACGCAGCGAAGAGGTCGACACGCTCATCGGGCTCTCGGTGGGGGCTGATGACTACCTGACCAAACCGTTCAGCCCCCGGATCCTGATGGCCCGGATCCAGGCCATGCTTCGCAGGCCCCGTCCATCGGGAGCCTCGTCCGATGC
>JAYSEC010000089.1:0-12356 GCA_041914085.1 Nocardioides sp.
CTCTCCAGCGACTCGTCGCTGGGGGAGAGCTCGAACAGGGTCACGTCGTGCTGCCTCGCCCAGCCGGGGAGGCCGACGGCGAAGCTGCCCAGGTCGTCGACCTGGACGTCGAGCTGGTCGGTGCGCAGGCTCACCGCGCGGACCGCCGGTTGGGCGATGAGCACCGCGGCCAGCGTGCGGTTGTCGCTGGACTGCACGGCGTACTGCACCGGGCGGTCGGTCATCAGCCGGCGGATGGCGCCGAAGTCGCCGGACGCCGCGTGGCGGCCGGAGACGACCACCTCGATGTGGCGCGCCAACCGCTCGACCTCCTCGAGGATGTGCGAGCTGAAGAGCACCGTGCGGCCCTCGTCGCCAAGGCGGCGCAGCAGGTCCATCAGGTGCATCCGCTGGCGCGGGTCGACGCCGTTGAAGGGCTCGTCGAGCAGCAGCACCGCCGGGTCGTGCACCAGCGCCGCGGCGATCTTGATGCGCTGGCGCATGCCCTTGGAGTACGTGTCGAGCCGGCGTCCGGCCGGCTCGACCATGTCGACCTCCTCGAGGATCCGCTCGGTGGCGGCGGCCGCGTCGGGGAGGCGGTGGAGGTCGGCGTTCGCGCGGACGAACTGGCGCCCGGTGAGGTAGCCGAAGCTGAGCTCGCGCTCGGGGACCAGGCCGATCTGGCGGTAGATGTCGGTGTTGCGCCACACCGGCTGGCCGTCGAGGGTGACGTGGCCGGCCGACGGTGCGAGGAAGCCCGACATCATCGCCATCAGCGTGGTCTTGCCGGCGCCGTTGGGGCCGAGGAGGCCGGTCACGCCGGGGCCGATCGACAGCGACACGTCGTTGACGGCGACGACGTTGCCGAACCAGCGCGAGGCCGAGTCGAGGACCAGGGTGCTCATCGCGAACCCACCTTCCGGAAGCGGGCCACCAGCCCGAGCACGCACAGCGCGGTCAGCACCACTGCGACGAGGACGTACGCCAGTGCCCAGGCGCTGCCCGGCGGTGTGAACGTGACGACCCCGGCCCGCCAGGTGTCGGCGAGGCCGCTGTAGATCGACCACGGCGAGAGCAGGCCGGTCGCCACGCCGATGGTGTCGGCGTCCTGGGCGCTGGAGATCGCCTGGACCGAGGTGACCACGCCCGAGACCACGATCAGCGCGACGACCGAGCCCACGACGGCGAAGCCGCGGCGCAGCGAGACCGAGGAGATCAGGCCGGTGAGGCCGGCGACGAGCGCGGCCAGCAGGACCTGGAGCGCCACCGCCTTCAGCAACCCCTCGAGCTGGTCGCTCTTGTCGAGCCCGGCGAGCATGGCGCCGGCGAACAGCAGGAACGTCGGCACCCACATGAAGAGGAGCAGCGACGTGGTCAGCGACAGCCACCTGGTCAGCGCGAACACCGAGGAGGCGAGCGGCCGGGCGAGGTAGAGCACGATCGAGCGGTGCCGGAGGTCGCGGGAGAACAGGACCGGCGCCTGGGCGGCCGCGAAGAGGCTCACGACCAGCTGGACCTGGTTGGTGTAGTCGGCGTAGCTGACGGGCAGCTCGCCGAGGCCGGTCAGCACCACCACGCCCACCACGATGGCGGCCGGGAGCGTGGCCATCGCCAGCAGGATGAACGGCAGGATCTTCGACTTGCCCGAGCGACCGAGGCCGTACGTGTGGCGCAGCCCGGTGACGTACAGGGTGCGGGCGATCGTGCCGGTGCCGTCGCGCACCCCCTCGTAGCGGCGGTAGCCGAGGTCGTGGATGACTCCGGAGCGGTCAGACATGGGCACCTCCCTCGAGGAAGACGTCCTCCAGGTGGCCGCGGTCGGGCTCGAGGCGCATCAGCCCCAGGCCCAGCTCGGCGGCGACGTCACGGATCAGGTCCTGCACGACGCCGGCCTCGGCCAGCTCCGGCGGCGGCGGGTCGATCGCGACCATCGACCCGCGCGGACGGCAGGTGAGCCCGCGTTGCGCGAGCGCCTCCCCGAGGCGGTCGCGCTCGGTCTCGGTGCCGACGACCTCCACCAGCAGGCTGCCGGTGCGCGCCAGGAAGTCGGTGGTGGCGCTGGAGCGCAGCAGGTGGCCACCGTCGAGGACGATGACGTGGTCACTGACCTGCTCGAGCTCGCCGAGGAGGTGGGAGGTGACGAGCACGGCGATGCCGAAGTCGCTGCCGATGCGCTGCACCAGCCGCAGCATGTCGGTGCGTGCAGCCGGGTCGAGGCCGTTGGTGGGCTCGTCGAGGAAGACCAGGCGCGGATCGTGGGCGAGCGCCTGCGCGAGCTTGGCGCGCTGCTTCATGCCGGTGGAGTAGCCGCCCATCGGCCGGTAGCGCTCCTCGTCGAGCCCGACGTGCCGCAGCACGTCGGCCGCCCGCTCGCGCGCCGGCGAGGCGCCGAGCCCCGACATCCGCGCCATGTGGACCACGAAGTCGCTGGCGCTGACGTCGGGCGGCAGGCAGTCGTGCTCGGGCATGTAGCCCACCAGCCGCCGGATCTCCTGGCTGGCGTGCTCGATGTCGTGGCCCAGCACGCTGGCGGTGCCGCCGGTCGGCTCGAGGAGCCCGAGCAGGATCTTGATCAGCGTCGACTTCCCGGCGCCGTTGGCGCCGACCAGGCCGGTCACCCCCGGGCCGACGTCCACCGTGAGGTCGGTCAGCGCGTGCACGGTGCCGTAGTGCTTGGTGAGGCCCGCGGTCGAGATGACCGACTGGTTCGTGGGCAGCAGCCCGGTGAGTTCCCCCGTCACGCCCGCCACGCTAGCGGCCCGGGGCGCCGGGTCGCATCAGGGATCGCCCGGACCGGTGTGGAGGTGTGGTGAAGAGGGGGCCCGGTAATTCTGCCTATCTGGGAGGTGTTGCGTTGGGGGCGCGCGGCCGGCCGCATCGCAACACGTTCCACGTCCCTCAGTCGTCCGGCGACGGAATCCGTCATACGAAGCGGCCTCCATGGGTGCGGCTTCGGATGACAGATGGCCGAGACCCTAGGCTTGGCGGCACATTCCCCGGTTGGTCTGCCGGCAGGGCCCGCCTGACTTTGAATCAGGACTAGCGACGTAGGTTCGACTCCTACCCGGGGAGCTCAGTCCGTGTGCGGCGGCGGGCCTGCCGACCAGTACGCCCCCGGGTACGGCTCCTCCCCGCGGTCGCGTGCGGCCTGCAGGGCCGCGATCTCACGAAGCGATCCGTTGACGGGCGGCAGCTCCCCGCGCACCGACCGCACGAGGTCACCGTCCCAGAAGACGACGAAGACCTCGTCAGGGTGTCCCGAGGCGAGCAGCTCGTCGTAGAAGTCGACCCTCGCGGAGGTCGGCGCGCCGTGGCGTCGCAGCACGTGCTCCCACTCGTCGGGCGTGATGACGACGGTGAGGTCGGCGACACCGCGACGGCGTACGACGACCCGCCCCGGCGCCACCTCCGTCACGTCGCCCTCGCGACCCAGCCGTTCGAGCAGCAGCGACCACTGGGTCGCCCGGTCGGGCAGGTCGTGGTCGGGTGTGCTGCCGGGAGGGTGCGCGTCGAGGTGCCGACCGACGCCCCGCATGACGCCCCACGCGACCCACGGGGCGTGCAGCGCCGGGTAGGTGAATCCCTGCGCCGCACGCCACTCAGCCGCGAAGGGGAGGCGCAACGAGCCCTCCGCCGGTGCCGGACCGAGGTAGTCCACATCGAACACGAAGCCGACCTCGATCTGGTCACCGTGCTCTCCGGGGACGATGTCGAGGGAGGTGACCCGCACCTCGGTGCCGAAGCCGTCGTAGCGGTCGATGCGGTCCGGGCCCGTCCCGTATGCGTCGACAGGCTCGTCGGGGTCGAGGGGGCGGGTGAGGATCTCGTACAGCTCACGGGCGTAGTCCTCGTCCTCCACCTCCGCATCGTCGCCGGAGCGGGACCTGGATCGCCAGCGAATTGGCTACATCTCGAACACCAGGCGGGCGGGCACCTCGCCGGCGAGGACCTCCTCGAAGCACGCGTTGACGTCCTCGAGGCGGCGGCCCTCGGTCACGACGCGGGTCAGGCCGCGCGCGTGCAGGTCGAAGCACTCGGCGAGGTCGTTGCGGGTGCCCACGAGCGAGCCGATGACCGAGATGCCCTTGAGCACGGTCTCGAAGACCGGGAGCTCCAGCCGGTTGTCCGCCGGCAGCCCCACGAGGACGAGGCGGCCGTTGGGGTTGAGGGCGGCGTGCGCGGCGCGCATCGCTGCCGGCGACGGCACCGTCACGAGGGCGACGTCGACGCCGCCGATCGCCTCGAGCTCGGCCTGCTGGTCGCCGCGGGCGTCGACCACGTGGTCGGCGCCGAGGTCCTTGGCCAGCTGCAGCTTCTCGTCGTGCACGTCGACCGCCACGGTGCGCGAGCCGAAGACCCGCGCGTACTGCAGGCCGAGGTGACCGAGGCCGCCGATGCCGACCACCATCGCGGTCTCACCGGGCTGCGGGTGGGCCACCTTGAGCCCCTTGTACGTCGTCACGCCCGCGCAGGTCAGCGGCGAGGCGTCGCGCGAGGTCACCGCGTCGGGGACCGGCACGACGTGGCTGGCCCAGGCGACGGCGTACTCGGCGTAGCCGCCGTCCATCGTGTAGCCCATGTAGGACGGGCTGGTGCAGTAGGTCTCCCAGCCGGCGACGCAGTAGCGGCAGTGTCCGCAAGCGTGGCCGAGCCACGGCAGTGCGACGCGCTGCCCGACGGAGACGGGGAGGTCGCCCTCACCGACCGCCTCGATCGTCCCGACGCCCTCGTGGCCGGGGATGAGGAGGTCCTTGGGCTTGACCGGCCACTCGCCGCGCGCTGCGTGGATGTCGGTGTGGCACAGCCCGCAGGTCTCGATCCGCACCAGCACCTGGCCGGGGCCGGGCTCGGGGACCGGGACGTCGCGGACCTCCAGCGGTGCGCCGAGGGTGGGGACTACTGCTGCCTTCATGGTTCTCTCCTTGCGACGGTGCGGACGGGTACGGCGATGAGCAGGGCGCCGGCGAGCACGGTCAGGCCGGCGAGGACGAGCAGGACGGCGACCACCACGTCCAGGACGGGGAGCTCGGCGCCGGTGGCGACGTCGGCGGCCACGCCCGGGGAGGCGTCGGCGCGCATCAGCACGAAGGTCCAGCTGCCCTCCTCCGGCTCCCAGTCGAGCGTGGCGTCGGGGCCGGTGGCGCGGGCGACCCAGAAGGTCTGCTCGTCGGGGGCCGAGGCGGGAGCGCCTCCCGCCGTCCCCTCGAGCACGGCCTCGCCGTCACGGACCTCGCGGAAGGTGTCGCGGCCGACGCCGTCGAGCCAGGCGGCCACGTCCGCGGACCGTGCGACGCCGAGGAACAGGGCGTCACCGGAGCCGGACTCCGCAGTGACGCGCACGTCCCCGAGGACCCGGTCGGGCACCCAGTCGGGGGCGCCCTCGGTGGTGATCCGCGCGTCCTCGGAGGTGATGGCCCAGGCGTCGCTGTCCATGCCGATCGCGGGGCTCATCACGAAGCCGTCGTCCCGGTCGGTCGCGCCGACGAGCGCGAGCGTCCCGCCCGCGCCGGCGAAGCCGAGGCCGGTGAGCACCAGCACCGCGCCGGCCACCACCGAGACGATGCGCCCGGCGGTCCAGCCACCCGGGCGGCCGTGCTGCCCGGCGGCGGGTGCAGGCGGCGGGCCCGCGGGCACCCGGGTCGACGCGTGCGTCTCGTGGCCGCCCATGTCGAGGCGGAACGGCGGGTACTCGTCGGTCATCAGGGCGACGTAGCCGGCGACGCGCAGCACCCAGCGGTTGAGGCCGAGGACCAGGTCGAAGACCTGCTGCGGGTAGCGGCCGGTGAACAGCAGCACGACCGCGGCGACGAGCACCAGGACGCCGATCAGGCTGATGGTGATCCAGCCCTCGTCGTCGGCGCCGCTGACGCCGTACGCCACCCCGCCGGCGAAGAGCGCCACCACCAGGTAGTGGGGGATGGCCAGCAGCCACCACTTCACCAGGACGAGGCCGCGCGAGAGGTGCTCCGGGAAGTCCACGTCGAGGTGGGCGGGGTAGTCGGGTACGTCGGCGAGCGTGAAGGGCGGGTAGCGGTCGGTGCCGAGGACGGCGTAGGAGTAGTAGGAGACGCGCCAGCTCCAGCGCATCACGCCGACGTTGAAGTCGAAGATCGCGCGCGGGTAGCGGCCGGTGAACAAGATGGCGAAGAAGGCCACCACGCTCAGCACGGCGAAGGCGGCCCACAGGAACGCCAGGACGAGGTAGTGCGGGACGGCGAGCAGCCACTTGACGAGCCAGAGCCCCCGGCTCAGGCCGGGGTCGAGGTCGGCGTCGACGTGCACCGGGTAGTCCGGGTGCGGGGCAGGGGCGGGAGCTGCGGGGGGAGGTGCTGAGGTGGTCATCGGTGGGGCCCTTCCGTCGGCGGCCCCCGGCCGGTGCGTGACACGACCAGGGGCCGCTCCTTCCCTTCGATCGTCCCGCCTGCGACCGTGGACGGGCAGGGTCGAAGGGCACGACTTGGCCGGCCACGGTGGGGACCAAGGACCCTGTCCTCCCCCAGGTGGGGGAGCGAGACTCGACGCACCCCGGGGCCCGCGACAGCCCACGACAGGAGGAGGACGGCATGGCCCACGCACCCGCACCGCGCCCGCCCGACACCGTCCGGCTGGTCGTCGACGACGTGTCCGGGCTGGCCCGCCTCGTGGCGGACGCCGCTCGGTTGGCCCGCGAGTCCGACCGCGCGCTCGAGCTGGTCGAGCCCGCCGTGCCTGCCTGCGACCACGCGGCGCGGGCGCGGTCGATCCGTCGCATGGACGAGGCCCTCGACGTCGCCCGGCGCGCCGCACCGGGCGTCCAGGTCCGGGTGGGCTCTCCCATCGAGCTGCCGGCGCCCCGGCACCCGTCGTGACCGGCGTCCACGTCGTCCCGGTCGAACCGGTGGCGCTGCAGCGGCTCGCGCCCCTGCTGACGCCCGAGCGCATCGCGTTGCTCGAGGCCCACGTCGCCGAGGCGCGCCGGTTGCTGGCGGCGCGCACCGTCTGGAACGTCAACTCGACCGCTCGGGGCGGTGGCGTCGCGGAGATGCTGCACACCCTCGTCGCCTACGCCGCGGGGACGGGGGTCGACGTGCGCTGGCTCGTCGTGGGCGGCGAGCCCGACTTCTTCGCCGTCACCAAGCGCCTGCACAACCGGTTGCACGGTGTTCCGGGGGACGCGGGCGCGCTCGACGCGGCGGCGCGGGCGACGTACGACGCCACGCTGGCGCGCCAGCGCGACCAGGTCCTCGAGCTCGTGCGGCCGGGCGACCTGGTGCTGCTCCACGACCCGCAGACCGCCGGGCTGGCCCAGCCGCTGCGCGACCGGGGTGCCGTCGTGGTGTGGCGCTGCCACGTCGGGCTCGACGAGCACGACGAGTGGACGCGGGAGGCGTGGGGCTTCCTGCGCCCGCTCGTCGAGCCGGCGCACGCCTGCATCTTCTCGCGGGAGTCCTTCGCCCCCGACTGGGTCGACCGCCGGTGGCTGCGGGTGATCCCGCCGTCGCTCGACCCGTTCAGCCCCAAGAACACCGACCTCGACGACCGCGAGGTCGCCCGGCTGGTCCACCGCGAGGGGCTCGTGGTCGAGGGAGCGCCCCTGCCGGTGGACGGGAAGGTCGTGCTGCAGGTCAGCAGGTGGGACCGGCTCAAGGACATGGCCGGTGTCCTCGAGGCGTTCGCCGACCACCTCGACGAGCTCCCCTCCGACACCCACCTGGTGCTCGCGGGGCCGGAGGCGTCGGGAGTGGCGGACGACCCGGAGGCGGCCGAGGTGCTCGCCGAGTGCCGGGAGCGGTGGCGGTCCCTCCCCGCCGCGGCGCGCGAGCGGAGCCACCTGCTGTCGGTGCCGATGGACGACCTCGAGGCGAACGCCCGCACCGTGAACGCGCTGCAGCGCTGGTCCACCGTCGTGGTGCAGAAGAGCCTGGCCGAGGGGTTCGGCCTCACCGTGACCGAGCCGATGTGGAAGGCCCGGCCGGTGGTGGCGTCCGCCGTCGGCGGCATCCGCGACCAGGTCGAGGACGGCGTCAGCGGCGTGCTGCTGCGCGACCCGCGCGACGGCGCCGGGCTGGCGCGTGCGCTGTCGTCCCTGCTCGGCGACGCCGGGCGTCGCGAGGCGATGGGCCGTGCGGCCCACCTGCGCGTCCGCGACCACTACCTCGCCGACCGCCACCTCATCCAGTACGTCGAGCTCTTCGCGCAGCTGCTGGGCGAGGCGTAGCGCCTCACTCCCGTCCGGTCGCGGCGCGGAACGCCTCGAGCGCCGTCGGGAGCGTCGGGAAGACGTGGTCGGCACCGATCCGGTCGAGCACGCCGCTGGGCGCCAGCGCGTCCCGGGGGTCCTGCTTGAGCCGGGCGAGGGCCAGCACGACGCCGCGCTCGGCGAGCTCGGCGCGCAGCGTCTCGAGCGCGTCCGCCCCGGTGAGGTCCACCTCGCCCATCGCCTCCGCGTTGAGCAGCACCCACTCGGGGTCGTAGGCCGCCACCGACTCCCGCACGCGGGCGAGGAAGTTCTCGGCGTTGGCGAAGAACAGGGGAGCGTCGTAGCGGTAGACGAGCAGCCCGGGGACGGGCGTGGCGTCGTCGTAGTCGTCGACGTCGTGCATGCCGGCCACGTCGGGGACGAGGCCCTCGACGGCGTCGTGGGGGCGGGCGACGCGGCGGAAGACGTCGACGAGGGACAGGCTGACCGCGACCAGCACGCCCTCCAGGACGCCCAGCACGAGGACGCCGAGCGTCGTCGCGAGCGCGATGGCCAGCTCCGTGCGCCGGTAGCGGGCGATCCGGACGAACTCGTCGACGTCGACCAGCCGCAGCCCGGCGTACACGACCACGGCGGCGAGGGCCGCGTCGGGGAAGCGGGCGAGCACGGGTCGCAGCGCGACGACCAGGACGAGGGCGGCACCCAGCGTGGACAGCCCGGCCCACCGGGACCTACCGCCGACGGCGTCCACGATCGCGGTCCGGCTGCCCGAGCTGCTCACCGGGAAGCCGTGGACCACGCCGGCGGCGACGTTGGCCGCGCCGAGCGCCAGGAGCTCGCGCCGCGCGTCGACGCGGTCGCCGTGGCGAGCCGCGAAGGCGCGGGCGGTGAGGACGTTGTCGGTGAAGCCGACGACGGCGATGGCGAGCGCCGTGGTCAGCAGCGCCCACGACCCGAGCGAGGACACCGACGGCAGCCCGACCTCCGGCAGCGCGAAGGGCAGCGTGCCCACCACGGCCACGCCGTCGTCGGAGAGCCGGGCGACGGCCACCACGACCGTCGCGACCAGCATGCCGGCGAGGGGCACCGGCCCGGTCGGCCACACGCGGGCCCCCAGCAGCAGCACGGCGAGCGTGCCGAGGCACACCGCGAGGGTCGGGCCGTGCACCGCCCACGGGTGCTGGAGCAGCCACCACGCCTCCGCGAGCGGGTCCCCGTCGGGGATCTGCGCGGCGGTCGCGCGTGCGGCCTGCGAGAGCACCATGAGGCCGGCGATGCCCGCCATGTAGCCCACCAGCACCGGCTTGGAGAGCAGGTCGGAGAGGAAGCCGAGCCCGCCGACCCAGGCCAGCAGGCACACGGCGCCGACCGCCAGCGCGAGCAGCGCGGCGGTGTCCTGCGGTGACTCGCCCGGCACGGTGATGGCGGCGAGGGCTGCCCCCGTCATCAGTGCCGTCGTCGACTCGGGGCCCACCGACAGCTGCGGCGAGGACCCGAGCAGGAAGTAGACCGCGAGCGCGACGAAGGCGGCCCAGAGCCCGGCGACGGGCGGCACCCGCGCCAGTCCGGCGTACGCCAGCACCTGGGGCACGAGGTACGCCGCCACGGTCACGCCCGCGGCGACGTCACCGCGCAGCACCCGGCCCGCGGGCGGCCGCAGGGTGTGGCGCCAGGACGCGGTCATCGCACCTCCTCGGCGCCAGTCGACCCCGCGCGGAGCACGGACCGCTAGGGCCCAACGTCCCGCGCTGTCAGCGGCCGGCGGGACCTTTGACAGACTGCGACCATGGACAACCTCACCGTCATCGTCCTCGCCGCAGGCGGCGGCACCCGCATGAAGTCGAAGACCATGAAGGTGCTGCACCCCGTCGCCGGGCGCTCCATGATCGGGCACGTGCTCCGGGCCGTGCAGGCCGTCGAGCCCACCCGCGTGGTCGCCGTCGTCGGCCACCAGCGCGAGCAGGTCGGTCCGCACATCACCGAGCTGATGCCCGACGCCGTGCTCGCCGTGCAGGAGACGCAGGAGGGCACCGGGCACGCCGTGCGCATCGCGATGGACGCCGCCGGCACCACCACCGGCACGGTGATCGTCGCGGCCGGCGACACCCCGCTGCTGGAGGGGGAGTCGCTACGGGCGTTCGCCGCCGAGCACGAGGCGGCCCAGCGGGCGGTGAGCATCCTCAGCGGGCGTGTGCCGAACCCGTTCGGCTACGGCCGGATCCTGCGCAACCACGAGGGCGACGTCGAGGCGATCGTGGAGGAGAAGGACGCGACGCCCGAGCAGCGCGAGATCGACGAGATCAGCTCCGGGATCCTCGCCTTCGACGCCGAGTTCCTCGTCAGCGCGCTGCCGCGGATCAGCAACGACAACGCCAAGGGCGAGTACTACCTCACCGACACCGTCCACCTCGCCCGCGAGGACGGCCTCACGGTCGGCGCCCACCTCATCGAGGACGTCGACCAGACCGAGGGGGCCAACGACCGCGCCCAGCTCGCCGAGCTCGGGCGCCGGCTCAACAGCCGGATCGTGACCCGCTGGATGAAGGAGGGCGTCACGGTCATGGACCCGGCGACCACCTGGATCGAGGCCGACGTGGTCCTCGAGCGCGACGCCACGATCCTGCCCGGCACCCAGCTGCTCGGCGCGACGGTCGTGCGCGAGGACGCGGTCGTGGGCCCCGACACCACGCTCAAGGACTGCGAGGTCGGCGCGGGTGCCCGCGTCGTCCGCACGCACGGCGAGCTCGCGGTCGTCGGCGACGGCGCCACGGTGGGCCCGTTCGCCTACCTGCGCCCCGGCACCCGGCTCGGCGCCGACGGCAAGATCGGCACCTTCGTGGAGACCAAGAACGCCGAGATCGGCGCGGGCGCCAAGGTGCCGCACCTGTCCTACGTCGGCGACGCCGAGATCGGCGAGGGCACCAACATCGGCGCCGGCACGATCTTCGCCAACTACGACGGGGTGGCCAAGCACCGCACCGTCATCGGCCGCCACGCCAAGACCGGCTCGAACAACACCTTCGTCGCCCCGGTCGAGGTCGGGGACGGCGCCGGCACCGCCGGGGGCACCGTCGTACGCCGCAACGTCCCGGCGGGTGCGCTCGCCGTGAGCTCCTCGCCGCAGCGCAACCTCGAGGGCTGGACCGAGTCCAAGCGGGCCGGCACCGCGCAGGCGGAGGCCGCGCGAACGGCGCGTGAACAGCAGGAGAGGGGCGCCGCGGGGCCTGGCCCGGGATCCGCTGGGTGACCCGGGGTTGGGGATGCCCGGGTCGGTGGGTGAGAATCGTGCCAGCACCTCCGAACGAGCCACCCCCGAGGCTGACCAGCACAGCGAGGAGTCGCGTCGCGTGACCGGAATGAAGCGGACGACCGAGAAGAACCTGATGGTCTTCAGCGGACGGGCCTATCCCGAGCTCGCCGGAGAGGTCGCCGATCTCCTCGAGTGCGGACTGGTCCCCCAGGACGCGCGGGCCTTCGCCAACGGCGAGCTCTACGTCCGCTACGAGGAGTCCGTGCGCGGGTGCGACGCCTTCGTGATCCAGAGCCACACCGCTCCGATCAACGAGTGGATCATGGAGCACCTGATCATGGTCGACGCCCTCAAGCGTGCCTCGGCCAAGCGGATCACCGTGGTCATGCCCTTCTACGGCTACGCCCGCCAGGACAAGAAGCACCGCGGCCGCGAGCCGATCTCGGCGCGCCTGATGGCCGACCTGTTCAAGACCGCCGGCGCCGACCGGCTGATCACCGTCGACCTGCACGCCGACCAGATCCAGGGCTTCTTCGACGGCCCCGTCGACCACCTGATGGCGCTGCCGATCCTCACCGACTACGTCAAGCAGAAGTACGGCGACCAGCAGCTCGCCGTCGTCTCCCCGGACGCCGGCCGGATCAAGGTCGCCGAGCGCTGGTCGGCCCGCCTCGGCGGCGTACCCCTGGCGTTCATCCACAAGACCCGCCGCATCGACGTGGCGAACGAGGTCGTGGCCAACCGCGTCGTCGGTGAGGTCGCCGGCAAGATCTGCATCCTGACCGACGACATGATCGACACCGGCGGCACGATCGTGAAGGCCGCCGAGGCGTGCATGGCCGACGGCGCCGCGGGCGTGATCATCGCCGCGACCCACCCGATCCTCTCCGACCCCGCGGTCGACCGGCTGAAGAACTCCTCCGCCATGGAGGTCGTGGTCACCAACAC
>JAYSEC010000090.1:0-12196 GCA_041914085.1 Nocardioides sp.
TCGAGCAGCGCCTGGTAGCGGCCGTGGTCGGCGCGGGTGTCGGCGTGCTTGCCGGAGACGAAGATGATGCCGGCGACGCCGTGGTCGAGCAGCGACTCGACGTACTCGTCCTCCGACAGGCTGCCCGGTGACTGGGTGCACAGCACCGGGGTGAACCGGCGGCGCGCCAGCGCGTCCTCGATGACCTGCGCGAAGGCCGGGAAGATGGGGTTCTCCAGCTCGGGCACGACGAGGCCGACGAGGCCGGCGCTGCGCTGCCGCAGCTGGGTCGGGCGCTCGTAGCCCAGCACATCGAGGGCGGTGATCACCGCCTGGCGGGTGCTGTCGCTGACCCCGGGCTTGGAGTTGAGCACCCGGCTCACCGTCGCCTCGCTGACGCGGGCTTCGGCAGCGATCTGGGCCAGGGTTGCCATGCGCCGAATGAAAGCACCCTTGCAGGCACGTTGCAAGGTCTTTCATTTCCTGCATGGCCTTGCTACGGTCCGGTGACCACCGTCACTGCGCCTGCCCAGGCGCGCACTCACTGGGAGAACCAATGCGTCGACTCAAGACCGGCTCCGCCGGCGTCGCCGTGGCCGCCCTCGCCCTCACGCTCGCGGCGTGCGGTGGCGACAGCGGCGACTCGGACAGCAACACCGACAACAGCGAGTCCAGCGGCTCCACCGATCTCAGCGCCGAGCTGACCTGGTGGGACACCTCGGACCCCGACAACGAGGCACCGGCCTACGACGAGCTCATCAAGAAGTTCAACGAGGAATACCCGGACGTCACGATCAAGCACGAGATCGTCCCGTTCGACCAGACCCAGAACAAGTTCAAGACCGCCGCGGAGGCCGACTCGGGTGCGCCCGACATCCTGCGCGCGGAGGTCGCCTGGACCCCGGAGTTCGCCTCGCTCGGCTACCTCTACGCCCTCGACGGCACCGCCGCGCTCGAGAACAACTTCCTCGAGACCCCGCTCTCGAGCAACGTCTTCGACGGCAAGACCTACGGCGTCCCGCAGGTCACCGACACCCTCGGCCTGATGTACAACAAGGCCCTGTTCGAGAAGGCGGGCCTCGACCCCGAGGCACCCCCGACCACGTGGGACGAGGTCCGCGACGCCGCCAAGGCGCTGAAGAGCAAGGCCGGCGTGGACGGCCTCTACATCAACTCCGGCGGCTACTTCCTCCTGCCGTTCCTCTACGGCGAGGGCGCCGACCTGGTCGACACCGAGGCCCAGACGATCACCGTCAACAGCCCGGAGGCCGTCAAGGGCATCGAGACCGCCCAGAGCCTGGTCGAGGACGGCTCGGCCGTGAAGCCGACCGCCAACGACCCCTACGGCACGATGATGACCCTGTTCAAGGAGCAGAAGGTCGGCATGATCATCAACGGCCCCTGGGAGGTCGCCGCCATCAGCGACGACCCGAAGTTCGGCGGCCTCGAGAACCTCGGGGTCGCGCCCGTCCCCGCCGGCAGCGCGGGTCAGGGCGCCCCGGTCGGTGGCCACAACTACGTCGTCTACTCGGGCATGGACGACGCCAAGGCCGAGGCCGCGGCGGCGTTCATCGCCTTCATGAGCTCCGCGGAGTCCGAGGCGTTCATCGCCGACGAGCTCGGCCTGCTGCCCGGCAACGCCGACGCCTACGACATGGTCACCAACGAGCGGGTGGCCCTGTGGGCCGACGCGATGGAGGTCGCCCAGCCGCGTCCGTGGATCCCCGAGGGCGGCCAGTTCTTCGCCGCGCTCGACACCATGGCGACCGAGGTCCTCATCCAGGACAAGCCGGTCCAGGGCGCGCTCGACAAGGCCGCCGACACCTACAAGAGCGACGTGGTCCCCGACTACTCGCTCCAGTGACACCCCGCTGACCGTCGGGGGCCGGGCCCACCGGCCCGGCCCCCCGCGGCAGCACCTCGGCCTCGCCGAGCTCCCCTCGTCCCCTCCGGACACCACGACCGCAAGGACCCCCGGATGCGCAAGAGCTTCGACAAGCACTGGTACGCGTGGGCGATGGTGCTGCCCACCGTCGCCGTGCTCGGTGTGCTCGTCTTCTACCCGCTCGTGCAGGGCGTGTGGCAGTCGTTCACCAACCTCAACGAGTCCAACCAGCGCGACGAGATCTGCACCAAGGTGCTCGGTGGCGCCGAGACCTGCGAGCCCAACCCCGACGCCGCCAAGTTCGTCGGCCTCGACAACTACGTCGACATCCTCACCGGTGCGCAGGGCCACTTCTGGCTGCAGCTCTCCAACACCCTCGTGTGGACGGTCGGCTGCGTGGTGCTGCACTTCGGCATCGGCCTCACGCTCGCGGTGATGCTCAACCGCACCTTCCGCGGCCGCGGGTTCTACCGCGTGGCGCTCATCCTCCCGTGGGCGGTGCCGTCGTTCGTGGCCGCCTTCGCCTGGCGCTTCATCTTCGACGAGCGCTTCGGGCTGGTGAACGGCGTGCTGCGGGCCGTCGGCATCGACCCGGTCTCGTGGTTCGAGCAGCGCTGGACCGCCCTCTTCACCGCCATCGTCGCCAACGTCTGGCTCGGCGTGCCGTTCATGATGGTCGCCCTCCTCGGCGGCCTGCAGTCGATCAACGGCGACCTCTACGAGGCCGCGGAGATGGACGGCGCGACGCCCTGGCAGCGCTTCACCAACATAACGCTGCCCGGGCTGCGACCGGTCAGCTCGACGGTGATCCTGCTCGGCACGATCTGGACCTTCAACATGTTCCCGATCATCTACTTCGTGACCCGCGGCCAGCCCGCGGGCGAGACCGAGATCCTCGTGACCGGCGCCTACCGTGCCGCCTTCGAGGGGATCCGCGACTACTCGCTCGCCGCGACCTACGGCGTGCTGATCCTGTCGATCCTCGTCGTCTACGCCGGCATCTACCGCCGCATGCTCGCCAAGCAGGGAGAGGTCTTCTGATGTCCGCCATGTCGTCCATGCCGCCCGCCGCCGTCGCCGCCGACCCGGCCGAGAGCGTCGCCACGACCCGCACCCGCCCGCCGCGGCAGCGGTCCGAGCGCTCGGTGCTGGCGAGCATCGGCCTGCACGCGACCTTGATCGTGGCGACCTTCTGCGCCCTGTTCCCGATCCTGTGGGTGGTGCTCAGCTCCATCAAGCCGCCGTCGGAGATCCGCCGGACCGAGATCCAGGTCTTCTCCAGCCCCACCCTGGACAACTACCAGCGGCTGCTGACCGACACCGACTTCCCGACCTGGTTCCTCAACTCCGTCGTCGTCGCCGCGTTCACCATGGTCTTCGGCATCGCGATGTCGGCCACGGCCGGCTACGCGTTGAGCCGCTTCAACTTCCCCGGCAAGCGCGGCCTGATGTGGGTCTTCCTGCTGACCCAGATGTTCCCCGTCGCCATCCTGATCGTCCCGATCTACACGATCATGGCCAACCTCGGCCTCATCGACACCAAGCCGTCGCTGATCATCGCCTACTGCACCGTGGCGGTGCCGTTCTGCGCGTGGATGCTGCGCGGCTACTTCGACACCATCCCCCGCGAGCTCGACGAGGCCGCGGCGCTCGACGGCCTGGGGCCCTTCGCGACGTTCTGGCGCGTCGTGCTGCCGCTGGCGCGGCCGGGCATCGCGGTGACGGCGTTCTACACGTTCCTCACCGCGTGGGGCGAGGTGGCGTACGCCATCGCCTTCATGCAGGGCAGCGACCACTACACGCTGGGCGCCGGGTTGCAGACCTTCGTGCCGCAGTTCAGCCCGCGCTGGGACCTGCTCACCGCGGGCGCGGTGCTGATCACCGTGCCGGCCGCACTGGTGTTCTTCTTCGCCCAGAAGCACCTGGTGGCCGGGCTGACGGCCGGCGGCACCAAGGGCTGACCGGGTCAGCCGAGGGCGGCGACGATCTCGTTGACCTTGTCCTTGGCGTCGCCGAACAGCATCTGGGTGTTCTCCTTGAAGAACAGCGGGTTCTGCACGCCGGCGTAGCCGGTGGCCATCGACCGCTTGAAGACGATGACCTCCCGGGCCTTCCACACCTCGATCACCGGCATGCCGGCGATCGGCGAGCCGGGCTCCTCCATGGCTGCCGGGTTGACGGTGTCGTTGGCGCCGATGACGAGGACGACGTCGGTGTCGGGGAGGTCGTCGTTGATCTCGTCCATCTCCAGCACGATGTCGTAGGGCACCTTCGCCTCGGCGAGCAGCACGTTCATGTGGCCCGGCAGGCGGCCGGCGACCGGGTGGATGCCGAAGCGGACCTCGACCCCCTTCGCGCGCAGCTTCCTGGTCATCTCCGCGACGGGGTACTGCGCCTGCGCGACCGCCATGCCGTAGCCGGGCGTGATCACCACGGAGGAGGCGTGGGCGAGCAGGTCGGCGACGTCGTCGGCCTGGATCTCGCGGTGCTCGCCGTAGTCGCGGGCCTCGCCCGAGACGGCCCCGTCGGAGCCGAAGCCGCCCGCGATGACGCTGACGAAGGAGCGGTTCATCGCCCGGCACATGATGTAGCTGAGGATCGCACCGGACGAGCCGACGAGGGCGCCGGTGACGATCAGCAGGTTGTTGCCGAGCATGAACCCCGCGGCCGCCGCCGCCCAGCCGGAGTAGCTGTTGAGCATCGAGACGACGACCGGCATGTCACCGCCGCCGATCGCGGCCACGAGGTGGAAGCCGAGCAGCAGCGCCAGCGCCGTCATGATCACCAGCGGCGCGATGGCGGGCCAGCCGTCGGCCACCATGAACCACACCATCAGGATCGCCGAGACGACCAGGATGGCGAGGTTGAGCAGGTGCCGGCCCGGCAGCATCATCGGGGCGGACTTCATCCGCGCGCTCAGCTTGAGGTTGGCCACGATCGAGCCGGTGAAGGTGACGGCGCCGATGAAGACGCCGACGAAGATCTCGCCCGCGTGGACGGCGTCGGTGGCGATGCCGTGCAGCGACGCGGTCTCGATGTAGGTGTTGTAGCCGACGAGCACCGCGGCGAGTCCGACGAAGCTGTGCATCATCGCGATCAGCTCGGGCATGCCCGTCATCTCGACGCGCTGGGCGAGCCGGATGCCGATCGCGGCACCGATGCCCATCGTGACGAGGATGATCGCCAGGCCCACGGCGACGGACGTGTCGTCGGGCACGTCGCCGAAGCGCTGCAGCACGAGCAGCAGGGTCGAGACCAGGGCGAGCGCCATGCCGGCCATGCCGAAGGCGTTGCCGCGCCGTGCCGTCTCGTGCTTGCTCAGGCCGGCGAGCGCGAGGATGAACAGCAGGGCCGCGAGGATGTAGGCGCCCGTGACGAACGAGACGAGGTTCGACTCCACACCGGTGTGCACGCGGGTCAGCCCTTCTGGAACATGTTGAGCATCCGCCGGGTGACGAGGAAGCCACCGAAGACGTTGATGCTGGCGAACAGGATGGCCACGCCGGCGATCACCTGGACCGCGGGGTCGTCGAGCGGCGCCTGCAGGATCGCGCCGACGACGATGATCCCGCTGATCGCGTTGGTGACGCTCATGAGCGGGGTGTGGAGCGCATGGTGGACGTTGCCGATGACGTAGAAGCCGATGACGACGGCGAGCACGAACACCGTCAGGCTCGGCAGGAAGTACGCCGGCGCCGCGGTCGCCAGCGCGAGGAAGAGGACTGCGGCGAGCCCGGCGGCGTACAGGCGGCGCCGGGGGTCGGGCGGCGCCGGGGGCTCCTTCTCGGCGGGCAGCACCTTCGTCTCCTCCGCCGGCGCGGCCGAGACCTGCACGGGCGGCGGCGGCCAGAGGGTCTCCCCCTCGCGGGTGACGGTGATGCCGCGCTGGATGACGTCGTCGAGGTCGAGCGTGAGCACGCCGTCCTTGCCGGGCGTGAGCAGCGTGAGGAGGTTGACGACGTTGGTGCCGTAGAGCTGGCTGGTCTGCGCGGCCAGCCGCCCGGCGAGGTCGGTGTAGCCCAGGACGGTGACCCCGTTGTCGGTGACGACCCGCTCGTCCTTCACGGTGGCCGCGACGTTGCCGCCGTTGGCGGCGGCCATGTCGACGACGACCGAGCCGGGACGCATCGCCGCGACCGTCTCGGCCGTGATGAGCAGCGGCGCGGGCCGGCCGGGGATCAGGGCGGTGGTGATGACGATGTCGGCGGCGCGCGCCTCCTCGTCGTACATCGCGGCGGTGGCGGCCTCCTGCTCGGCGGTCATCTCCTTGGCGTAGCCGTCGGAGGAGACCTCCTGCTCCATGTCGACGGTGACGAACTCGGCGCCCATCGACTCGACCTGCTCGGCCACCTCGGGGCGTACGTCGAAGGCGCGCACGACCGCGCCCAGCGACCCGGCCGCACCGATGGCGGCGAGGCCGGCGACGCCCGCGCCCACGACGAAGACCCGGGCGGGCGGCACCTTGCCGGCGGCGGTGACCTGGCCGGTGAAGAGCCGGCCGAACTCGTGGGCGGCCTCGATGACGGCGCGGTAGCCGGCGACGTTGGCCATCGAGGAGAGCACGTCCATCGACTGCGCGCGCGAGATGCGCGGCACCGCGTCCATCGCCAGGGCGGTGACGCCGGCGGCGGCCAGCCGCTCGACGAGCTCGGGGCTGCGGGCCGGGGCCATCAGGCTGATCACCGTCGCGCCGCGTCGCAGCCGGGCGACCTCGTCGTCGGTGGGCGCGTTGACCTTCACCACGACGTCGCTGCCCCACACCTCGTCGGCCGTGCCGAGCCGGACGCCCGCGTCGGCGAAGGCGGTGTCGGGCTGGTCGGCGGCCGCGCCGGCACCTGCCTCGACCACGACGTCGTACCCGAGTGCGGCGAGCTGGGACGCCGTCTTCGCCGTGGCGGCGACGAGCGTCTCGCCGGGTCGCGACTCGCGTGGGATGCCGATGCGCACTGGTGCCTCCTGGGTGGGCCGGGTGTGGGAATGGACCTCCGACGGCGTGCGGGCCGCGCACAACGTACCGAACGCGACCCCCTCGGCGCCGGTGTCTCAGGTGGCGCGCGTCACACGTGCGGCGCCTCGGAGTCGCGCCCGGACGGGTCAGTCGACGAGGACCACGTGCAGGGTGCGGGGGCCGTGCACGCCCTCGACCCGGTCGAGCTCGATGTCGCTGGTGGCGGACGGACCGCTGACCCAGGTCGTGGGGCGGGCGGGGTCGAGCAGCGCGATCGCGTCCGGCACGTCGGCCACGACCTGCGCCACGTCGACGATGCAGACGTGCCGGTCCGGCACGAGGGTGATGATCCTGCGGCCCTGCCCCGCGCCGTGGTCGAGCACGATCGTGCCGGTCTCCGCGATGCCCACCGCCGCCCGGGTGACGACCGCGTCGACCCGGTCGAGCTCGGCGGCGGTGAGGCCGTCGTCGACGACGGCGCCGGGCAGGTCGAGGTCGAGGCCCTCGGGCACCACGACCGTCGCCCCGTCCAGCGCGCGGGCGACGGTCCCGGCGAGATCGGCGGAGCCGGTCCGGGTCACGACGGCCCGGTAGTCCTCGACCCGCTCGACGAAGAGCGCCACCAGGTCGCCCCGGTCGGGGGACCGAGGGGCCGGAGGTACGTCGACGGCGGGCGACACACCGTCGAGCGCCGTGCGGACACGCCGCAGGATCTCGTCGCGGGCGTTCACGAGGGGCCCTCCTGTCTGTCCGGGCGGCGTCCGCCGTCGGTCCGCTCCCACCAGGCGCGGAAGGACTCCTCCGGCGGGGCGGGCAGGTCGCGGGCGCCGGTCCAGGCGGCCCCGGGCCCGGGCAGGCGACCGGCGGCCGCGCGTCCTCCGGGGAGCGACGTACGGGAGAAACGGCCCAGGACCCGTCCGGCGAGCCCGGAGGCCCGCTCGGCGCGGGCCAGCCGCTTCGCGGACGAGAAGGTCCACGCCGCCGCCTTCATCGCCACCGCCTCCGCCAGATGTGGATTGCGCAGTGGGACCCCGTCCCCGCGGTGCGCGTCGACGACGGCCGCGCGCTGGTCGACCAGCACCGACGGGATGTCGATGCGCACCGGGCAGACCTCGAAGCAGGCGCCGCAGAGCGAGGAGGCGTACGGCAACGACGCCGTCTGCTCGTCCGCGACCCCGCGCAGCAGCGGGTTGAGGATCGCGCCGATCGGGCCGGGGTAGACCGAGCCGTAGGCGTGGCCGCCGACGCGCTCGTAGACCGGGCAGACGTTGAGGCAGGCCGAGCAGCGGATGCAGCGCAGCGCCTGGCGGCCGACCTCGTCGGCGAGCGCGCGGGTGCGTCCGTTGTCGAGCAGGACGACGTGCACCTCCTGCGGGCCGTCGCCGGGCGTCACGCCCGACCACGTGGAGGTGTAGGGGTTCATCCGCTCGCCGGTCGACGAGCGGGGCAGCAGCCGCAGCATCGGGTCGAGGTCGGACCAGGTGGCCACGACCTTCTCGATGCCGACCACGCTGACGAGGACGTCCGGCAGCGTCAGGCACATCCGGCCGTTGCCCTCGGACTCGACCACGACGAGCGTGCCGGTGTCGGCGACGGCGAAGTTCGCGCCGCTGACGCCGACCTTCGCCCGCAGGAACTTCTCCCGCAGGTGCTCGCGCGCGGCCCCCGCCAGCACGGCCGGCTCGTCGGTCAGGTCGTCGGGCGCGGGGCGGCCGACGGCGGCCATGCGTCGGCGGAAGATCTCGCGCACCTCGGCGCGGTTGCGGTGGATGGCCGGCACGAGGATGTGCGAGGGCAGGTCCTCACCGAGCTGGACGATCAGCTCGGCCAGGTCGGTCTCCCACGCCGCGATGCCCTCGGCCTCGAGGGCCTCGTTGAGGCCGATCTCCTGGGTGGCCATCGACTTCACCTTGACCACCTCGTCGGCGCCGTGGCGCTTCGCGACGGCGGCGACGATCGCGCAGGCCTCCTCGGCGTCGCGTGCCCAGTGCACGGTCGCGCCAGCGCGGGTGAGCGAGGCCTCCAGGGTCTCGAGGTGGGTGGCGAGGTCGCGCAGCGCGGCCTCCTTCACCCCCGCGCCGGCCAGCCTCAGCTCCTCCCAGTCCTCGACCTCGGCGACGACGCGGGCCCGTTTGTCGCGGATCGTGTGCGTGGCGTGGGCGAGGTTGCGGCGCAGCTGGGTGTCGCCGAGCGCCTCGCGCGCGGCGGCCGGGAAGGCCGGCATGCCGACGAAGGTGCCGGTCATGGCAGCGTCTCCGCACGTTCACCCACTGCGGGCCCGCTGGACTCACCCTCGGAGTCCTCGGTGGCGGCGAGGACCTCGGCCAGGTGCATCACCCGGACGCCGGCCCGCTGCCGTGAGAGGACGCCGCCGACGTGCATCAGGCACGAGTTGTCACCGGCGACGAGGACCTCGGCGCCGGTGTCGCGCACGTGCCGCGCCTTGTCGGCGCCCATCGCGATGGAGGTGTCGGCGTTCTTCACGGCGAAGGTGCCGCCGAAGCCGCAGCACTCGGTGGCGTGCGGCAGGTCGACGAGCTCGATCCCGCGGACCGCCTCCAGCAGCCGCCGAGGCCGGTCACCGACGCCCAGCATGCGCAGGCTGTGGCAGGTCGGGTGGTAGGTCACGCGGTGCGGGAAGTAGGCGCCCACATCGGTCACGCCGAGCACGTCGACGAGGAGCTCGGTGAGCTCGAACGTCCTCGGCGCCGTCTCCGCGACGGCGGCAACGAGGGTCGGGTCGCCCGAGCGCTCGGCGACGATCGCGTGCTGGTGGCGGGCCGACCCGGCGCACGAGCCGGACGGCGTGACGATCGCGTCGTAGCCGGCGAAGGCGTCGACGAACGTGCGCACCACGGGTACGGCCTCGTCGAGGTAGCCGGTGTTGACCATCGGCTGGCCACAGCAGGTCTGGGCCGTCGGGAACTCCACGTCGACGCCGAGCCGGCGCAGCAGTCGCACCACGGCCTTTCCCGTCTCCGGGAACATCGCGTCGTTGACACAGGTGATCTGCAGGGCGACCTTCATCGGTTCGCATCCTGCCACGCGCGCCGGTGGAGGCTGGCTAGTGGGCGACGCCGTAGAGCCGGTCGCCGGCGTCGCCGAGGCCGGGGACGATGTAGCCCTTGTCGTTGAGCTTCTGGTCGAGCGCGGCGGTGACCACGGTGACCGGGACGTCGAGCCCGTCGAGGCCCTTCTCGAGGTTGTCCACGCCCTCCGGCGCGGCCAGGAGGCAGATCGCGGTGATGTCGTCGGCGCCGCGGTCGGTGAGGAACTTGATGGCCGCGGCCAGGGTGCCGCCGGTGGCGAGCATCGGGTCGAGGACGTAGCACTGGCGCCCGGAGAGGTCCTCGGGGAGGCGCTCGGCGTACGTCGACGCCTCGAGGGTCTCCTCGTTGCGCACCATGCCGAGGAAGCCGACCTCGGCCGTCGGCAGCAGTCGCATCATCCCGTCGAGCATGCCGAGGCCGGCGCGGAGGATCGGCACCACCATCGGCTTGGGCTGGGCGAGGTAGACGCCCGTGGTCGGGCCGACCGGGGTGGTGATCGGCTTGGGGTCGACGCGGACCTCGCGGGTCGCCTCGTAGGCCAGCAGGGTGACCAGCTCGTCGGTCAGCCGACGGAAGGTCGGGGAGTCGGTGTGCTCGTCGCGGAGGACGGTGAGCTTGTGGGAGACGAGGGGGTGGTTCACCACGTGCAGGCGCATGGGGGTCACCCTAGTGGTGCGCGCTGCCGCCCTACGAGTCCCGAACAGGGTTGGCGAACCCCCGCGGTTCTGGGACATTGGTGGCAGGCGCAGGTTGTCCGCAGACCGTGGGGAGGTCGCTCCATGTCCGAGCCGAACGGCGAGGTCGACTTCGCGCTGGCCGCCTTCCGCGAGGACGGCGAGTGGCAGCTGCAGGACATCGCCTCGCCCGCCTTCGAGTCCATCGACTCCCTCAGCCACGCCCTCCGCCGGCTCTCCGGCGACGCCGGCGCCGTCGGCATGGTCGCGGTCGACGAGGACTTCTTCGTGCTCGTCCGCGTCGACGGCACCGAGACCCGCGTCCTGCTCAGCGACGTGACCGCCGCGGACGAGTGGGAGCTGGCCCAGTCGGCCATCGACTTCCTCGGCCTGCCGCCGCCGGAGGACGACGACGTGGAGGTGCCGGCCGGCGACCTCGACCTGCTCGCCGACCTCGGCCTGCACGCGATCGACATGGGCGCCCTGCTCGACGACGTCGAGCTCTACCCCGACGAGATGCTCTCCGAGATCGCCCGCCAGCTCGGGTTCGGCAAGCTCTTCGACGACGCGGTGGGACTCACCTCGGCATGATCTGGGAAGCACCCATGCGCCTGGCCCTCGCCGAGGCGCAGGCGGCGCTCGCCGGCGACGACGTACCGGTCGGCGCGGTCGTCGTCGACGAGACCGGCGCCGTCATCGGCACCGGCCGCAACACCCGCGAGTCCCACGCCGACCCGACCGGCCACGCCGAGGTCGTCGCGCTGCGCGCCGCGGCCGCCGCGCGGGGCGAGTGGCGGCTGTCCGGGTGCACCCTGGTCGTGACCCTCGAGCCCTGCACGATGTGCGCGGGCGCCCTCGTGCTCGCCCGGGTGGACCGCCTCGTCTTCGGGGCGTACGACGACAAGCTCGGCGCGGTCGGCTCGCTGTGGGACGTGGTCCGCGACCGGCGGCTCAACCACCGTCCCGAGGTGGTCGCCGGCGTCCTGGCCGCCGAGTCCACTGCCCTGCTCGACGCCTTCTTCGCCTCCCACCGCGGACCGACCGCCCGCCGGGGTATCTAGGGACGATCTGGTCGGACCTGACGGCGTGTCACCGACCATTTCGTCCCTAGATACCCGCGCGGGGCCGCCGTACGCTCACCCCGTGACCGCCGTACGCTGCGCCACCGTCGACGACGCGGCGGTGCTCGCCCGGATGCTGTGGGACTTCAACACCGAGTTCGAGACCGAGACCGACGACGCCGACGTGCTGCAGGCGCGCTTCGCGCGGCTGCTGCCGCTGCCCGAGGTCGTGGCTGTCATCGCGGAGGACGACGGCCCGGTCGGGTTCGCCCTGCTGACCCTGCGCCCGGCGATCTGGTTCGACGGGCCGGTCGCGCAGCTCGAGGAGCTGTACGTCGTCCCCGCGCTGCGCGACCGCGGGATCGGCACCCGGATCCTCGACCTGGCGCGGCAGGTGGTCCGCGACGCCGGGGCTCCGGAGATGCACATCAACGTCGACGAGGTCGACACCGACACCCGGCGGTTCTACGAGCGGCACGGCTTCGTGAACATCGAGGAGGGCGAGGACTACCGCATGCTCTGCTACATCGGCCCCACGCTCCCTGGTTGAGGTGCGAGGAGCGCCAGCCCCCCGCTGGTTGAGGTGCGAGGAGCGCCAG
>JAYSEC010000091.1:0-12175 GCA_041914085.1 Nocardioides sp.
GACGCCTACGCCGACCCCGACGCCCACGCCGACGCCGACGCCGACCCCGACGCCGACGCCAACCCCGACGCCGACGCCCACCCCGACACCGACACCCACTCCGACGCCCACGCCGACGCCGGCGCCGACCGGGGACGCGGGCGCCGCGATCGCGTTCGCCCAGTCCCAGCTCGGCAAGCCCTACCGCTACGGCGCCTCCGGCCCGGACGCCTGGGACTGCTCGGGACTCACCGCGGCCGCCTGGGCCCGCGGCGGGAAGTCGCTGCCGCACTACTCGGTCGCGCAGTACTCCCAGTCGACGCGGATCACCGCCGCCCAGCTCGTGCCCGGCGACCTCGTCTTCTGGGGCTCCTCGAGCAGCCCGAGCTCGATCTACCACGTCGCGATCTACGTCGGCGGCGGCCAGATCGTCCATGCCCCCCGCACGGGCCGGGACGTCACGCAGGAGTCGATGTACTACTGGCGGGCCCCGAACTTCTTCGCCCGGCCCTGACGTCCCTCAGCGCACCTTGCGCGCGAAGCGGGCGGCGAGCTCGCCGGGGTCCATCTGGCCGTCGAGGACGAGGCGGGTCGGCCAGGCGGAGGTGTCGATGCCGGACAGCTCCTCGAAGACCGCGAGGTCCTTGGCGTACAGCTCCGCCAGGCGGGACACGTCGTCGGCCGTCGGCGCCGTCCCGGGTACGACGTCCGCGCCGGCGTGCCAGTTGCGCAGGGGCGGCACCTGCTCGAAGCGCGGCAGGCCGAGGAAGTCGGTGGTGCGGTCGATCGTCGGCGCGAAGTCGGCCAGCATCGAGCGCAGCTCCAGCAGGAGCCACTGCTGGCGGGGGAAGAGCTCGAAGCCGCGCTGCAGCTGCTCGCCGTAGAACCCGCGCGCCAGGCCGGTCATGTGCCGCCACCGCATCGTGCGCACCTCGCCCGGGTCGGGCACCTCGTCGGGCAGCGAGGTGTGCGGCCACTCGGTGAGGAAGTCGGGCCAGTCGGGCCACGCCAGGTTGCGCGAGCGCAGCATCACCCAGTGCGAGAACAGCCGCTCCAGCGGGTCGCGGAACACCGCGATCAACGGCATGTCCGGCTTGTAGGCGCGCATCCGCTCGAGGGCGTGCGGCCAGTAGAGGTAGGTGGGTGACGCGTCGCCGACCATCCGGTGCACGGCTGCCCGGCGGGGGGCGGTGTAGTCGCGGGCGTAGTCGGGGGCGGTCCAGTCGACGGCCTCGTCGTCGAAGTAGTGCCGCTCCTTGTCGGGCGGCTGGCAGACCAGCCGGTGCTGGTTCAGCGTCACGGCGAGGGTCGACGTACCGCCCTTCTGCACGCCGACGACGGCGTAGTTGTAGGGCATCACCCCCACGGGCGTGGCATCTGACACGTTCATCGCGGTGAACCTACCCGCCGGACTACTTTGGGTGCCATGGCCACCGAGCAGGTCCCCCCGATCGCCGACGAGATGCCCACGCCCGAGCCCGAGGCGCCCGTGGTCGAGAGGGTCGAGGACGACGCGGTCCACGCCGACGACTCGGGCTACCGGCAGCCGGTCGTCGACGTCGAGGCGATGCGCACGCTGCTCGACGGTCGCTACCGCGAGGTCCGCGACCTGGTCCGCACCAACCTCGCCGAGCACGCCCAGGTGCTGCGCGACGAGGAGGAGATGAGCCGCGCCGAGTTCCGTGAGCGGGTCAAGGACGTCGTCGTGATGATGGCCGAGACCGGGCAGACGGGGATGGGATTCCCGGCCGAGTACGGCGGTGGCGGCGACATCGGCGCCTCGATCGCGGCCTTCGAGACCCTCGCCCTCGGCGACCTCTCCGTCCTGGTCAAGGTCGGCGTCCAGTTCGGCCTCTTCGGCGGCGCGATCCTGCAGCTCGGCACGAAGACCCACCACGACGCGCACCTCGCCGACCTCGTCAGCGGCCGCACGATGGGCTGCTTCGCGATGACCGAGACCGGGCACGGTTCGAACGTGCAGGCCCTCGGCACCGTCGCGACGTACGACGTCGAGGCGCAGGAGTTCGTGATCACCACCCCCGACGACGCGAGCCGCAAGGACTACATCGGCAACGCCGCGGCCCATGCCGAGCTCGCCGTCGTGTTCGCCCAGCTCGACGTGGCGGGGGAGCGGCACGGCGTGCACGCCTTCGTCGTCCCGATCCGCGAGGGCGGCAAGGTGCTCGACGGCGTCCGCATCGAGGACTGCGGTCCCAAGATGGGGCTCAACGGGGTCGACAACGGACGGATCTGGTTCGACGGCGTCCGGGTGCCGCGCACCGCGCTGCTCAACCAGTTCGCCGAGGTGACGCCCGAGGGCCGCTACCTCTCGCCGATCGACAACCCCAACAAGCGCTTCTTCACCATGCTCGGCACCCTGGTGCAGGGGCGGGTCTGCGTCGGTGGCGCGGGGATCAACGCCGCCAAGGTCGCGCTCGCGATCGCCGTGCGCTACGCCGACCGGCGCCGCCAGTTCGAGGCGACCTCGCCCGACGAGGAGCAGGTGCTCCTCGACTACGGCATGCACCAGCGCCGCCTGCTCCCGCTGCTCGCCCGCACCTACGCCCTGCACTTCGCGCAGGAGGTCGTCGCCGGGCAGCTGCACGACGTCTTCTCCGGGCCGGGCCCGACCGAGCCGGGCAGCGACGAGCACGCGCGCCGCATGCTCGAGTCCCGGGCCGCTGGCACCAAGGCGCTCGGCACCTGGCACGCCACCCGCACCATCCAGGAGTGCCGCGAGGCGTGCGGTGGCGCCGGCTACCTCAGCGAGAACCGCTTCGCCGCGCTGAAGGCCGACACCGACGTCTTCACCACCTTCGAGGGCGACAACCACGTCCTGCTGCAGCTGGTCGCCAAGGGCCTGCTCACCGACTACGCCGGCGAGTTCGAGGACATGGACCAGCTCGGGATGGCGCGCTTCGTCGCCGGCCTCGCCGTCGAGACCGTGGTCGAGCGCACCTCCGTGCACAAGCTCGTCCAGTCGGTCCGCGACCTCCTGCCGGGTGGTGACCGGTGGGACCAGGAGGCGGGACTGCTCGACCCGAACTACCAGCTGGCCATGCTGCGCTTCCGCGAGGAGCACATGATCGGCGGCGTCGCCCGGCGGCTCAAGCGCGGCATCGACCAGGGCGAGAACCCGGGCGCCGTCTTCTCCCGCGTCCAGGACCACGTCATCGCTGCTGCCCGCGCCCACACCGAGAGGCTGGTGCTCGAGGCGTTCGTCGCGAAGACGGCCGAGCTGCCCGACGGCGACCTCAAGGTCTCGCTGAACCTGCTCTGCGACCTGCACGCGCTGTCCACGATCGAGGCCGACCGGGCCTGGTTCATGGAGCACGGCCGCCTCTCCAGCGCCCGCTCCAAGGCGATCAGCCGCGAGGTCAACGCACTGTGCCGCAAGCTGCGGCCGCTGGCCGTCGACCTCGTCGACGCCTTCGGCGTGCCCGAGGAGATGCTGCGCAGCCCCGAGCTCCTCAGCTGGCCCATCGGATCGGGCGAGTGAGATGACCTTCGGGGGGCTGCCGACGCGGTGGGAGCCCGACGGGGACAGCCGCGGCCTCGCGCTCGTCCTGCCCGGCCGCGCCTACTCGCCCAGCGCACCCCTGCTCGAGCTCGCCCGACTCGCGCTGCTCCAGCACGGCTTCACCGTCCAGCAGGTCTGGTGGGACGCCGGGTCCCGGGGCGAGGAGGACGCGGAGGCGTGGGTGCGCCGCCACGTCACCGAGGCGCTGGCCGTCGAGGACGCCGACCACGTCGTCGTGGTGGGCAAGTCGCTCGGCACCCGCGCCGCGTCGTACGCCGCCGAGCGGGGGCTCGACGCCGTCTGGCTCACCCCGCTGCTCGTCGAGCCGGCGCTGGCCGAGGCCATCGCCGCCAACGCCGGGCGGCAGCTCCTCGTCGGCGGCCTGGCCGACGAGCTGTGGGACGCCGCCGTCGCGACCGAGCTCGCCGACAACGGCTGCGACGTGCTCGAGGTGCCCGACGCCGACCACGCGATGGGCACCGGCGACGTGGTCCGCACCGCCGAGATCCACCTCGAGGTCGCGCGCGCCGTCGACCGCTTCCTGGCGGGGATCTGAACGGCATGCGGCTGCCCAAGGCGGTCGGGGCCTGGAGCGATGACCCGCTGTGGGCGCGGGTCTACCCGCACCTGGTCGACCACCCCGCCCTCGGCGCGCCGCTGTGGCGCCTCGGGCTCGGCACGGACATCTCCCTGCTGCACGACGCGGCCCGCGAGATCGGCGAGCTGCCCGACGGCGCCCGCGTGCTCGATGTCCCGACGGGCAGCGGCGTCGCCCTGCGCGGGCTGGTCCCGGGCCGGCACGTCGAGGTCGTCGCCGCCGACATCTCGCCCCGGATGCTCGAGCGCACCGTCGCAGCCGCGCGGCGCCACGGCGTCGCCGACCAGGTCACCACCGCGCTCGCGGACGTCGGGGCACTGCCGTTCGACGACGGCACCTTCGACCTGGTCGTGTCCTTCACCGGCCTGCACGTCTTCCCGGACCCGCACCGGGCCGTCCGCGAGATGGTGCGCGTGCTGCGTCCCGGCGCGGCGATCGTCGGCAGCGCGCTGTTCACCGACGACTTCCGCGGTGTCGAGCGGCGCTACGGGCTCGTCCACGCCGCCGGCCGCCTCGCCCGCGTGCTCGGCCCGATGTGCTCCTCGGCCGACGCGGTGCGGTGGCTGGGCGAGGCGGGCGCGGTCGACGTACGGCTCGACATGAGCGGCGGGATCGGCTGGTTCCGGGGCACGAAGCGGCTCGACTGAGAGGGGTTGTCACAGATCCTGCCCGGGCGGTGTCTCCATGGCAGACACCCACCACAGGAGGCGACATGCCCAGCCAGTTCCGCATCCCGAAGGCCACCATCGACGGCGCCTACGGCGCGCTCATGACCCGCGTCGCGAAGCGCATGTGGGGCCAGGTCCCCGACAACGCCCACGTGCTGTGGCACAACAAGCCGGTGCTCAAGGCGGTCTTCGGCTTCGAGCAGAAGGTCGGGCGGTGGAAGGCCCTCGACCCGCACCTCAAGGCGTACGCCGAGATGGCCAGCGCCGGCGTCATCGGCTGCTCGTGGTGCCTGGACTTCGGCTACTTCCTCGCCCACACCAAGGGGCTCGACGAGGCGAAGGTCCGCGAGGTGCCCCGCTGGCGCGAGTCGGACGTCTTCACCGGCCTCGAGCGGGAGGTGATGGCGTACGCCGAGGCGATGACCGTGACCCCGCCGGAGGTGACGGACGAGATGGTGGCCAGCCTCGACCGGCAGCTCGGCCACGCAGCGGTCGTCGAGCTCACCATGATGGTCGCGGTCGAGAACGAGCGGTCCCGCTTC
This sequence comes from Nocardioides sp., assembly GCA_041914085.1. GTDB lineage: Bacteria > Actinomycetota > Actinomycetes > Propionibacteriales > Nocardioidaceae > Nocardioides. Next base: position 5,308 of record JAYSEC010000091.1, read on the forward strand.
AACTCCGCGATGGGCCTGGCCTCGCAGGGGTTCAGCGAGGTCTGCGAGCTGCCGCTCGCGCAGGCTGGGACGATCACGACGTGAACCACACGGAGACGCCCCTCGTGCAGCACTGGACCGCCCACCGCAACCTGCTCTTCACCGTGTCCTACGAGATGCTCGGCTCGGCCGCCGACGCCGAGGACGTCCTGCAGGAGGTCTGGCTGCGGTGGGCCGAGGTGGTGCTGGAGGAGGTGCGCGACCCGCGCGCCTACCTCGTCCGGATGACCACCCGGCTCTCGCTCAACCGGCTCCGCAGCCTGGCGCGGCGTCGCGAGGACTACGTCGGCACCTGGCTCCCCGAGCCGGTCCTCACCGCACCCGACGTCGCCGAGGACGTCGAGCTCGCCGACAGCGTCTCGACCGCGATGCTGCTGGTGCTGGAGACGCTGCCGCCGACCGAGCGGGCCGTCTTCGTGCTGCGCGAGGTCTTCGACCTGCCGTACGACGAGATCGCGGCGGCGGTGGAGAAGTCCGAGGCGGCGGTGCGCCAGATCGCCAGTCGCGCGCGGACGCACGTGGCCGAGCGGCGTCCGCGGGCCTCGGTGAGCGCCGCCGAGCGCGACGCGGTGATCGAGAAGTTCCGCGCCGCCACCGCCGGCGGTGACCTCCAGTCGCTGATGGACGTGCTGGCGCCCGACGTGGTCCTGATGACCGACGGCGGCGGCAAGGTCCAGGCCGCGCTCAACCCGATCTACGGACGCGACAAGGTGTTCCGGTTCCTCACCGCGGTCACGCCCGACGCGCTCGAGCTCGAGCCGGTGTGGCTCAACGGCTCGCCGGCCATCCAGTTCGTCATCGCCGGCCGGCGCGACGGCGTCGGCACCATGCTGGTCGAGGACGGCGTGGTGACGCGGCTGTTCCTGGTCCGCAACCCGGACAAGCTCGCGCGGGTGGGCGAGCCGGTCGACCTGGCTCGCCTGTAACGCGTTCGCGGTGGGCGAACCCCGAACCGGAACATGCCTCCGGTTCTGGTGCGTTGAGGGGGCATGACGCAGAACTCCCTCAAGCTCCCCGTGGTGTTCCTCCACGACACGGTCGTGCTCCCCGGCATGGTCGTGCCCATCGAGCTCGACGACCAGGCCCGTGCGGCGATCGACGCCGCCCGCCTCGCGCACGACGGCGCGCAGGACGACGAGCCCACCCGCGTCCTCGTCGCCCCGCGGCTCGAGGACCGGTACGCCACCCACGGCGTGGTCGCCGTGGTCGACCGCGTCGGCCGGTTCGCCGGCGGACGGCCGGCCGCCGTGCTGCGCGCCGAGCGCCGCGTGGCCATCGGATCGGGCGTCGCCGGTCCCGGCGCCGCGCTCTGGGTCGAGGCCGAGGCCGTCCCCGAGGCGACCGTGACCGACGAGGTCCGCACGCTCGCGGAGGAGTACCGCACCCACGTGATCTCGATCCTGGAGCGCCGGGAGGCGTGGCAGGTCATCGAGAACGTGCGCCGCCTCGGTGACCCCGATGCCCTCGCGGACGCCTCCGGCTACGCGCCGTACCTCTCCGCGGACCAGAAGCGACAGGTCCTCGAGACGCCCGACCTCGGCGAGCGGCTGCGCCTGCTCGTGGAGTGGACGCGGGCCTATGACGCCGAGGACGAGGTCAACGACAAGATCAGCCAGGACGTCCGCGAGGGGCTGGAGAAGAACCAGCGGGAGTTCCTCCTGCGCCAGCAGCTCGCGGCGATCCGCAAGGAGCTCGGCGAGGGCGAGCCCGACGGGTCCGACGACTACCGCGCCCGGGTCGAGGCCGCCGACCTGCCCGAGGCGGTCCGCGAGGCCGCGCTGCACGAGGTCGACAAGCTCGAGCGCTCGAGCGACCAGAATCCCGAGGCCGGCTGGATCCGGACCTGGCTCGACACCGTCCTCGAGCTGCCCTGGAACGAGCGGACCGAGGACTCCCACGACGTCGCCGCCGCCCGCGCGGTGCTCGACGCCGACCACCACGGCCTCGACGAGGTCAAGGACCGCATCACCGAGTACCTCGCCGTGCGCGCCCGCCGGGCCGAGCGCGGCCTGGAGGTCATCGGCGGCCGCGGCTCGGGCGCGGTGGTCCTGCTCGCCGGCCCTCCCGGCGTGGGCAAGACCTCGCTCGGCGAGTCCGTCGCCCGGACGCTCGGGCGGAAGTTCGTCCGCGTCGCCCTCGGCGGCGTGCGGGACGAGGCCGAGATCCGCGGCCACCGGCGGACGTACGTCGGTGCCCTCCCCGGCCGCATCGTGCGGGCGATCAAGGAGGCCGGCTCGATGAACCCGGTCGTGCTGCTCGACGAGGTCGACAAGGTCGGCGCCGACTACCGGGGCGACCCGGCCGCGGCCCTGCTCGAGGTGCTCGACCCCGCGCAGAACCACACCTTCCGCGACCACTACCTCGAGCTCGACCTCGACCTCTCCGACGTGCTGTTCATCGCCACCGCCAACGTGGTCGAGCAGATCCCCTCCGCGCTGCTCGACCGCATGGAGCTCGTCACGATCGACGGCTACACCGAGGACGACAAGGTCGCCATCGCGCGCGACTTCCTGGTGCCGCGCCAGCTCGAGCGGGCGGCCCTCACGCCCGAGGAGGTCACCATCTCCGACGACGCCCTCGACGAGCTCGCCGCGAACTACACCCGCGAGGCCGGCGTGCGGCAGCTCGAGCGGCTGCTGGCCAAGGCGTTCCGCAAGGCGGCCACGCTGCTCGCGACCGGCGAGGTCGAGCGCGTCGACATCGACCGGGACGGCCTCGTCGACCTCGTCGGGCGGCCGCGCTTCACGCCGGACAGCCACGAGCGCACGGACGTCCCCGGCGTCGCGACCGGCCTGGCGGTGACGGGCCTCGGCGGCGACGTGCTCTACGTCGAGACGTCGGTGGCCGAGGGCACCGCGGGGCTCACCGTCACCGGTCAGCTCGGCGACGTGATGAAGGAGTCCGCCTCGATCGCGCTGTCCTGGGTGCGTGCCCACGCGGTTCAGCTCGGCATCGACCCGTCCGCGTTCGAGCGGTCGATCCACGTCCACTTCCCGGCCGGCGCGGTGCCCAAGGACGGCCCGTCGGCGGGCGTCACGATGGTGACCGCGCTGGTCTCGCTGCTCACCGGCCGGCCCGTGCGCTCCGACGTCGGGATGACCGGCGAGGTGTCGCTGGCCGGGCGGGTGCTGCCGATCGGCGGCCTCAAGCAGAAGCTGCTGGCGGCCCAGCGCGCCGGGCTGTCCACGGTGTTCGTCCCCGAGCGCAACCGCCCCGACCTCGACGACGTACCAGCCGAGCTGCTCAGCGAGCTCGACGTGCGACCGGTCGGACGGGTGACCGAGATCCTCGCCGAGGCCCTCGAGGACGCGGCGGCGGAGGTCAGCGCCGCCTGACCCGTCAGCGGGTCAGGCGTCCTCGCCCAGGCTGTCGTCGGCGAGGTTCGCGACGTCGTCGCCGTGTCCCTCGGTCTTGAAGCGCTCGAAGGAGGCGTGCACCTCGGCCTCGGCCTCCGCGCGGCCGACCCAGTCGGCGCCCTCGACGGACTTGCCGGGCTCGAGGTCCTTGTAGACCTCGAAGAAGTGCTGGATCTCCAGGCGGTCGTACTTGGAGACGTGGTTGATGTCGCGCAGGTGCTCCAGGCGCGGGTCGTGCGAGGGGACGCACAGGACCTTGTCGTCGCCGCCGGCCTCGTCGGTCATGCGGAACATGCCGATCGCGCGGCACTCGATGATGCAGCCGGGGAAGGTCGGCTGCTGGAGGATCACCAGCGCGTCGAGCGGGTCGCCGTCCTGGCCGAGGGTGTTCTCGATGTAGCCGTAGTCGGCGGGGTAGGCCGTCGAGGTGAAGAGCATCCGGTCCAGGCGGATCCGCCCGGTCTCGTGGTCGACCTCGTACTTGTTGCGCTCGCCCTTGGGGATCTCCACCAGCACGTCGAACGTCAGCACGTCTTCCTCCACTCTCCGGCACGCCTTCGGGCCGTCATCGGTCCAGCTCCGCTGCGCCCGACCGAGAGCCCGGCGCGAAGTACTGGGGGCAGTGTCGCGCACAATGGCCCCGATGCGCGAAGCGAGAGGGTCGAAACGACGGGGACGTGAGGTACGCCACTCCGCGCGCCGGGTCGTCGGCGTGTGGCTGCCCGTGGTGCTGGTCGTCGCGCTCCTCGCCGCCGGGGTCGGCGCCTACCGCTTCGAGTGGGGCCAGCGCTACCTGCCCTGGCTGGCGGCGGACCCGGTGACCGAGCCCGAGGAGGTCCTGCCCCCGGCGGGGCTCGACCTGCCCACGTGGAGCACGCCGACCCCCGAGGTGCTGCCCGCCGGGGCCGCGGCCGCCCTCGCTCCCGACGCGGTCGCCCGCGCCCTGCGCAAGCCCCTCGCCGACCCCGACCTCGGTCGCCACGTGGTCGCGGCGGTCGGCCCGCTGGAGCCCGGCGGTGAGGTGTGGACGTCCGGTGACGGGACCTACCTGCCCGCCTCGACCACCAAGCTCCTCACCGTCGGCGCGGCCCTCGCCACCCTCGGCCCCGACCACACCTTCACCACCCGGGTCGTCCGGGGCGACGGACCCCGCGAGGTCGTGCTCGTCGGAGGGGGAGACCCGCTCCTGACCAGCAAGCCGCTCACCGTCGCCGAGCGGGGCGCGACCTACCCCGAGCGCGCCGACGTCGCGACCCTCGCCCTGGAGGTCGCCGAGGCACTCGGCGGACGCGGCCGGGTCGTCGTGCGCTTCGACGACAGCCTGTTCAGCGGCCCGACCGACAACCCCGCCTGGCGGCGCGACTACGTCCCCGACGACATCGTCAGCCCCATCACGGCGCTCATGGTCGACAGCGGCATCGCGCCCGACGGCCAGGAGCGCTCCGACGACCCCTCGCTGGCCGCCGCCCAGGCCTTCGCCGCGGCGCTCACCGCCGCCGGCCTGAGGGTGGCAGGCGCGCCGGAGCGGGTCGTCGTACCGGCCGCGACGGAGGAGCTGGCCTCCGTCGAGAGCGCACCCCTGTCGCAGATCGCCGAGCGCGTCCTCGACGTGAGCGACAACGAGGGCGCGGAGGTCCTCGGCCACCACGTCGGGCTCGCGGTGTCCGGCACCGGCTCGTTCGAGGCCGGCGCGGCCGGTGTCGCCAGCACGTTGCAGGGGCTCGGCATCGACACGAGCGGTGACCAGCTGTACGACGGCTCCGGCCTGTCGCGACGCAACCGGATCAGCACCGGCACGGTGCTCGCCCTCCTGCAGGCGGCCTCCGGGCCCGACGAGGACCTGCGCAGCCTGGTCACCGGCCTGCCCGTCGCCGGGTTCACCGGGTCGCTGACCTGGCGCTTCGACGACGGCCCCGCGCTCGCCCGCGGCCTGGTCCGCGCCAAGACCGGCACCCTCACCGGCGTGCACGCCCTCGCCGGGGTCGCCGTGGACCGTGACGGCGCCCCGCTGGCCTTCGTCGTCGCCGCCGACCGGGTCGCGGACGCCGACCGGTACGACGCCCAGGACGCCCTCGACCGCGCGGCCGCCTCGCTCGCCGCGTGCCGGTGTGCGGCACCGACCGCTGGTTGAGGAGCCTGAGCAGCGACCGGGCACTTCCTCGCGCTGCGCGCTGCTGACCGGGCACTTCCTCGCGCTACGCGGCGTACCCAGCGCGAGGAAGTGCCCGGTCGACGTGTCCCAGCGCGAGGAAGTGCCCGGTCGGCGCGGGGTGTGCCTTCGGACGGCCCGGCTAGGGTCGGGACATGAGCCTCGTCGACTGGGACCTCGCCGTCACCCTGGGATCCCGGGTGTCCGGCCCGGGGCCGGACGTCAGCCCCGACGAGGCCGCCGCCGCGGTCGTCGAGCTGCGGGAGGGGGCGGAGCGGTCCACGCCGCTGGTCAGCGACTTCACCGGGCTCCGCACCACCGCCGGCACCGCTCCGGTGCTGGTGGTCGACCGCTCGGGGTGGATCCAGGCCAACGCCGACGGCTTCGCCAAGCTCCTCACGCCGATCGTCGACAAGATCACCGAGAGGAAGGGCCCGCCCACGGGGATCTCGGCCGCCGTCGGGTCCCGGGTGACCGGGGCCGAGGTGGGGCTGATGCTCGGCTTCCTCGGGTCCAAGGTCCTCGGCCAGTTCGACCCGTTCCACGCCCCGCGCGGGCGGCTGCTGCTGGTGGCGCCCAACATCGTCCACGTCGAGCGCGAGATCGACGCCGACCCCCACGACTTCCGCCTGTGGGTGTGCCTCCACGAGGAGACGCACCGGGTGCAGTTCACCGCCAACCCCTGGCTCGGCGAGCACCTCCTCGCGCAGATGGGCTCGCTCGCCGACACGATCGAGCCGACCGCGGTCCTCGAGGGCCTCCGCCGGGGCGCGGAGTCGATCCGCAGCGGCGGCGGGAGCGTGCTCGACCTGGTCTCCTCGCCGGAGCAGAAGGAGATCCTCGACCGGGTGACGGGCGTGATGTCGCTGCTGGAGGGCCACGCCGACGTGGTCATGGACGGCGTCGGCCCCACCGTCATTCCCTCGGTCGCCACGATCCGCAAGAAGTTCAACCAGCGCCGTCAGGGGGTCGGCACCCTCGACAAGCTGCTGCGGCGGCTGCTCGGCCTGGACGCCAAGATGGCCCAGTACCGCGACGGGGCCGTGTTCGTGCGCCACGTCGTCGACAAGGTCGGGATGGACGAGTTCAACGCCGTCTGGACCGGGCCCGAGACCCTGCCGTCGAAGGCGGAGATCGAGGACCCCGACGCCTGGGTCGCCCGGGTGCTGTGACGCTGCACCCCTCGGTCGCCGCGGTCCGGCTGCCGGTCCGCGCGCTGCTGACGGCGCTCGAGCCGGGCGACGTGGTGGCCGTCGCGTGCAGCGGGGGCGCCGACTCGCTGGCGCTGGCCTCGGCCGCGGTGTTCGAGGGCCACAAGCTCGGC
>JAYSEC010000092.1:0-7592 GCA_041914085.1 Nocardioides sp.
AGCGTCGTCGTGCACGCCCGGCCCAGCTTCTACGCCAACCGCGGCTCCTTCTCGCTGGCCGCGCGGGAGATCCGCATGGTCGGCCTCGGCGAGCTCCTCGCCCGGCTGGAGCGGCGCCGCCAGCTGCTCGCCGCGGAGGGGCTCTTCGCGCCCGAGCTCAAGCGTGACCTGCCCTTCCTGCCCGGTCGCGTGGGCCTGGTGACCGCCCCCAACAGCGCCGCCGAGCGCGACGTGCTGGAGAACGCCCGCCGCCGCTGGCCGGCGGTGCAGTTCGAGGTGGTCTACGCCGCCATGCAGGGCACCCGCTCGGCCGCTGAGGTGATGGAGGCCCTCGACCGCCTCGAGCGCCACCGAGAGGTCGACGTCATCGTGGTCGCGCGGGGCGGCGGCTCGATCGAGGACCTGCTCCCGTTCTCCGACGAGGCGCTGGTGCGTGCCGTCCACGCGATGCGCACGCCCGTCGTGTCCGCGATCGGCCACGAGCCCGACCAGCCGCTGCTCGACCTCGTCGCCGACGCGCGCGCCTCCACCCCCACCGACGCGGCCAAGCTGGTGGTGCCCGACATGGCCGAGGAGGCCAGCGGCGTGGCCTGGGCGCGCGACCGGCTCCGCCAGCTCGTCACCCAGCGGATCGGCCGCGAGCAGGAGTGGCTGGCACAGGTCCGCTCCCGGCCGGCGATGGCCGACCCCCGCAACCTGCTCATCGCCCGCTCCGAGGAGGTCGACGAGCTCCTCGCGCGCGCCCGGCGCACGCTGTCGCACCGCCTCGACCGCGCCGCCGACGACATCGGCCACCAGCGCGCCCGGGCCCAGGCGCTGTCGCCGCTGGCCACCCTCCGCCGCGGGTACGCCGTCCTCCAGGACGCCGACGGCCACGTGATCACGTCCGTCGAGCAGGCCGCCGTCGGCGCCGCCGTCTCGGTCCGCGTCGCCGACGGCCGCGTCCACGCCACCACCGACCGCATCGAAGCAGCCACCCTGATGGAGGACCCCGATGAGTGACGCCACCGGCCCGCAGCCCAGCTACGAGGAGGCTCGCGAGGAGCTCGTCGAGGTGGTGCGCACCCTCGAGGCGGGCGGCACGACCCTCGAGGAGTCGCTCGCGCTCTGGGAGCGCGGCGAGGCGCTGGCCAAGGTCTGCCAGGAGTGGCTCGACGGCGCCCGCCAGCGGCTCGACGAGGCGATGGGCGCCGAGGACTAGCGCGTCAGGACGCCGAGGTAGGCCTCGATGTCCGCCACCGGCGCCGAGCCGTAGACCAGGAGCGCCTCGTCGCCGAGCTCGGTCGAAAAGCCGTGGTCACCGCCCTCGTCGGACCACGTCTGCCAGGTGTCGGTGATCTCGGAGGTGACGGTCGCGTCCTCGCCGGCGTCGGCCTTCTCGTCGACGTACTCCTCCACGAGCTCGGCGACGGAGGCGTCCTGCTGCCGGATGCCGATGAACGAGCCGTCGTCGGTGAGGACGCCGAGGCCCCAGCGCGGGTCGTCACGGGCAAACAGCGGGTCGACGCTGGTCGCGATCCAGCCGGCGGGCAGCTCGCGCGGGTGCACGGCCCGGTAGCCGGCGTCCTCGGCGAGCCGGACGCTGGCCTCCCAGTCGACCGCGGCCGGGGTGTCGTCGGTGTCCCCGCGGAACAGCCCGCGCCAGGTCACGAAGGCCAGCACGAAGACCACGGTCACGATCAGCGCGCCGGTCATGCCGCTGAACGAGCGGGTGTATCGGCTGGGCTGCTCACTCACGTGCTCCATTCTCCCAGCCGGACCTCAGGCCGCCACGACCGGGCACGTCCGTCCGCGAGTGCGGCATGGATCGTGCCTGTCAGCCGCATCTGCGGCATACTGCTCGCGTGATCACCTACCGGATCGCGGAAGCGGCCGAGATCCTCGCCGTCAGCGACGACACCGTGCGCCGCTGGGTGGAGGCGGGCCGGCTGCCGTCCCGCACCACCGACGGGCGCGCCACGGTGTCGGGTCCGGACCTCGCCCGGTTCGCCGAGCACCTCGTGGAGCACGCCGAGACGACCGAGCGCGACCGCACCCGCGCCAGCTCGGTGAGCGCCCGCAACCGGATGAGCGGGATCGTCACCCGGGTCAAGCGCGACCACGTGATGGCCCAGGTCGAGATGATCTGCGGCCCCTACCGGGTCGTGTCGCTCATGAGCAGCGACGCCGCCGACGAGCTCGGCCTCGAGCCGGGCGTGCGCGCCATCGCCAGCGTCAAGTCGACCAACGTCGTGGTGGAGGTCCCCCAGTGAGACGTGCCGCCGTGCCTGCCCTCGCCCTGGCCCTCGTGCTGCCGGTGGCGGCGTGCGCCAGCGACGGGGCCGCCGGGGAGCCGGCCCGGCTCACCGTGCTGGCGGCGGCGTCGCTGACCGACGTCTTCGAGGAGCTGGCGACGCCGTTCGAGGAGGAGCACGACGCCGACGTCACCTTCTCCTTCGGCTCCAGCACCGACCTCGCCGAGCAGGTCGCCGACGGCGCCCCCGGCGACGTCCTGGCCACCGCCGACTCCACGTCGATGGGGGTGGCCGAGGTCGCCGGGGTCACGGGCGAGGTGGAGACGTTCGCGACCAACGTGCTGACGATCGTGGTGCCGCAAGGCAACCCCGGCGGGGTGGGGTCGCTCGACGACCTGGCCGACGCCACCTGGGTCCGGTGCGCCGACGAGGTGCCGTGCGGCAAGGTCGCCGTCGCGGTGCTCGACGCCGAAGGCGTCACGGCCGAGCCGGCGAGCCTCGAGGAGGACGTGCGCGCCGCGCTCGACAAGGTGGTCTCCGGCGAGGCCGATGCCGGCCTGGTCTACGCCACCGACGCCGTCGCCGCGGCGGACGAGGTCGACGCCGTCGAGATCCCCGGCGCGGAGGAGCACCCCACCTCCTACTACGCGACGGCGCTGGAGCAGGCCGCGGACGCCGACCTCGCCGCGGACTGGATCGCGTGGGTGACCTCGGAGGAGGGCCGGGCCATCCTCGCCGACGCCGGCTTCGGCCGGCCGTGAGGGACCGCCTCGGGCGACCGCCCGCGCTGCTGGTGGCGCCGGCTGCCCTCGCCACCCTGCTGCTCCTCGTGCCGCTGGTGGCGATGGTCGCGAGCACCAGCTGGCAGGAGCTGCCCGGCCACCTCACCTCGACCGCCGCCCTCGACGCCTTGCGCCTCTCCCTGGTCACCTCGACGGTCGCGATCGCGTTCTGCCTGGTGCTGGGCCTCCCGCTGGCGTGGCTGCTCGCCCGCGTCGACTTCCGCGGCCGCGGCGCGCTGCGCGCCCTCGTCACCGTGCCCCTCGTGCTGCCGCCCGTCGTCGCCGGCGTGGCGCTGCGCAGCGCGTTCGGGCGCACCGGCGTGGTCGGCCAGCCGCTGCTGGAGTGGACCGGCTTCGCCTTCCCCTTCACGACGTACGGCGTCGTGCTGGCGCACGTCTTCGTGTCCATGCCGTTCGTGGTGATCGCCATCGAGGGCGCCCTGCGCTCCGCCGACCCGCGGTACGACGACGCTGCCGCGACGCTCGGCGCCACCCGCTGGACGACGTTCCGCCGGGTCACCGTCCCGCTGGCGCTGCCCGGCGTCGTCGCCGGCACGGTCCTCGGGTGGGCGCGCTCGCTCGGCGAGTTCGGCGCCACGATCACCTTCAACGGCAACTACCCGGGCACCACCCAGACCATGCCGACGCTCATCTACGTCACCCGGCAGGCCGACCAGGACGCCGCGCTGTCGCTCAGCCTGGTCATGCTGCTGGTCTCCATCGGCGTGCTCGTCGCGTTGCGCGACCACTGGCTGGGCACCCCGTGACGGCGCGGTTGGAGGCCGACGTCCGGGTGGCCGGGCGGGTCGACGCGACCTTCACCGCCGAGCCCGGGGAGGTGCTGGCGGTGATCGGCCCCAACGGGGCGGGCAAGAGCACCCTGCTGCACGCGCTGGCCGGGCTCGTCGACGCCGAGGGGACCGCCCTCCTCGGCGGCACCGACCTGCTGCGCCTGCCGGTGCGCGCGCGGCGCGTCGGGCTCGTCTTCCAGGGCCAGCTGCTGTTCCCCCACCTCACGGCCGCCGACAACGTCGCCTTCGGGCTGCGCGCCCGCGGCCGTGGCCGGGCGGCCGCGGAGGCCGTCGCCCGCGACTGGCTGGAGAGCTTCGGCATCGCCGACCTCGCCGACCGCAAGCCGCGCGAGCTCTCCGGCGGGCAGGCGCAGCGGGTCGCGATCGCCCGCGCGCTGGCCACGGACCCCGACGTCCTCCTCCTCGACGAGCCGTTCACCGGCCTCGACGTGTCGGTCCAGATGGCGCTGCGCATCGAGCTCGGCCGCCACCTCCGCGACTTCCCCGGCATCGCGCTCCTGGTCACCCACGACGCCATCGACGCGCTCACCCTCGCCGACCGGGTGCTGGTCCTCGACGAGGGGCGGGTGGCGCAGGTGGGCCCGCCGGCCGAGGTCGCCGCGGAGCCCCGCACGTCGCACGTCGCCCGGCTGGTCGGGCTCAACCTGGTCCCGGACGGCGAGGACCTGCTGGCCTTCACCCCCGACGCGGTCGTGGTCTCGCTGACCGAGCCCGAGGGGTCGAGCCGCCTGCACTGGCACGGCCGGGTGGGCACGCTCGCGCCCCACGGCGACGCCGTACGCCTGCTGGTGCACGCCTCCCCCGACCTGCTCGCCGACGTCACCCCCGCGGCCGCCGCGGAGCTGGAGCTGGTGCCCGGCCGGGAGGTCTGGCTGTCGGCCAAGGCCACGGCCGTGAGCAGGTACGGAGCACGCGACCGACCCGCCCGACCCGGCCGATAACATGCGCGCCATGACTGCCACGAAGCCCGATCGCAACCTCGCCCTCGAGCTGGTGCGGGTCACCGAGGCCGCTGCCATGGCGGCCGGTCGCTGGGTCGGACGGGGCGACAAGAACGACGCGGACGGCGTGGCGGTCAACGCGATGCGCGTGATGATCTCGACCATCGGCATGCGCGGCACGGTCGTCATCGGCGAGGGCGAGAAGGACAACGCGCCCATGCTGTTCAACGGCGAGGAGGTCGGCGACGGCACCGGCCCCGAGTGCGACGTCGCGGTCGACCCGATCGACGGCACCACCCTGACCGCCAAGGGCATGAACAACGCGATCTCGGTGCTCGCGGTCTCCCCGCGTGGCTCGATGTACGACCCCAGCGCGGTCTTCTACATGGAGAAGCTCGTGACCGGGCCCGAGGCGGCGGACGTCGTCGACATCCGGATGCCCGTCAAGGAGAACATCGCCCGCGTGGCGAAGGCGAAGGGTCTCTCGAGCCACGACGTCACCGTCGTGCTCCTCGACCGCCCGCGTCACGCCAAGCTCGTGGAGGACATCCGGGAGACGGGCGCGCGGATCAAGTACATCACCGACGGCGACGTCGCCGGCGCCATCATGGCGGCACGTCCCGACACCGGCGTCGACCTGCTCCTCGGCGTCGGCGGCACCCCCGAGGGGATCATCGCGGCCTGTGCGATGAAGTGCCTCGGCGGCAAGATCCAGGGCCGGCTGTGGCCCCAGGACGACGAGGAGCGGCAGCGCGCGCTCGACGCGGGCCACGACCTCGACGCCGACCACGTCCTCGGCACCGACGACCTGGTCACCGGCGACGACGCGTTCTTCGTGGCGACCGGCATCACCGACGGCGAGCTCATGCGCGGCGTGCGCTACCGCGGCGACGGGGTGACGACGCACTCGCTGGTGATGCGCTCGCGCAGCGGCACGATCCGGTCGATCACCGCCGAGCACCGGCTGGAGAAGCTACGCGATTTCTCCGCGATCGACTTCGACAACTGACGGCGCGGCCGGTCGCAGGGCCTCCGACACGGCGGCGATGACGGCCGGGTCGAACGCCATCCCGAGGTGGGAGGACCGCACCTCCACCGCGCGGGCGAGCGGGTCGATGCAGGCCCGCCAGTCGACGATGCCGTCGCGCCGGGAGTAGATCGCGGTGAAGTCGACCTCCGCGGGCAGCGCCGCGCGGGCCTGGTCGAAGCTCTCCTGCGCGCACGAGCCGGCCACGCAGTCCTCGGCCATGAGGTTGCGCAGCCCCGCACGGTTGAGCCGGACGAGCAGGTCGACGCTGCGGGCCAGGGACACGTGGTGGGCACCCGGGGCGAGCATCGGGCTGCCCATGGTGACGATCCCCGCCACCAGGTCCGGGCGGCGGGCCGCGACGCCCCGGGCCAGCATCCCGCCGAGGCTGTGGCCGACGATGCGCACCCGGGAGCCGCGGCGCTGCGCCAGCCCCTCGAGCCGCTCCTCCAGCTGGGCGGCAGCCGCGAGCGTGCAGCCGACGTTGGCGCGGATGTCGGCACGGTAGGTCCGGTGGCCGAGGTGGCGCAGGGTGCGGCTCATCGGACCGAGGGAGGAGTCGCCGGCGAGGAAGCCCGGCACGAGCAGCACCGGCTCGCTCGCCCGGACCGGGTGCGAGCCGTACGGCGTACGACGCGAGCCGCGCGAGGCGAGCGCGTGCACGGCGTACCTGCCGGCCTCGGTGATGACCCGGCCCTCGCGCAGCACGGCCGCGACCGACGGCTGGACGAAGCCGTCCGGCGTCAGGAACCCGGCCACTGTGCGATGCGTCACAACATCCGAACGTAGTCCAGAACCCGCATGGGATCGGGGATGTGACCCACTTTGCGTTTTATTGGGGACGGCCGTCGTGTTCACTGAGGACATGTACCCGCCCCGCCGCTCCTCATCCCAGGCGCCCGTCGTCTCCGACGAGCTCCTCGCCCCGGTCGGCAACGAGGTCGAGCTCTGCTACCAGACGTTCGGCGACCCGGACGACGAGCCGTTGCTGCTGGTGATGGGCCTCAGCGGCCCGATGACCTGGTGGGACCAGGTGTTCTGCGAGCAGCTGGCGGGCGCCGGCTTCCACGTCGTGCGCTACGACAACCGCGACACGGGCAGGTCCTCGCGCATCAAGGCCCCGGTGCGCCGCGACCAGCTGGTGCGGGCGTTCGCGACCGGCAAGGCGAAGGTGCCCTACTCCATGTCCGACCTCGCCGGTGACGCCGTCGCCCTGCTCGACCACCTCGGCCTGGAGTCCGCCCACCTCGTCGGCGTCTCGATGGGCGGCATGATCGCGCAGACCGTCGCGGTCGAGCACCCCACGCGGGTGCGGTCGCTGTCGTCCATCAGCTCCACCACCGGCCGCCGCACGGTCGGCTGGCAGCACCCGTCCCTGCTGCCGCGGCTGATCGCGCCGCGCAAGGCCGGCCGCGACGCCTACGTCGAGAGCAGCCTGGCCATGTGGTCGCTGATCGGCTCGGTGGCCTACCCCGCCGACCCCGAGGCGCTGCGCGCCCGCGCGAACGAGACCTTCGACCGCGGGGTGAGCGCCAGCGGCGTGGTGCGCCAGATGCTGGCGATCCTCACCCAGGGCGACCGGACGCCGCGGCTGCGCAGCCTCCGCGTCCCGGCGCTGGTCATCCACGGCACGGCCGACAAGATGGTGCACGTCAGCGGCGGCCGGTCCACCGCGGCCGCCATCCCCGGCTCCGAGCTCGTGCTCATCGACGGCATGGGCCACGACCTCCCGGCCGACCTGTTCCCCACCTTCGTCGACGCGATCGCCCGCACGGCCGCCCGGGCCTCGGCCTGAC
>JAYSEC010000092.1:7692-11959 GCA_041914085.1 Nocardioides sp.
GGCCAGTGACGGCGCGGGCGCCCGCGGCCGCCTCGGCAGTGAACAGGGCGGGCTCGCCGTGGCCGGCGTCGGCGAAGGCACGGCGTACGGCGTCACCCGCCGCGTCGACGCCGTCGGAGGGCACCAGCCCGATCACGCAGCCGCCGAACCCGCCGCCGGTCATCCGCGACCCGAGCGCACCCGCGGCCAGCAGGGTCTCGGCCGCGGTGTCGACCTCCGGCACGGTGATCCGGAAGTCGTCGCGCATCGAGGCGTGCGACGCGGTGAACAGCGGCCCGAGGGCGTCGATCCGCCCGGCCCGCAGCACCTCGACCGCCTCGAGGACGCGGGCGTCCTCGGTGACGACGTGGCGGACGTAGCGCTGGAGCTCCTCGTCGTCGAGGCGCGAGACCGCCTCGTCGGCGTCGGTCACGTCGCGCAGCGCGCGCACGCCGAGCAACCGGGCGGCCTCCTCGCACCCGCGGCGGCGGGCGGCGTACTCCCCGTCGACGAGCCGGTGCGGCGCGCGGGTGTCGACGACGAGCAGCGTCAGCCCGTTCGCGGCAGGCTCGAAGGGCACGGCCTCCGACGTCAGGTCGCGCATGTCGCAGAAGAGGGCGTGGCCGGCCTCGCCGCGCAGGCTGACCAGCTGGTCCATCCCGCCGGTCGGCGCGCCGACGGCGTCGTTCTCGACGCGGCGGCTCAGGGACAGCAGGCCCGAGGGGTCGAGGCCGAGACCGAGGTGCTCGTCGAGCGCGCAGACCACCGAGCACACGAGCGCCGCCGACGACGACAGGCCCGCGCCCGTGGGCACGTCGGAGTCCACCGAGATCCGGAGCGGGGGCACGTCCACGCCGTCGTCGTGGAGCAGCCACAACGCCCCCAGCACGTACGTCGCCCACTCGGGCACCCGCTCCCTGTCGGCCAGCCCTGACGGGGCGACCGTGACCGTCCCCGAGGCCTGGGCGGAGACCACCGACCAGCCGTCGTCGGCGTCCTCGACCGAGGCCGTGCAGCCCATCGGCAGGGCCATCGGGAGGACGAAGCCGTCGTTGTAGTCGGTGTGCTCACCGATGAGGTTGATGCGCCCCGGGGCATGCCAGACCGCCATCAGACCTCACTCATGCCGAAGGCACCCGAACGTGTGGATGCATGTTGCCAAAACGTGTCGAGGACCACTAGACCAGAGGTTCACAAGTCGAGACGAGGGAGGGTGCGGATGTCACGGGAACCGTCGATCCGGCAACGAGGCCGGCCGAGGGGCAGACGGGGAGTGGCACCGCTCGCGGCCCTGGCACTCGCCAGCGGCCTCCTCACCGCGTGCGGCAGCTCGGGGGGCACGCCCGAGCTGGTCTGGTACATCAACCCCGACGCGGGCGGCCAGGCCGCCATCGCGGAGAAGTGCTCGACCGACGAGTACACGATCACCACCCAGGTCCTCCCGCAGGACGCCGGCCAGCAGCGCATCCAGCTGGCCCGACGCCTCGCCGCGAAGGACCCCGAGATCGACCTGATGTCCCTCGACCCGCCGTTCACCGCCGAGTTCGCGGACGCCGGCTTCCTCGCCGACGTCCCGCAGGACGCCAAGGCCCAGCTCGAGGAGCAGGGCACCTTCCAGGGCGCGATGGACGCCGCGACGTGGCAGGACAAGCTGGTCGTCTTCCCGTTCTGGTCCAACACCCAGGTCCTCTGGTACCGCAAGTCCTTCGTCGAGAAGGCGGGCATCGACATGTCCCAGCCGGTCACGTGGGACCAGATCATCGACGTGGCCAGCGAGAACGACGCCAAGATCGGCGTCCAGGCCAACAAGTACGAGGGCTACGTCGTGTGGATCAACGCCCTCGTCGAGGGCGCCGGCGGCCACATCCTCGAGGACGCCGCCGAGGGCGTCGACGCGAAGATCACGATCGGCGACGACGCCGGCGAGAAGGCGGCCGAGATCATCGAGAAGCTCGCCTCGTCCGAGGCGGCCCCCGCGGACCTCAGCGTCTCCAACGAGGGCACCGCCGGCTCGACGTTCGGCTCCGACCAGGGGTCGTTCCTCGTCAACTGGACCTACATCTGGCACAACTACGACGAGACCGCTCCCGACGTGGCCAAGGACATCGGCTACGCCCGCTACCCGCAGACGGTGGAGGGCGAGGAGTCCCGGCCGCCCTACGGCGGCATCGGCATCGGCGTCAGCGCCTACTCCGACCAGAAGGAGCAGGCCCTCGAGGCGGCGGCCTGCCTGGTGGGGCCGGAGATGCAGGGCATCAACGCCGACATGACCGGCAACATGCCGGCCAGCACCAAGGGCTACGAGTACCCCGCGCTCAAGGAGAGCTTCCCGCCCGAGCTGCTGCAGCTCTTCCAGGACAGCGTCGACGCGGCCGCTCCCCGCACGGTGACGCCGTACTGGAGCGACGTCTCGGGCTCCATCCAGAACATCTGGCACCCGCCGCGGTCGGTCGACGGCGACACCCCCGGGCGGTCGACGACGTTCATCGAGGACGTCCTGAAGGGTGGTGACCTGCTGTGACCGCGACCGTCGCTCCGGAGAAGGACGTCACGAAGGCTGCGAAGAAGGCGGCCAGCGACCGCAGCGCGGCGGAGAACAAGCTCGGGCTCAAGCTCGTCGCGCCCGCCGTCGTGCTCATGCTCCTGGTCACCGCGTGGCCGATGATCCAGGCGCTCTACCTCTCGCTCTTCCGCTACCGCCTCACGGCGCCCGACGACCGGGCGTTCGTCGGGATCGACAACTACCTGACGATCCTCAGCGACGACCAGTTCTGGAAGAGCACCGGCACCACCTTGCTGATCATGGTGGTGACGGTGGCGGTCGAGCTCGTCATCGGGTTCGCGTTCGCGATGGTGATGCACCGCATCGTCTTCGCCCGCGGCCTGATGCGGACCTCGATCCTGATCCCCTACGGCATCATCACCGTGGTCTCGGCCTTCGCCTGGCAGTTCGCGTTCTCCCTCAACAACGGGTTCGTGAACTCCTGGTTCAACTGGCTGCCGTGGATCGCCGACGACACCAACTGGTTCGGCGACTACCCGCACGCGATGTTCGCGATCATGGTCTCCGAGATCTGGAAGACCACGCCGTTCATGGCGTTGCTGCTGCTCGCCGGCCTGGCGCAGGTCAGCGAGGACATGCTCGAGGCCGCCAAGGTCGACGGCGCCACCTGGACCCAGCGGCTCACCAAGGTGATCCTGCCCAACATGCGGGCCGCGATCATGGTCGCCGTCCTCTTCCGTGCCCTGGACGCCTACCGCATCTTCGACAACATCTTCGTGATGACCAAGGGCGCCGAGGGCACGCAGTCGATCTCGTTCCTGACCTACCGGCAGGTGATCGAGCAGATGCAGCTCGGGCTCGGATCGGCGATGTCGGTGCTGCTGTTCCTGTCGGTCCTGCTGCTGGCATGGCTGATCGTCAAGCTGTTCCGCGTCGACCTGGCGCAGGCGAGGGGTGAGGGCTGATGAAGGGCAAGAACGCAGTCGGCACCTGGATCGGGTTCGTCCTGATCATGCTGTGGTGCCTGTTCCCGGTGGCGTGGATCATCTCGCTGTCCTTCAAGTCCGAGGGCGAGACGGGCGCGGGCAGCCCGCAGTTCCTGCCCAAGGAACCCACGATCGACAACTACAAGGCGATCCTCGACAACCCCGACTTCACCCGGGCGCTGATCAACTCGTTCGGCATCGCGCTGATCGCCACGATCCTGTCGGTCATCTTCGCGACGCTGGCGGCCTACGCCATCGCCCGGCTGGAGTTCAAGGGCAAGCGCCTGGTGCTCTCCCTGGCGCTCGCGATCGCGATGTTCCCGGTGGTCTCGCTCGTCGGCCCGCTCTTCGACATGTGGACCACGTTCGGCCTGTTCAACACCTGGCCCGGCCTGATCATCCCCTACATGTCCTTCACGCTGCCGCTGGCGATCTGGACGCTCTCCGCCTTCTTCCGCGAGATCCCGTGGGAGATGGAGCAGGCGGCCCAGGTCGACGGCGCCACGTCGTGGCAGGCCTTCCGGAAGGTCATCGTGCCGCTCGCCGCACCCGGCGTCTTCACCGCGGCGATCCTGACCTTCTTCTTCGCGTGGAACGAGTTCGTGCTCGCGATCTCGCTCACCTCCACCACCGCCTCCCGGACGGTCCCGGCGCAGATGTCGTTCTTCGTCGGACCCGACCCGTTCAACCCGCCGTACGCGCAGCTCGCGACGGCGTCGGTCATCGTCACACTGCCGGTGATCGTCATCGTCCTGCTGTTCCAGCGCAAGATCGTCGCCGGTCTCACCTCCGGCGCAGT
>JAYSEC010000093.1:0-1167 GCA_041914085.1 Nocardioides sp.
GGAGTGGCCGGGAACGACTCCGAGACCCCGAGCGAGTGGCGTACGGCGGTCCACGCGACCGCGCAGGCGTCGAGGAGGTCGTCCTCGCCGAACCCGGACCCGCGGAACCACGGCGGCGCGACGATGCCGTGCGCGGCCAGGGCCTCGCGGCGCACGCGCACCCCGTCGGCGTCCTTCTTGCGCTCCAGCAGCGGGTGGCCGGCCATCCGGGCGAAGCTCAGCTCGGGGTGCACCTCGACGACCACCACGCCCGGCTCCGCGCGCACCCAGGCATCCACCTGGAGCACCTTCTCGCGCAGGGCGTACGCCTGGGCGCTGACGCTCGTGCGTCCCTCGGTCGCGGCGAGGTTCGCCGCACGGCCCTCCTCGTAGGTCGCCGCCTCGAGGGCGGCGCGCACCGGCGTGCTGAAGAGCGACGAGGACTTGCCGACCAGCTCGCGCCGGGCCTCGGCGTCGGCGAGCCGGCCGCCGCTGTCGGGCAGGCCGATGGGGATGTCGATGCCGACCACCGCCACGTCGTGGCTCTCCCGCACGAGGTCGACCAGGCCGGCGAGGGTCGGGGCGACGAAGACGGAGGCGCGGAGGTCGGTGTCGAGGACCACGCCCACCCAGCCCGACGGACAGGCGTCGACGCCGAGGACCGGTGCCGGCGGCGCGAGGACCGGAGGAGGCTCGTGGTCGTCCTGCCCGGCGGGGGCGACGTACCTCGCCTCGCGCTCGCCGCTGAGCGCCGCGTCGATCCGCGCGCGCATGACGTCCTCCATGGGCGGGAGCGAGGCGATCGGCCACCAGCGCACCTGCGTGGACTCGTCGTCGGCGACGTGCGCCTCGCCCTCGACCCACGTGCAGGCGAAGGTGAGGTCGAGGTACGTCGCCCGGTCGCCGTTGGCGTGCACGATCTCGCCGTGGACGCCCGTCGAGGCGAGCCGGTCGACGCGGATCCGGACGCCGGTCTCCTCCAGCGCCTCCCGCGCGGCGGCGACGGCGGGCTCCTCGCCCGGGTCGGGGATGCCGGTCACGGGCGCCCAGCGGCCGTTGTCGGCGCGCTCCACGAGCAGCACCTGGTCGCCGCGGCGGACCACGGCCGTGACGCCCGGCAGCCACAGCGGGTCGTGACCGATCTTGCGGCGGACCTCGACCACGAAGTCGGGGATCGGGCTCACGAGG
>JAYSEC010000093.1:1267-11833 GCA_041914085.1 Nocardioides sp.
CTCACGAGGTCAGCGCCTCGACCACGGTCTCCTGGAGGTAGCCCACCCACTCGTAGATGTCGTGCGCCTGGGCCCGCGGGTCGTCGTCGGGCAGCGAGTGCCAGTAGTCCTCGTCGCCGGCCTCGATGCCCAGGCGGGTGGCGAGGGCGAGGCGGATGTCGGTGAACGCGCGCATCCACGTCTCGGCCTCGGCGCGGGTCAGCTCGACGTCGAAGACGAGGCCCTCCTCCGTGAGCTCGGGCGGCAGGCCGGCCTCCTCGAGCGTGTCGATGAGCAGCCCGGCCGCTGCGGCCTTGCCGTCGCGCAGGCCGCTCTCGGTGAAGCGCCTGAAGTCCGAGGCGGCCTCCTCGTCGTCGGGGTAGGCCGTCGGGAACAGCCGCGCGAGGACCGGGTCCTCCGGGATGGTCGTGGCGCCGGAGAACTCCGCCATCAGCGCGTCGAAGGGGTCCGCGGCCGGGTGGGCCGGCTCGGCGCGCTCGTTGCGCAGCAGCTCGACCATCTGCGAGGCCAGGGACCTGAGCAGGTCGGCCTCGAACCCGGTGAAGGTGGCGATGATCCGGTCGGACTTCACGTGGTGCTCGAACCCGCTCATCCTCAGGTGGCCTTCTCCATCGTCGCCCAGAGCCCGTACTCGTGCATCGCCTGCACGTCGCGCTCCATCTCCTCGCGGGTGCCCGTGGAGACCACCGACTTGCCGTCGTTGTGGACCTCGAGCATGAGCTTCTCGGCCTTGTCCTTGTCGTAGCCGAAGTACTTCTGGAAGACGTAGGCGACGTAGGACATCAGGTTGACCGGGTCGTCCCAGACGAGGGTCACCCACGGCTTGGAGAGGAAGGTGATCTCGTCAGGAGCCTGGGTCGGTTCGACCTCGACGGGACTGGCGGCTGACACGCGCCCATCGTGGCACAGTGTCGGTCGTGACGAGCTCAAGCCCAGCCACCACGGCGCTGCTGACCGACCACTACGAGCTCACCATGGTGCAGGCGGCGCGGCACGCCGGGACCGCCGACCGCCGGTCGGTGTTCGAGCTGTTCCCCCGCCGCCTGCCCGAGGGCCGCCGGTACGGCGTCGTGGCGGGCGTCGGGCGGGCGCTGGACGCCATCGAGTCGTTCCGCTTCGACCCGCCGGCGCTCGCGATGCTGGAAGGGGTCGTCGAGCCCGACATGCTCGAGTGGCTGGCGTCGTACCGCTTCTCCGGCGACGTCTGGGGCTACCCCGAGGGGGAGGTCTACTTCCCGTACTCCCCGCTGCTCGTGGTGGAGGGCACCTTCGCCGAGGCGGTCCTGCTCGAGACGGTGCTGCTCTCGATCTACAACCACGACTCCGCGATCGCCTCGGCCGCCTCCCGGATGACGCTCGCCGCCGCGGGTCGGCCGTGCATCGAGATGGGATCGCGCCGCACCCACGAGCAGGCGGCCCTCGCCGCGGCCCGCGCGGCCTACGTCGCCGGCTTCGACGCGACGAGCAACCTGGCAGCACGCCACCTCCACGGCGTCCCCAGCACGGGCACGGCCGCGCACTCGTTCACCCTCCTGCACGACAGCGAGCGGGACGCGTTCGTCGCCCAGGTGGAGAGCCTCGGCGTCGGCACCACGCTGCTCGTCGACACCTACGACGTCGCCGAGGCGGTCGCGCTCGCGGTCGACGTGGCCGGCACCGGCCTGGGCGCCGTGCGCCTGGACTCCGGCGACCTCGCCGAGGTGGCCCGCGAGGTCCGCGAGCAGCTCGACGGGCTGGGCGCGACGGCGACGCGGATCGTCGTCACCAGCGACCTCGACGAGCACGCCATCGCGGCGCTGGCCGCCGCCCCCGTCGACGCGTACGGCGTCGGCACCCAGCTGGTGACCGGCTCCGGCCACCCGACGTGCGGCTTCGTCTACAAGCTCGTCGCCCGCGAGGGGGACGACGGCGCGATGGTCTCGGTCGCCAAGCGGTCGACCGACAAGGCGTCCATCGGCGGCCGCAAGTACGCCCTGCGCCGCCGCTCCCCCGGCGGCCGCGCGCAGGCCGAGGTGGTCGGGATCGGCGAGCCGCCCACCGACGACGGCGACGACCGTCCGCTGCTCGTCCCCCTGGTCGAGGGCGGCGAGGTCGTCGGTCGCACCACCCTCGAGGAGGCCCGCGCCCGGCACCGCACCTCGCTCGCCGAGCTCCCCCGCGCGGTCACGATGATGTCGCACGGCGAGCCGGTGATCCCGACCCTCCACGAGGGCGCCTGACCGGCTCGACTCCGTCGCATCCCGCTAGGCTCGGGACATGGCACGGGCACTGATCGTGGTCGACGTCCAGAACGACTTCTGCGAGGGCGGCTCCCTCGCGGTGGCCGGGGGTGCGCGCGTGGCGGCCGACATCGGAGACCTGCTGCACCGGTGGTCCTCCAAGGGCGAGGGCGCACCGTCGTACGACGTGGTGGTGGCGACCAAGGACCACCACGTCGACCCGGGCGACCACTGGGCGGCCAAGCCCGACTACGCGCAGTCGTGGCCGGTGCACTGCAAGGTCGGCACCGAGGGCGCGGGCTTCCACCCCAACCTCGACCCGCAACCCTTCGACGAGGTGTTCTACAAGGGCGAGCACCAGGCGGCGTACTCCGGCTTCGAGGGCCGTACGGCGTCCGGCGCGGCGCTCGCCGACTGGCTGCGCGAGCGGTCGGTGACCGAGATCGACGTGTGCGGCATCGCCACCGACCACTGCGTCCGGGCCACCGCCCTCGACGGCGCGCGGGAAGGTTTCGAGACGCGGGTCCTGACCGCCCTGTGCGCGGGCGTCGCCGAGGACACGACCGCGGCGGCGATCACCGAGATGACCGGCGCCGGCGTCGAGATCGCCTGAGCCGGGACCCGCTCAGCACCACTTCTCGGTGACGGTGCGCAGCACCTTGATGGTGCGTGCCGTGCCCTGCCCGAGTGCCGTGAACTGCTTGGAGGACAGCAGCCTCGAGGTATGGATGTTGCCGTCGAGGAGGACGTAGGCGGCGCGACCGTCCACCACCACCCGCTCCCCCTCGTGCTCGAGGGCGTGGGCGGCCGCCACGGCCTCCGCGGTGGGGGGCGTGGCGAAGAGGGTGACGTAGTGGTTGGCGACGTCGCCGTCGTGACCGGCGTGGAGGTCCTCGCCGCGGGCGGTCAGCGCCGCGAGCTCCTTCGTCGTGAAGACGACCGTCGGCACCTCGAAGCCGGCCGCCTCGGCGTACGCCTCCTCCAGCGCCGCCTGCACCTTCGCCACCGACCGGGCCGGGTGGGTCAGCCGGACGTTGCCGGTGTTGATGTAGGTCTCCACGTCCGTGCCGCCGGCGGCCTCGGTCGCGGCCTTGATGGCGTCCTTGGGGAACTTCCGCTTCGCGCCGAGGTTGATCGCGCGCAGGAAGGCGACGTAGGTGGGCACGGACACATCTTGCCGGTCCGGGGGGTCGTCGCCACCGGTCTGGACCGGGACTAAGGTGCACCTCATGAAGACTCGAGCCCTCGCCGTCGGCGGCAGCGCCGCCGTTCTGTCCCTGCTCGTCGCCGGTTGCGCCACGGACACCGAGAAGACGACGACCGAGTCGGGCGTCCAGGTCGTGACCGACGGCAAGCTCACCGTCTGCACGCACCTGCCCTACGAGCCGTTCCAGTACAACGAGGGCGGCAAGACCGTCGGCTTCGACGTCGACCTGATGGATCTCGTCGCCGAGGACCTCGACCTCGAGCAGGAGATCGTCAACACGCCGTTCGAGACGATCGAGACCGGCCAGGCGATGGCCACGGGCAAGTGCGACATCGCGGCCGCGGGCATGACGATCACCGAGGAGCGCGACGAGGTCATCGACTTCTCCGACCCCTACTTCGACGCCACCCAGGCCCTGCTCACCAAGAAGGGCGCCGGGTACGACAGCCTCGAGTCCCTCGACGGCAAGGTGCTGGGCGTCCAGATCGGCACGACCGGCCAGGAGTACGCCGACGACAACGCGCCCGACGGCGTGGAGATCAAGGTCTTCGAGGACCTCGCCCTCCTCCTCGAGGCTGTGAAGAGCGGCAGCGTCGACGCCGGCATCAACGACAACACCGTGCTGGTCGGCTACGCCGAGGAGAACCCCGACACCGAGATGACCGCCGAGTTCGCCACTGGCGAGCAGTACGGCTTCGGTGTGGCGGAGGGCGAGAACGCCGACCTCATCGACGCCGTCAACAAGGCCTTCGCCGACGCGCACGAGGACGGCACCTACGAGAAGCTCTTCACGAAGTACTTCCCCACCCTCCAGGTCCCCACCGACCTCGGCTGAGCCCCTCGACCGACTCCTCCTGGACAGGTTGCCGACATGGCCATGAGCCCGCGGAAGCGCGCACGCATCTCGCGCGGGATCCAGTACGCCGTGCTCGCGCTGCTCGTCGTCATCGTGCTGCTCTCCGCCGACTGGGGATCGCTGGCCGACGACTTCGCGGATCCCGAGATCGTGCGGGGCATGTTCCCCGACGTCATCCTCACGGCGCTGAAGAACACGATCCTCTACACCGGGTGCGGCTTCGTCCTGGGCCTGGCGCTGGGCCTCGTCCTGGCGCTCATGCGGCTCTCGTCGGTCGGCCCCTACCGCTGGATCGCCACCACCTTCATCGAGTTCTTCCGCGGGCTGCCGGCGCTGGTCGTCTTCATCGCCCTCAGCGTCGGTGTCCCGATCGCGTTCCCCGGTCGGGAGGTCCCGGGCGGGACCCTGGGCATCGCCACCCTCGCCCTCGGCCTGGTCGGCGGTGCCTACATGGCCGAGACCATCCGGGCGGGCATCCAGGCCGTGCCGAAGGGACAGATGGAGGCCGCGCGCTCGCTCGGCATGAGCCACACGCGGGCGATGGTCTCGATCGTCGTCCCGCAGGCGTTCCGGATCATCCTGCCGCCGCTGACCAACGAGCTGATCCTGCTGACGAAGGACTCCTCCCTCGTCTACCTCCTGGGCTACACCTCGGCCTCGATCGAGCTCACCTCGTTCGGTCGGCAGGTGCTCAACCAGGAGAAGTCGATGACCCCGCTGGTCGTGATCTCGGTGTGCTACCTCCTGATCACGGTGCCCCTCTCCATCCTGGTGAGGCGGATGGAAGCCCGCACCGGGAAGGCCCGCTGATGACCACCGACACCACTGCCGGCCCCACCCCTGCCGGCCGCGCCACCGCCGCCATCGACGTCCAGGACCTGCACAAGTACTTCGGCGACAACGAGGTGCTCAAGGGCATCGACTTCCACGTGCCGCACGGCCAGGTCGTGTGCGTGATCGGTCCCTCGGGCTCCGGCAAGTCGACCCTGCTGCGCTGCGTGAACCTGCTCGAGACCCCCACCAGCGGCAAGATCTTCGTCGAGGGCGAGGAGATCACCGATCCGGACGCCGACGTCGACAAGCTCCGCTCGCGGATCGGGATGGTCTTCCAGCAGTTCAACCTCTTCCCGCACATGACCGTCCTGCGCAACCTGACCATCGCGCAGGAGAAGGTCAAGGGCCGCACGAAGGACCAGGCGGTCGAGGTCGCCCGCGCCAACCTGGCCAAGGTCGGGCTGTCGGAGAAGGAGTCGGCCTACCCCGCCCACCTCTCCGGCGGGCAGTCGCAGCGCGTCGCGATCGCCCGCGCGCTGTCGATGAACCCCGACATGATGCTGTTCGACGAGCCGACGTCCGCGCTCGACCCCGAGCTGGTCGGCGACGTCCTCGCGGTGATGAAGGACCTGGCGGCCGAGGGCATGACGATGATGGTCGTGACCCACGAGATGGGCTTCGCCCGCGAGGTCGGCGACAACCTGGTCTTCATGGACGGCGGCGTCATCGTCGAGCAGGGGGACCCCCGCCGGGTGCTCGCCGACCCGCAGCACGAGAGGACGCAGTCGTTCCTCTCGAAGGTGCTCTGACGGGGATGCGCTAGCGGGTCAGGCCCGCTTGCACTGGCTCGGCGGCGTCTGCGCCGGGTCGAAGACGTACTTCGGCGGCGCGATGGGGGTGCCGTCCTGCGACTCCTTCATCGTCATCGCCCACCAGCCGGCCTTGCGGGTCTCGATGCTCGCGAGCGCCTCCTCGGAGACGTCGTTCCACATGTTCAGCACGTCGACGCTCACCTCGATGAAGCGCGAGCCGTGGGGCGTCACGACGCCGTTCGCCTCGACGTCGGCCAGGCCCGCGGGCACCTCCGGGAACAGTCCCCGTGGCATGCCGGTGAGCACCTTCTTGGCCGGGATGCCGACCGCGACGCCGTCGCCGGCGAGCCGGATGGCGCGTGACGCGGTCACCGGCCAGGTCGGGTCGAGGTCCGTGGGCAGGCCCCAGCTGCGGCTCTGGTCGTCGGTGATCTCCGCCCAGCACGAGGACGCGTTCGGGCCCCACGCCTCGCTGTTGAAGTACGTGCGCCCGGCCACGACGAGGTAGTCGATCTGCTGGACGTTGCCGTCGATGACGGAGTCCATGGAGAGCTGGCTGTAGCCCGTCGCGGGGCTGAAGCGGCCGTCGAGGTCGAAGATCCGCTTGCCGCCGTTGTCGGGGTTCTTCGTGAGCAGCTGGCCGTGCCACTCCATGATGCCCATCTTCTCCACCTGCGCGACCATGGCGTCGAGCTGCTCGCCCTCCATGAGGACGTCGGTGGTCTTGGTCGCCGCGGCCTCGCCCGACCCGCCGCAGGCGGAGAGCGTCAGGAGCAGGCCCGTGGCGAGGGCAGCGGCCCACGTAACGTTGCGACGAGTCACAGGGAGTCCCCGATCCGATCCGTGACGAGCTCCGTGCCCATCCCGCCCGGCAGCCTAGGGGCCGGTTTCGTGGCCTGTCAGGCGAATGGCGGATCCGTTCAGGACGCCATCCAGCGCCGCGCCGCCACCACGACCTCCTCGGTCAGGTCGGCGACCAGGGTCGACCCGAGCCGCCAGTGCTGCCAGAACAGCGCGACCTCGGACCGGCGTCCGGGCACGAGCTCGACGAGCGTGCCCTCCTCCAGCTCGGTCGCCACGTCCGACTCGGGCAGCAGCCCCCAGCCCATGCCGACGCGGATGGCGCGGTCGAACTCGCGCACCGACGGCAGGTACGTCACCGGCGGCGCGAGGTGGCGGCGGGTCACCCGTCGGATGAAGTCGTGCTGCAGGGAGTCGTTGCGGTCGAAGGCCACGATCGGCGCCTCGGCCAGCGTGGCCGACCCGACGCCGTCGGCGAAGTGCGCGGCGTGGAAGTCCGCGGTCGCGACCGCCGCGTAGCGCAGCCGTCCGAGCCGCACCACCCGGCATCCGGGCACCGGCTTCGGTTCCCCCGTGATCGCCGCCACGACCTCGCCGCGCCGCAACCGCTCGGCCGTGCGCGTGTGGTCCTCCCGCACCACCTCGAACACCACCCGGTGCCGCGACTGCACCTCGGCGAGCGCGTCGACGAACCAGCCGTAGAGCGCGTCGGCGTTCACCGCGATGGGCAGGGAGGTGTACGCCGTCGCGTCGGCGTCGGTCTCCTCGACCAGCTCGGCGACCGCCTCGCGCTCGAGGATCTCGGTCTGCGTGGCGAGGCGGACCAGCACCAGCCCGGCCTCCGTGGGCTCCAGCGGCTTGACCCGGTGGAGCAGCACCCGGCCGACCCGGGTCTCCAGGGCCTTGATGCGCTGGCTCACCGCCGAGGGGGTCACGTGGAGCTCGCGCGCGGCCGCCTCGAAGGTGCCGAGCCGCACCGCCACGGCGAGCGTGCGCAACGCCACCGGGTCGAGCTGGGTCAGGTCACTCACGTCAGGCGCGTGTGCACTGGGTCGGCGCGGTGACCGTGTTGTCGAACACGTGCCGGGGCTCCTCGATGGGTGCGCCGTCGTCCGACTCCCGCATCGTCATCGCCCACCAGCCCGAGCGCCGGGTGTCGAAGCCCGCGAGCGCCTCCGGCGGGACCTTGCCCCACATGCCGGCCACGTCGACGGCGACCTCGACGAGCGGGCCGTGTCCCTTCACGATCGCCCTCACCTTGATCTTGTCCACCGCAGCCGGGACGTCCTGGAAGAGCCCGCGGGGCAGCCCGTCCATCAGCCGCGACCCGCGGACGTCCACGGCGACGCCGCTCCCGATCGGGCGGACCGCGCGCGCCGTGCTCACCGACCACCTCGGGTCGAGGTCCCTGGGGATCGCCCAGGTGCGCGATGCGTCGTCGGTGATGTCCACGTAGCAGTCCTCGGCGCCGACACCCCAGTCGTCGCTGTTGAAGTAGGTGCGGCCGTCGACGACGACGTAGTCCACCTGCTGCGCCTCCCCGTCGAGCACGGAGTCCATGGCCAGGGTGCTGGCGCCCGAGCCCGGGTCGTACCGGCCGCTCAGCTCGAGGATCTGCTTGCCACCGCTGTCCGGGTTGGCCGTGAGGAGCTGTCCGCGCCACTCGACGACCTTCATCGCGTCGACCTGGTCGACCATCGTGCGGAGCTGCTCCTTCTCGGACTGGGCCGCAGCACCCTCGGCGTCCCCGGTGTCGTCCGCCGACGCGCCGCACGCCGTCAGGGCCACGACGAGGATCGTGGCGAGCCCGACGGCTCTCCTGGCATCACGGTGCATCGCTCAGCTCCTTGGCAGATGCGGTCACGGGCGGTGGCAGCCGGCACGACGATATGTGAGCGGGACCACATCGTGGCGGGATCCCACGATTTCGAAAAGACGACGGTCGACTGCGTGAGCACCATCATACTTAGACCTGCTAATGATTCGTCATAATCGTTCGCTGGAGTGAAGGGCCTCCCCGTCCTACCGTTGTCAGCATGTTCCAGGTTGTCCTCACCGGTCTGCTGACCGGACTCGCCCTCATCGTCGCCGTCGGCGCCCAGAACGCGTTCCTCCTCCGCCAGGGGATCCGCGGTGAGCACGTGCTGCCGATCGTGCTGACGTGCCTGCTCTCCGACGTGGTCGCGATCACGGCCGGCGTCGCCGGGCTGGGCGTGGTGCTCGAGCGCTGGCCGGCGGTCCTGCCGGTCGCCCAGGTGCTCGGCGGGCTCTACCTGATCGCCTTCGGCATCCACGCCGCGATGCGTGCCTGGCGGCCGGCGGCGCTCGAGGCCGGCGAGGGCTCCGCCCTCACGCCCGGCCGGGCGGTGCTGCTCACCCTGGCGCTGACGTGGCTCAACCCACACTTCTACCTCGATGCAGTGCTGATGCTCGGCACCGTGGCCAACAGCTTCGGCACCGACCGCTGGTGGTTCCTGACCGGCACCCTGATCGCGAGCCTCGTGTGGTTCTTCGGGCTGGGCTACGGCGCGCGGCTGCTCCGCGGGCTCTTCGCCCGACCGACCGCCTGGCGTGTGCTCGACTCGGCCATCGCCGTCGTCATGGGGGCGCTCGGCGTGGGACTGCTCGCGCACTGACCCGGCGTACTAGCGTCGCGCCCATGCCGTGCGACTACTGCGGGAAAGAGTTCGACCCGATCTCCACGCGGTGGTTGTGCCCGCACTGCCACATGAAGGCCAACTGCTGCGACGGCGCCCCGCTCTAGGGGTTCCGGGGCTCCCCAGCCAGACCGCTCCCCTGCTCGGCCAGCGCGTCGCGCAGTCGCGCGATGGCGATGGGGCCGACGCCGTGCATCGCGGCCAGCTCGTCGGCGGTGAAGGTCGCGACCTTCTCCAGGGTCGTCACGCCGGCCTCGCGCAGGGCCCGCGTCGCGGGCGCACCGATCGAGCGCGGCAACGGCGTCCCCTGCTCGCGCTTCGTCCGCACGCGCGGCTCCGGGAGCCCCGCGTCGACGACCGCCTCACCGCGCGGCGACAGCAGGTAGCCGATGGCCAGCGACTCGGTCAGGCCGAGCTCCTTGAGCTTGCGGACGTCCTTCTTGAAGTCCGCGGTCTCCCGGCCGACCTGCGCCGCGAGGTCGGGGGCGCGCACGGTCGGGTTGCGGTCGATGAGGTCCAGCGTCTCGCGCGTCCACGGGCCGTACGCCGATGCGGCGTCGAGGCGGTCGAGCCGCGCGCGGATCTCGGCGATCTCCGCGGCGTCGGGCACCCGCGAGCGCAGCTCCTCGCGCGGGTCGGGACCGGCGTACGCCAGACCGATGCGCCACGCCGGGTCGTCGGGACGAGCCGCCAGCGCCTGCTTGAGCGCCGCGAGCGACGGCGCGCCCGCGCGCTGCGCGTCTTCGGCCCGCAGCCGGCTCACGCTGACCTGCTCGACCGAGGTCACCTCGATGAGGCCCACCCCGGTCCGCATCCGCGTCCCGACGACCACCCGCGGCTTCGCCCACCGCCGGAAGGCGAGGTCGATCCTCCCGGCCTTGATCGCGGCCAGCTCGGCCGGTCGGATCATCATGCGCCCAGCCTGCCACCTCGGCGCGAGATGGGGTGCCCGATGGTCGCGGGAGTCCCCGGATGTCCGGGGACCGCCGCCGGAACGTGGAAGATCCGAGCCACCAGGTGACTCGGGTCTTCCACGATGTGCCGCGACGGTCGTCGCGGACCGTCAGAGGTTGCCGCGCTTGTCCTGCTCGCGCTCGATGGCCTCGAAGAGGGCCTTGAAGTTGCCCTTGCCGAAGCCGAGCGAGCCGTGGCGCTCGATCAGCTCGAAGAACACCGTGGGTCGGTCGCCGAGCGGCTTGGTGAAGATCTGCAGCAGGTAGCCGTCCTCGTCGCGGTCGAC
>JAYSEC010000094.1:0-5464 GCA_041914085.1 Nocardioides sp.
AGCCCGGGCGAGGGCTTCGAGGCCAAGGCGCTGTTCCAGATGAAGTTCTACGCGCTGGTGATCTGGCGCCTGCGTGGGGTCGTGCCGTCGATGCTGCAGCTGATCTACCTCGGCAACGGCGAGATCGTCCGCTACGAGCCCGACGAGGACGACCTGCGGGCCACCGAGCGCAAGGTCGAGGCGCTGTGGGCGGCGATCCAGCTCGCCCAGCGCACGGGCGACTGGCGGCCGAGCCCGTCGCGGCTGTGCGACTGGTGCTCCTACCACCAGTTCTGCCCGACCAAGGGCGGCACGGTCCCCCCGCTGCCCGAGACCGCGCCCCCGCTCGCCGACGCCTCGACCGACGAGTCCACCGACTGACGACCGCCGGGCGAGCGCACCCCCACGCTGTCGGGCTAGGCGATCTCGATCTGCTGCTGGTGGGGCGGCTCGGTGTCGTCCGGGCCGCTGAAGCCACTGGGGGTGACCAGCTCGGGGGCCACCTCGTGCATGGCGATCGCACCCGACGCGATCTCCTCGGCGAAGTGGCACGCCACCCGGTGCCCCGACGACACGCCCTCGACCGCGACGACCCGCAGCTCGGGACGCTCGGTGTCGCAGCGCGTCTCCTGCCGCCAGGGGCACCGGGTGTGGAAGCGGCACCCGGACGGCGGGTTGGCCGGCGACGGCAGGTCGCCGGTGAGCAGGATCTGCTCGCGGGAGTCCTCGACCTGGGGGTCCGGGACGGGGACGGCCGACATGAGGGCCCGCGTGTAGGGGTGGAGCGGTACGTCGTAGAGCTCGGCGGCACCCGACTCCTCGACCAGCCCGCCGAGGTACATCACGCCGATGCGGTCGCTGATGTGGCGCACCACGGCGAGGTCGTGGGCGACGACGAGGTAGGTGAGCCCGAGCTCGTCCTGCAGGTCCTGGAGCAGGTTGATCACCTGCGCCTGGATCGACACGTCGAGGGCGCTCACCGGCTCGTCGGCGACGATGAGGTCGGGGCCGACCGACAGCGCCCGGGCGATGCCGATGCGCTGGCGCTGGCCGCCGGAGAACTCGTGGGGGTACTTCGAGAGCCCTGCCGGCGGCAGCCCGACCGCGGACATCAGCTCGCGCAGCCGCGCTTGCGTGGCAGCCTTGTCGTCGGCGAGCCCATGGGCGCGCATGCCCTCGACGAGGATCGACTCGACCGTCTGGCGCGGGTCGAGGCTCGACATCGGGTCCTGGAAGACCATCTGGAACCGCTTGCGCTCGCGTCGCAGGGCCTCGCCCTTGAGCGAGGCGATGTCGGTGCCGTCGAAGACGACCGACCCGGCCGTCGGCGGTTCGAGGTTGAGGATCGCCTTGCCGAGGGTCGACTTCCCGCACCCGGACTCCCCCACGAGCCCGTAGGTCTCGCCGCGCCTGATCCGGAGGTCGACGCCGTCCACGGCGCGGACGTGACCGACGGTGCGGTCGAAGACCAGTCCGCTCTTGATCGGGAAGTGGACCTCCAGGCCGCGGACGTCGACGAGGACGTCCGAGTCGGCAGGCGTCTGTTCCGGCTCGGTCATCGCGGGCCTCTCACGGGGTTGAAGCAGCGGAAGCCGACGACCTGGTCGCCCTCCCACTGGGGCGTCTTCTGCGTGCATACGGCGATCCGGTTGGCGCAGCGCGGGGCGAACGCACAGGCGGAGTCCCACGGCAGGTTGTCGGCGACCGAGCCGGGCACCGGGTTGAGCTTCTCGCCACGCGGGGCGTCGAGGCGCGGGATCGACTCGAGCAGGCCCACGGTGTAGGGGTGGCGAGGCTGCCGGAACAGCCCGTGGCGCCCGCCCCGCTCGACCACCTTGCCCGCGTAGAGCACGTTGACCTCGTCGCAGAGCCCGGCGACGACGCCCAGGTCGTGGGTGATCATCACCAGGGCCGTGCCGGTGTCGACGACGAGCTCCTTGAGCAGCGCGAGGATCTGCGCCTGGATGGTGACGTCGAGGGCGGTGGTCGGCTCGTCGGCGATCAGCAGCCGCGGGTTGCAGGCCAGTGCCATCGCGATGAGCGCGCGCTGGCGCATGCCGCCGCTGAGCTGGTGGGGGTAGTTGACCAGCCGGGCCTTCGGGTCGGGGATGCCGACCCGGTCGAGCAGCTCGGCGGCCTTCGGCATGGCCTCCTTGCGGCTCAGGCCCTGGTGACGCTCCATGACCTCGGTGACCTGGCGCCCGATCGTGACGACCGGGTTGAGCGAGGACAGCGGGTCCTGGAAGATCATCGCGACCTCGGCCCCGCGGCGGTCGCGCATCTGCGACGGCGAGAGCGAGAGGAGGTCCTCGCCGTCGAAGACGGCCGTGCCCTCCACGGTGTTGCCACGCTTGGGGAGCAGCCCCATGATCGCCAGCGACGTCACCGACTTGCCGCAGCCGGACTCTCCCACGAGGCCGACGGTCTGCCCCGGTCGTACGTCGAAGCTGACGCCGTCGACCGCCCGGAACGGCTGCTCGCCGTGACGGGTGAACGTGACCCGGAGGTCGCGCACGGAGAGCAGCGGCTCGCCGGACGTCGCGGACGCGCGGGTCTGGTGCACGGACTGGGTCATCTGGTCATCTCCTCGACTTCGGGTCGAGCGCCTCGCGCAGCGACTCGCCCATGAGCGTGAACCCGAGCGCGACGACGATGATGCACCCCGCGGGCCAGAAGGCGAGGTGCGGGGCCTCGGTGATGTAGTCCTGGGCGAGTCCCAGCATCTGTCCCCACTCGGGCTGTCGCTGGTCGGGGTTGCCGAGCCCGAGGAACGACAGCGCTGCCGCGTCGACGATGGCCACGGCCAGGGACAGCGTCGCCTGCACGATGACCGGGCCGAGCGAGTTGGGCAGCATGTGCCGGAACACGATCGCGCGCGGGCGCACGCCGAGCGACCGGGCGGCGAGCACGTGGTCGCTCCCGCGCTGGGCGAGCATCGAGCCGCGCAGCAGCCGCGCGAAGATCGGCACCTGCACGATCGCGATGGAGATGATGAGGGTCCACTGGCTGGGTTCGCGGGCGAGCGAGGCGACGGTGAAGGCGAGCAGCAGCGACGGGATCGACAGCATGACGTCGACGATGCGCATCACCAGGGAGTCGACCCAGCCGCCGATGGCGCCGGCGATCGTGCCGAGGGTGACCCCGCCGACCAGGCCGAACAGCGTGGCGAACACACCCACGATGAGGGTCTGCCGGCTCCCGACGAGCAGCCGCGACAGCAGGTCCCGGCCCCGGTCGTCGGCGCCGAGCAGGTGACCCGCCTCCGGCCCCGGGACCGGGTTGGACTGCGGCCGCACCTTGTCGAGCAGCGGCCGTGCGGTGGGGTCCCAGGGAGCGAGCCACGGCGAGATGATCGCCAGCACGATGAAGGCGATCGTGATCACCAGGCCGAGGATGAAGACGGGGTTGCGTCGCAGCCGCTGCCAGGCGCTGCGGATCAGCGAGACACCCGGCTCCTCGTCGAGGGTGGTGGTGCCCGCGGTCGCCAGCTGGTCGATGCGCTCCTTGCGCATCCCGCCGAGCGTGGGCCGGCGCGGGGTGTGCTCGGGTCCGGGGGTCTGGTCGCTCACGCCGGTCACCTCGTCCTGATCCGTGGGTCGATGACCGCATAGGTGATGTCGACCAGCAGGTTGACCACGACGTAGATCGCGGCGGCGGCCATGATGAGCACCTGCAGGACCGGGTAGTCCTTCTGCTGGAACGAGATGAAGAGGGCTTCGCCGACGCCGCGGTAGGAGAAGACCGTCTCGGTCAGGATCGCCCCGGCGAGCAGGCCGCCGACCTGCAGGCCGATGGTGGTGACGACGGGCAGCATCGCGTTGCGCAGCACGTGACGGGCCCGGATCACGCGGGACGTGAGGCCCTTGGCCTCCGCGGTGCGGACGTAGTCCTCGTCGAGCACGTCGAGGACCGAGGCCCGGGTGATCCGGAAGATCACGGCGAACGGGATGGTCGAGAGCGCCACGGCCGGGAGGATCAGGTGCTTGAGGGCGTCCCAGGAGGCGTCCCACTCGCGGGTGAGGATGCCGTCGAGGACGAACATCCCGGTGACCCGCGTCGCGTCGATCCCGGTCGACTGGCGCCCCGACACCGGGAGCAGGTTCCACTCCACGGCGAAGAAGTACTTGAGCAGGAACGCGGTGAAGAAGACCGGCACCGCCACGCCGACGAGGGAGAAGATCACCGCGCCGGTGTCGACCGGGGACCCCTTCCGGCGGGCGGCGAGGTAGCCGAGCGGGATGCCCAGCGCGATGGCGAGGACCAGGGCGAGGAACGACAGCTCGATCGTGGCCGGCAGTCGGTCGAGGAAGATCTGGAGGGCGTCCTCACCGGGCAGCACCTTGGTCGAGACGCCGAAGTTGCCCTGCAGCGCCCGCTCCATGAACTTGAGGTACTGCACCGGCAGGGGCTGGTCGAGCCCGAGGGCGGCCTCGAGCGCTGCCCGACGGGCGGGCGTCTGCCGCTCCCCCAGGATGGCGGACACCGGTCCGCCCGGGAGTGAGCGCAGCCACCCGAAGACGAGCATGGACAGCACGAGGACCACCAGGCACATCTGCAGCAGTCGTCGTACGACGAAGCGGATCACGCGTTCTCCTCACACGTGAGCACGGGTCCGGGGGCCGTCGGTGGGACGGCCCCCGGACGTCGTGCACGTCGATCGGTCAGCGGGTGGGGGTCACTCCCCGCCCACCGTGACCGTGTCGAACTCCTCGGCGGTCAGCGGGCTGGGGATCACGCCCTCGACGCCGGGACCGACCACGAGGGCCGGCGGGGAGTGGCTGATCGGCAGGCCCGGGAGGTACTCCTCCATGATCTGCTGGTTGATCTCCTCGAACGCGGCGCCCCGCTCGGCGTCGTCGACGATGGCGTCGGCGGCCTTGAGGTCGTCGGCGAGCTGCTTGCCCCACGGCATGACCTCGGTGCCGAAGTCGTTCTCCTTGAGGTTGCCGAAGAACGTCCCGATGAAGTTGAACGGCGAGTCGTAGTCACCGGTCCAGCCGAGGATGTAGGCGTCGTACTTGCCCGCGGTGACGTTGTCGAGGTAGCCACCGTTCCAGGAGGCCGTCTTGACGTTGACCTTGACGCCCACGGCCTCGAGGTCGGTCCGCAGGGCCTCGAAGATCTTCTCCGGGTCCGGCATGTAGGGCCGGCTGACCTCGGTCGGGTAGGCGAAGTTGAGCGTCATGCCCTCCGCGCCGGCCTCGGCGAGGAGCTTCTTGGCCTCGTCGGGGTTGTACTCGTAGGGCTGCAGCTCGGTGTTGTAGCCGCTGACCGTGTCGGGCATGAACTGCGTCGCGACCGCGGCGCCCTCGGGCAGCTGCGTCTGGACGAGCTGCTCGCGGTTGAGCGCGTGGTAGAGCGCCTGGCGGACCTTGAGGTCCTTCAGCTGCGGGTTCGCCTCGGGGTTCAGGCCGAGGTAGAGGATGTTGAACGGGTCGCGGACCTCGACGCTGTTGCCGTCCTCCTCGAGCCCGGCCCAGTCGAC
>JAYSEC010000094.1:5564-11802 GCA_041914085.1 Nocardioides sp.
GGCGACTGCATGGAGAGGGACTCGAGGGAGAGCATCGTCGGGAAGCCGGACGTGGGGCCGGAGATGGTGATCGTGGCCTCGTAGTCGCCGGTGGCCTCGCAGCCCTGGTAGAGCGAGTTCTCGGCGTCGTTGGAGAACGCGCCCATGACGTAGCCCCAGTACTCGCCGGCGGTCTGACCGGCCTCGTTCTGGTCGAACATCCGCTCGAAGTTGTAGCAGACGGCCTCCGCGTCGAACGGCTCGCCGTCGTGGAACGTCACGTCGTCGCGGAGCTGGAAGGTCCACTCGGTGCCGTCGTCGTTGGGGGTCCACTCGGTCGCCAGCTCGGGCACGACCTCGGCGGTGCCGGGCTTGATGCCGACGAGACCCTCGAACATCTGACGGGTGACGCGGAACGTCTCGCCGTCGGTGGCGTAGAACGGGTCGAACATCTCGGGGGCGCCGGCGGCGCCGAAGACGAAGGTCCCGTCGTCACCTCCCCCGCTGCTCTCGCTGTCGCGCTCGCTGTCGGCGCAGCTCGCCAAGGTGGCGGCCGCGAGCACGGCCATGGTCCAGGTCGCCACAGTTCGTCTCGAAGACATCGGGGTCCTTCCGTCCGGAATGCGTTCGTCCACGCACCCTAGACCGGACGATGTGGACTGGGCCACAACGTCAGGGTCACGGTCGTGTCACACCTTCGGGCGGGTGAGCTCGGCGAGGCGAGCGGTGTCGATCCCGACGAGGGTGTCGACGAAGACCCGGCGCTCGCCCTCGAGGATCGGCACGTGGTGGGGCACGCAGAGCACGGTGCACCCGGCCGCCTCCCCCGACGTGGCCCCGGTGTTCGAGTCCTCGATGGCGACGCAGTCCTCGGCCCGCAGCCCGAGCTCGGCCGCCGCCGTGAGGTAGGGCTCGGGGTGCGGCTTGCCGAGCTCGACGCGGTCGCCGGTCACCACCGACACGAAGGTGCGCTCGGGGAGCTGGGCGAGGATCGGCGCCACGAAGCGCTGCCACGACATGGTGACGAGCGCGCACGGGATGCCGTGGGACTCGAGGTCGACCAGCAGCTCCCGGGCGCCGGGGCGCCACGGCACCTCGGCCTCCACGCGTGCCACCACGCCGTCGAGCAGCTCCTCGACGATCTGGTGGGGGGTGCGGTCGATGCCCATGTGGGCCCGGATGTACTCGCCGGAGTCGAGCAGTGCCTTGCCGACGAGGTTGAGGGCGTGCTCCTCCGACCACGTGCCGCCGTACTTCTCGGCCATCGCGAACTCGGTGGCGATCCAGTACGGCTCGGTGTCGACGAGCGTGCCGTCCATGTCCCACAGCACGGCGGCGGGGAAGCCGTCCGGACGCGGGACAGGTGCTCCCGGATCGGTCGATGCCACTGCGCCCTCGAGCGCGCTGCCCGTCTCCACCTGACCAGTCATCGTGGTCGCCAGCCTAGACGGCGGCGAGCGGGATCAGTGATTCGGCATCCGCACCGGCAGGCGTACGACGAACGTGGCTGGCCCCTCCGCCGTCGGGGGTTCGTAGACCACGTCGCCGCCGTGGCCTCGGACGATCTCGCGGACGAGGTAGAGCCCCAGTCCCGAGCCGCCCGCCGTCCCGCTCGTCGCGTACCTGTTGAAGAGCCGGGGCACCAGGTCGGCCGGGACCCCGCGGCCCGAGTCGGTCACCCGGACCACGACCTCGTCGTCGTTCGGGCGTGCGACGACCGAGATGGGAGGCGACCCGTGGCGCACGGCGTTGTCCAGCAGGTTGTCGAGCGCCTGCGCCAGCCGCACCTCGTCACCCTCGACGACGGCCTCCTGGGGCACGTCCACCTCGACGTGCACACCGTGACCGGCACTGGCGCGTCGCGCCGCGGCGCTCCTGACCAGCTCGGCGAGCGACACGCTTCCCGTCTCGAAGCTGATCCCCGCACCCTGGAGCTGGGAGGCGGCGGTCAGGTCGGCGGTCAGCCGGCGCAGGCGTTCGGTGCTGGAGCGGATGCCCCGGAAGAACTGGTGGCGCTCGTGGTCCGACATGTCCTCGTGCGACGTCTCCAGGAGGTGAGCGCTGCCGTCGATCACGGCCGTGGGGTTGCGGAGCTCGTGGGCCGTCACGGCGAGGAGGCGGGCCTGCTCCGCGGCCGCCTCCAGCCGGTCCTCGACGTTCTGCCGCTGCTCGGTCTGGTCGCGGGTGATCTTGGCGAAGCCGATGTGGCGCCCCTTCTCGTCGTGGACGGCACTGATCACGACGCTGGCCCAGAACGCCGTGCCGTCCTTGCGGACCCGCCACCCGTCCTCGGCGAACGACCCGTGGCGCAGCGCAGCCTCGAGGTTGCGCTCGGGGTGGCCCGTGAGCTGCTGGTCCTGGGGGTAGAAGACGCGGAAGTGCTGGCCGACGATCTCGTCGGCGTCGTAGCCCTTGATGCGCCGGGCGCCGGCGTTCCAGCTGGCGACCGTGCCATGGGGGTCGAGCATGAAGATCGCGTAGTCCTCCACGGCGTCGACCAGGAGCCGGAAGTAGGCCTCGCTGCGGTGCAGCTCGTCCTCGGCGAGGCGCTGCGCGGTGATGTCCTGCACCTGGGCGAAGACGTAGAGGAGCTCGCCGACGGAGTCGCGGATCGGGACGAGGGTCACGAGGGCCGTGCGCGCGGTGGTCGCGCCGGGAGGTGCGGGGATGGGGTGCTCGAAGGTCGCGACGCTCGCCTGGGAGGATCGCAGGCCCTCGAGCCGGTGGTCGAGGTCGTGGCCGTGCCCGACCGTCAGCCGGCCGTAGTCGACGCCGACCAGGTCGCTGGGTTCGCACGACATGAGGTCCGCCAGGGCCTCGTTGGCTCGCACGATGGTGGCGTCGATGGTGAGCGTGGCCATCCCGATCGCGGCCCGGTCGAACAGCGCGCGGAAGCCCTCGACGTGCTCGTCGAGGATCGACTGCTCGACCCGGGTGACGTCGAGGTCGTCCAGCGGCTCCGTGACGGGATCCGGCGACGGGACGGGCTCCGGCTCCTCAGCAGGAGGCTCGGGTTCCGGCGCTCCGCCGCGCAGGCTCCGGAACAGCCGGTCGGGGAGCTGCTCGAGGGGGATGGACTTCTCGATGTAGTCGAGCGCGCCCAGCTCGCCCAGCCCGGCCGTGAGGTCGGTGCCGCCGAAGCCGCTGAACATCACCACCGAGGTCTCGGGTCGAACCGCCAGGATGGCCGGGAGGGTCTCGAGACCGTCCATCGCCGGCATCGACACGTCGAGCAGCACCGCGTCGGGGTGGTGCCGCACCACGAGCTCGATGGCCTCCTCGCCGTCACCCGCCTCGCCCAGCACGTCGAAGAGCCCGGATGACTCCAGTCGCATCCGGACGAGCGTCCGCACGTCTGTCGAGTCGTCGACGAGCACGACCGAGACCTTGGCGGTCTCCATCCGACTCTCCTCCGTCTGCTCGCGGCCATGGAGCTGGGACGGCGGAGCGCTCTGCACCGGCCGTCCCCGGGTGGCAGGTTCCCACAATCGGGCGCCGGGATGCATCGCCCACGCGGGGGACGCGCGTCGAGTCGTCGGTGCTCGGTCCTCGGTGATCAGTCCTCGGGGTCGTACCCGAGGTTGGGCGAGAGCCACCGCTCGGCCTCGGCGAGGGTCCAGCCCTTGCGCTCGGCGTAGTCGGCGACCTGGTCCCGGTTGATCCGGCCCACCACGAAGTACTGCGACTGCGGGTGGGAGTAGTAGAACCCGCTGACCGAGGCGCCCGGCCACATGGCCATCGACTCGGTGAGCCGGATGCCGGTGTGCTCCTCGACGTCGAGGAGCTCCCACAGCGTCTGCTTCTCGGTGTGCTCGGGGCAGGCGGGGTAGCCGGGCGCGGGCCGGATG
Organism: Nocardioides sp.; assembly: GCA_041914085.1. Classification (GTDB taxonomy): domain Bacteria; phylum Actinomycetota; class Actinomycetes; order Propionibacteriales; family Nocardioidaceae; genus Nocardioides. The sequence continues at coordinate 9,392 of JAYSEC010000094.1, forward strand.
CCGTCGTACTGCTCCTTGATCAGCCCGACGTTGTCGAGCTGCTCGTCGGGGGCGTAGCCCCACAGCTCCTTGCGGACCCGCTCGTGCAGCCGCTCGGCGAAGGCCTCGGCCAGCCGGTCGCCCAGCGACTCCAGCAGGATCGCGTTGTAGTCGTCGAGCTCCTCGCGGAACGCCTGCACCCGCTCGGCCAGGCCGTCACCGGCGGTCACGGCGAAGGCGCCGACGTGGTCGCGCAGGCCGGTCTCCTTCGGCGCGACGTAGTCGGCCAGCGACCGGTTGGGTACGCCGTCGCGGTGCTCGCCCTGCTGCCGCAGGTGGTGCAGCGTCGCGTGCACCCTGCTGCGGTCGCCGTCGAGGTAGAGCTCCACGTCGTCGCCGACCGCGTTGGCGGGGAAGAAGCCGACCACGCCGTGCGCGCGGACCCACTTCTCCGCCACCATCCGGTCGAGCATCGCCTGGGCGTCGTCGTACAGCTTGCGGGCGGCGGGGCCAGAGCTCGGGTTGTTGAGGATGTCGGGGAACGCGCCCTTCATCTCCCACGCGTTGAAGAACGGCTGCCAGTCGATGTACCTGCGCAGCACCTCGAGGTCGTGGTCGCGCAGCACGCGCACGTGCTGGGTCACCTGCGTGCCGGTGACCGGCGACACGGCGTGGTCCTGCTGGAGCAGCATGCGGGGCCGGGGCGGGTGGTAGTCGCTCCAGTCGACGGGTGTGGCGTTGGCGCGCGCCTGCTCGAGGGGGACCATCGGGCGGTCGTGCTTGGCGGCGTGACGGGTGCGCAACGAGTCGAAGTCGGCCTGAACGTCCTTGAGCAGCTGCTCGCGCTGGGTGGGGTGGAGCAGCGCGGCGGCCGTGGGCACGGAGCGGGAGGCGTCCTTGACCCACACGACCGGGCCGTCGTACTTCTGGTCGATCTTCACCGCGGTGTGCGCCCGGGAGGTGGTGGCCCCGCCGATCAGCAGCGGGATGTCGAGGCCGAGGCGCTGCATCTCGGAGGCGAAGTTCACCATCTCGTCGAGGGACGGGGTGATCAGGCCGGAGAGGCCGATGATGTCTGCGCCGTGCTCCTGGGCGGCGTCGAGGATCTTCTGGGCGGGGACCATGACGCCGAGGTCGATCACCTCGTAGTTGTTGCACTGCAGGACGACGCCGACGATGTTCTTGCCGATGTCGTGGACGTCGCCCTTGACCGTCGCCATCACGATCGTGCCGTTGGTGTCCTTCTGCTTGGCCAGCTCGGGGTCGTTGGCCTTCTCCTCCTCGATGAAGGGGATGAGGTAGGCCACGGCCTTCTTCATCACGCGGGCGCTCTTGACCACCTGCGGCAGGAACATCTTCCCGTCGCCGAACAGGTCACCGACGACGTTCATGCCGTCCATCAGCGGCCCCTCGATCACCTCGATCGGGCGACCGCCGGCTTCCGCGATCTCGGCGCGGAGCGCCTCGGTGTCGGCCTCGACGTGGGCGTCGATGCCCTTGACCAGCGCGTGGGTGATGCGCTCGCGCAGCGGGAGGGCACGCCACTCGTCCTCGGACTCCTCGACGGCGCCGGCGGCGACGTTGAAGCGCTCGGCGATCTCGAGCAGCCGCTCGGCGGCGTCGGGACGGCGGTTGAGCACGACGTCCTCGATGCGCTCGCGCAGCTCGGGGTCGACCTCGTCGTAGACCACGAGCGCGCCCGCGTTGACGATGCCCATGTCGAGTCCGGCGCGGATCGCGTGGTAGAGGAAGACGGCGTGGATCGCCTCGCGGACGGGGTTGTTGCCGCGGAACGAGAACGACACGTTGGAGATGCCGCCGCTGACCTTGGCGCCCGGCAGGTTCTGCTTGATCCAGCGGGTGGCCTCGATGAAGTCCTCGCCGTAGGTGGCGTGCTCCTCGATGCCCGTCGCGACCGCGAAGACGTTGGGGTCGAAGATGATGTCCTCGGGCGGGAAGCCGACCTCGTCGACCAGGATCCGGTAGGCCCGCTCGCAGATCACCTTGCGGCGCTCGAGGTTGTCGGCCTGGCCGTCCTCGTCGAAGGCCATCACGACCACGGCGGCGCCGTACTTGCGGCACAGCCGGGCGTGGTCGCGGAACGCGTCCTCCCCCTCCTTCATGGAGATGGAGTTGACGATGGCCTTGCCCTGCACGCACTTCAGGCCGGCCTCGATGACCTCCCACTTCGACGAGTCCACCATCACCGGCACCCGGCTGATGTCGGGCTCGGCGGCGATGAGCTTGAGGAAGCGGTCCATCGCGGCGACGCCGTCGATCATGCCCTCGTCCATGTTGACGTCGATGACCTGCGCGCCGGCCTCGACCTGCTGCGCGGCCACACCGAGGGCGGTGTCGTAGTCGCCGTCCTTGATGAGCTTGCGGAAGCGGGCCGAGCCGGTGATGTTGGTGCGCTCGCCGACGTTGACGAA
>JAYSEC010000095.1:0-6330 GCA_041914085.1 Nocardioides sp.
GCGAGCTCGCTCTTCCAGTCGGTGATCCGGGCCCACGACGGGTCGCGGTAGAACGCGTCGAGCGGCTCGTAGAGGGTGTTGGCGTAGACGAGCGACCCACCGCCGACGCCGGCCCCGGCGAGGATCACGCAGTCCTTGACCATGTCGATGCGCTGGATGCCGTACATGCCCGCGGCCGGCGCGAACAGCCACCGCTTCGCGTCGAACGACGTCGCCGGGAAGTCGCCGTCCTCGAAGCGTGCGCCCGCCTCGAGCACGCCCACGCGGTAGCCCTTCTCGGTCAGGCGCAGCGCGGACACCGAGCCACCGAAGCCGGAGCCGATGACCAGCACGTCGTAGTGCTGGACCGTCGCGGGAGCGCCCACGTCAGGCACGACCCAGCTTGTTGAGCAGCCGGAGCGAGGCGGTGAGCACCTTCGCGTTGGTCTCCTCCGACATCCCGAACATCGGGGCGATCGGCACCAGGCGCTGGGTCGCGACCGACTGCGCCTCGGTGTAGCGGTGGATGCCCTCCGCGCCCTGCCGCCGGCCCATGCCCGACTCCCTCATGCCGCCCATCGGGGCGCCGAGCGAGCCGAACGTCGCGCCGTAGGCCTCGTTGACGTTGACCGTGCCGCACCGGACGCGGCGGGCGAGGGCCCGCCCGCGTGCCGCGTCGCGGGTGTAGATCGAGGCGTTGAGGCCGTACTGCCCGTCGTTGGCGCGCTCGACCGCCTCGTCCTCGCTGTGGAAGCGGTAGAGCGAGACCACCGGGCCGAAGGTCTCCTTGCCGAAGCACTCCATGTCGGCCGAGACGCCCTCCAGGATCGTCGGCTCGAAGACGAACGGGCCGAGGTCGGGGCGGTGCTTGCCGCCCGTCAGCACGGTCGCACCCTTCGCCACCGCGTCCTCGACGTGCGCGGTGACCGTGTCGAGCTGCGCCTGCGAGATGAGCGAGCCCATGTCGACCGACCAGTCGTGGCTCGCCCCCAGCGTCATCGCCTGCGTGCGCGAGACGAACGCGTCGACGAACCGGTCGTAGACCTGGTCGGCGACGAAGAGGCGCTCCATCGACACGCAGAGCTGGCCGGCGTTGGAGAACACGGCGCGTACGGCGCCCTCCGCCGCGCGGTGCACGTCGGCGTCGCGCAGGACGAGCATCGGGTTCTTCCCGCCCAGCTCGAGGGAGCAGCCGATCAGCCGGTCGGCGCAGCCGCGGGCGATGGTGCGGCCGGTGGCGGTCGAGCCGGTGAAGCAGACGTAGTCGGCGTGCGCGACGATGGCGCCACCGACCTCGGGCCCGGGACCGGCGACGACCTGCCAGAGCTCGGGCGGGAAGCCGGCCTCGTCGAGCAGCTGGGCCGCGAGCAGCGCGGTGAGCATGGTCTGCGCGTCGGGCTTGGCGACGACCGCGTTGCCGGCGAGGAGGGCGGGCAGCCCGTCGCACAGCGCCATGGTGAGCGGGTAGTTCCAGGGCGAGATGATCCCGACGACGCCCTTGGGGACCCGGTGGACCTCGGCTCGGGTGAGGACCGGGAACATCCCGCCGACCCGCTGGGTGTCGAGGTGCTCGTGGGCGGTGCGGGCGTAGTAGCGCGCGGTCAGCGCGACGTGGGCGACCTCGAGGTAGGCGTCCTTGCGCGCCTTGCCGGACTCCCAGACGACGAGGTCGATGAGCTCGTCCTGGCGGTCGAGCAGCAGGTCGTGGAGGCGGAGCAGGGCGGCGGCGCGCTGGTCGAGCGGGGTGGCGGCCCAGGCGGACTGCGCGCGCCGGGCCCGCGCGAACGCCTCGGCCACGTCGGCCGGTCCCGACTGGGGGACGTGCGCGAGCGGGGTGCCCCCGATCGGGGACGACACGGCGTGCGTCTCGCCGGTCGTGCTGACCACGCGCCGCGTCAGTGCGGCGACGTACGAGCGGTCGAGGCCGTAGGTGGCCGTGGCGTCGTGCTCGGGGTCCGCGGGCCCGTCGGTGACGGGACCGGAGGTGGGGGTCTGCTCGCTCATCCTCGCAGCGTAGGTCGCCGTCACCGCCGTTGCTACCGGTTGGTCACTTCATCCCAGCATTCGACATCCGGGCCGGATTTGTCCAACGCCGTGGACGAGGTCCCTCACGCCTGGACGATGTCCGGTGCCTTGACCCGCGCCTCGTCGGCCTCCTGGTCGGTCGGCATCAGCTGGCTCTGGCGCTCGGCCTCGACCCGGCGCAGGTAGTGGTCGACCTCGTCGTCGCGCTGCGCGTCGTCCCACCCGAGCGCCTCGGCCATCAGCTCGGCGGCGGGACGCGCCGCGGTGATGCCGCGGTCGGGGGTCTCGATCGACACGCGGGTGCGCCTGGCCAGGACGTCGTCGAGGTGGCGCGCGCCCTCGTGGGTGACGGCGTAGAGCACCTCGGCGCGCAGGTAGTGCTCGGCGCCGGGCAGCGGCTCGCCGAGCTCGGGGCGCCGGTGGATCAGGGCGAGCACCTCGTCGACGAGGCCGCCGTAGCGGCCGAGCAGGTGGTCGACCACGCCGATGTCGAGACCGGACGAGCGGCTCAGCGCAACCCGCTGGTTGGTGCGCGCCTCGAAGCCCCACGCCCCCATCAGCGGCACCCGGTCGGTGATCGAGGCCGGCGCGTGCTCGACGTCGCGGAGCGCGTGGTCGACCGCGTCCTTCGCCATGACCCGGTACGTCGTCAGCTTGCCGCCGGCGACCAGCACCAGGCCGGGCACGGGGCTGGCGACCGTGTGCTCGCGGGAGAGCTTGGTGGTCTCCCCCATCTCGCCCTCCTTGCGCATCGGCTTGAGCAGCGGACGCAGGCCGGCGTAGACCCCGATGACGTCGCGGTGGTCGAGCGGGTCGCGCAGCAGCGTGTTGGCGTGGCCGAGGAGGTAGTCGATGTCGGTCCGGCTCGCCGCAGGGTGCGCCAGGTCGAGGTCCCACGCGGTGTCGGTCGTGCCGATGATCCAGAACCCGCCCCACGGGATCACGAACAGCACCGACTTCTCGGTCTTGGTGATGAAGCCGCACTCCGACCTGATCCGGTCGCGCGGCACCACGATGTGGATGCCCTTGCTGGCGTCGACGTCGAGCTGGGCCTCACCGCCGATCAGCTCCTGGACCTCGTCGGTCCACACCCCGGCGGCGTTGATGACCACGCGGGCGCGGATCTCGAGGTCGCGCTGGCCCTCGAGGTCGCGGGCGCTGACACCCACGACCCGGTCGCCCTCGCGCAGGAAGCCGGTGACCTTGGTGCGGGTGGCGACGTGGGCCCCGTTGTTGGCGGCCGTGCGGGCGATGGTCATCACCAGGCGGGCGTCGTCGACCTGGCAGTCGTAGTAGCGGACCGCGCCGTGCAGGCCGTCGGTCCTGATGTCGGGGGCCATGCGGGCGAGCTGCTTGCGGAAGACGTGCTTGTGCTTCGGGACGCCCATGTCGTACTTCCCGGTCATCGCCATGGCGTCGTAGAGCGCGATGCCCGCGCCGACGTAGGGCCGCTCCCACGCGTGGTGGAGCGGGTAGAGGAACGGGACCGGGCGGACGAGGTGGGGCGCGAGCCGGGTGAGCAGCAGGCCGCGCTCCTCCAGCGCCTCCTTCACCAGCGCGAAGTCGAACATCTCGAGGTAGCGCAGGCCGCCGTGGACCAGCTTGGAGGAGCGCGAGGACGTGCCGGAGGCGAGGTCGCGCTGCTCGACCAGGCCGACCTTCAGGCCCCGGGTCACCGCGTCCAGCGCGGCGCCCGCGCCGACGATCCCGCCGCCGACGACGAGGACGTCGAGCTCGCCGGATCCGAGCTGCTGGAGGGCGTCGGCCCGCTGGTCGGCGTCGAGGGCCTTGGCAAGCGTCATGGGGCCATCCTCCCAGCCGGGCGAAGCGAGTGACGACCGTGCGGCTCAGTGCTGGACGACGACCTCGATGCGCTGGAACTCCTTGACCTCGGTGTAGCCGGTGGTGGCCATCGCGCGACGGAGCGCGCCGACGAGGTTCATCGTGCCGTCGGCGACGGTGGAGGGGCCGAACATGATCTCGTGCAGCGTGCCGACGGGCGCGAACTCGACGCGCTCGCCGCGCGGCAGCTCGGAGTGCGTCGCCTCGCTGCCCCAGTGGAAGCCGCGCCCCGGGGCCTCGGTGGCGCGGGCCAGGGGCGAGCCGATCATCACCGCGTCGGCGCCGCAGGCGATCGCCTTGGCGATGTCGCCGGAGCTGCCGATGGAGCCGTCGGCGATCACGTGGACGTAGCGGCCGCCGGACTCGTCGAGGTAGTCGCGCCGGGCGGCGGCGACGTCGGCGACGGCGCTGGCCATCGGTACGGCGACGCCCAGCACGGTGCGGGTCGTGTGGGCGGCTCCGCCGCCGAAGCCGACGAGCACGCCGGCCGCGCCGGTGCGCATGAGGTGGAGGGCGGCCTGGTAGGTCGCGCAGCCGCCGACGATGACGGGGACGTCGAGCTCGTAGATGAACTCCTTGAGGTTCAGCGGCTCGGACTGGCTGCTGACGTGCTCGGCGCTCACGGTCGTGCCGCGGATGACGAACATGTCGACCCCGGCGTCGACGACCGCCTTGACGTGGTCCTTGGTGCGCTGGGGTGAGAGCGAGCCGGCGACCGTGACCCCGGCCGCCCGCATCTCCTCGAGCCGGGCGGTGATGAGCTCCGGCTTGATCGGCTCGGTGTAGATCTCCTGCATCCTGCGCGTGGCCTCGGCACCGGTCAGCCCGGCGACCTCCTCCAGCAGGCCGGTCGGGTCGTCGTACCGGGTCCAGAGGCCCTCGAGGTTCAGCACGCCGAGGCCGCCCATCTGGCCGAGCGCGATCGCCGTCGACGGCGACATGACCGAGTCCATCGGGGCCGCCACGACCGGGATGTCGAAGCGGTAGGCGTCGATCTGCCAGGCGGTGCTGACCTCCTCGGGGTCGCGGGTGCGCCGGGAGGGCACGATCGCGATGTCGTCGAAGGAGTACGCCCGACGGCCGCGCTTGGCGCGCCCGATCTCGATCTCGGTCATGCCCGAGAGCCTATCGGCGCCCGGTCAGAAGCCGAGGTCGCGGGCGGTGGTGCGGATCCGGTCGGCGCTGGCGCGCAGCCCGGCGAGCTCGGTGTCGCTCATCGGCACCTCGAGGCGGCGCTCGGCCCCGTCCGCGCCGACGACCGTCGGCACGGAGAGGCACACGTCGCCGATGCCGTGGTAGTCGTCGAGGAGGGTGGAGACCGGCAGCACCCGCTTCTCGTCGCGCAGCACCGCCTCGATGATCCGGCTGGCGGAGACGCCGATCGCGTAGTTGGTGGCGCCCTTGCCCTTGATGATCTCGTAGGCGGCGCCGACGACCTCGGCGGCCATCGCGTCCCGCTCGTCGGCGGGCAGCAGCTCGGTGACGGGCACGCCGCCGATGCTGGCGCTGCTCCACAGCGGGATCTCGCTGTCGCCGTGCTCGCCGACGACGTAGGCGTGGACGTTCTGCACCGCCACGCCGCAGCGGGCGGCGACCAGCCCGCGCAGCCGCGCCGAGTCGAGCACGGTGCCGGAGCCGAAGAGCTGCTCGGTGCCGAGCCCGGTCAGCTTCTGGGCGGCGTAGGTCACCACGTCGACGGGGTTGGTGACCATCACGAAGCGTGCGTCGGGCGCCGCCTCGACGAGCGCGGGCATGAGGGAGCGGAGCATGCTCGTGGTGGAGGCGGCGAGATCGAGCCGGGTCTGCCCGGGCTGCTGCTTGGCACCCGCCGTCACCGCGACCACCTGCGCGCCCGCGCAGACCGACACGTCGGCGGAGCCCTCGACATGGGCGGTGGGCAGGAACTGCAGGCCCTGGCGCAGGTCGAGCTCCTCGGCGCGCACCTTGGCGGCGTCGACGTCGTGGAGGGCGACGGTGGTGGCGACGCCGCGCACGAGGCACGCGTAGGCGAGGGTCGAGCCGACGGCACCGGCACCGACGATGGCGATCTTGGCGGAGGTCACGCTCCATCGTGGCAGCCGCCGCCCGCCGACGACAGGTGCCGTCCCGCCACGCCGGCGCCTCGGCAACAGCTGGTGCACATGTTGGCAAAGACACCACGCGACCCCGGCGCCGTTCCTACCGTGGCACCCGTGGGGAACCTGGGGAAGCGGCCCGCCATGCGGCCGCAGCGAATGATCGCGCGCACGCTCGCGTCCGTCTGCGTGGCCGGCGGCCTGCTCAGCATCGCCGCGCCTGCCGCGCACGCCGAGGACGACTACCCGTGGGCCTGGCAGGGCCAGTGCCCGATCGTGCCGCAGGAGCCGGTCGTCGAGCCGGCACCGACGCCCACACCGTCGCCGGCACCCCAGGCCGGGGGCGCAAACGAGGGCACGGACGGCGGCACGGACGGCGGCAAGGACGGCGCACAGCCCGACGCCGCCG
>JAYSEC010000095.1:6430-11637 GCA_041914085.1 Nocardioides sp.
GGCACGGACGGCGGCACGGACGGCGGCAAGGACGGCGCACAGCCCGACGCCGCCGTCGCGACCCCGCCGCCGCCCCCCGAGCCCGTGCTCGACCCGGTCAGCGGCCACCTCTACGACCCGCGTGGCCCGCGGCCGACGTGCGCGAAGTGGGTGTGGTCGATCAACGGCTCCCTCGGCGACCCGTGGGGCTTCGTGTGGCGCAACTGCACGAGCTTCGTCGCGTGGCGCATGCAGGAGCGCAACCGGATGGCCGGGTTCAGCAACTCCTTCGGCGGCCAGCACTGGGGCAACGCCGAGCACTGGGACGACGCCGCCCGCGCCCTCGGCTACCGGGTCGACTCCGTCCCGGCCATCGGCGCGGTCGCGCAGACCGACGCTGGCCGGGTCGGCCACGTCGCCTGGGTCAGCGCGATCGGACCGGGCACGGTGACGATCGAGGAGTACAACCACTCGCTCCCGGGCGGCTACGGCACCCGGACCGTGCCGGTCGGCGACTTCCGCTACCTCCACCTCGACGACGTCGCTCCCTCCCCGCTCGTCGGGTCCGACCGCCCGGTGGTCGCCGTGCCGGACGGCCTCGGCGAGTCGTGGACGGCCCGCGTGGACGACGGCGGCACCCTGCGCGTGGCGCACCCCGGTCGCCGGGCACGGGTCGCAGGCCCACGCGGCGCCTTCTCACCGGTCGTGGCCCCGGCGCTGGTCCTGGACCGCCGCGGTCGACCGTGGGTCGCCGCGACCACCCGCACCGGGACGGTCCTGGCCGGCACCGCGCGTCGCACCGGGTTCGCGCTGCGTCCCGTCGGCGCGGCGGCACCGACGTCCAGCCCGGCGCTGGCGCTCTCGCGCACGGGGCGTCCCGTCCTCGCCGCCGTGTCCCCGGTCGGCACCCTGGTCACCCGGCGGTACACCGAGCAGGGCCGGTGGAGCCGGCCCGTGCGTGCCGGCCGGGCCGGGTCGTGGGCGACCCACACCGCGCCCGTGCTCGGCTCGGACGACGCCGGCCGCACGTGGCTGGTGGCCGTCGGCGCCGGCGGGGCGACGTACGCCCAGTGGCTGGAGGGCGGCCGGCTGGTGCGGCTCGCCGGGCCCGCGGCGTCGCTCACCTCGACACCCACCCTCTCCGTGTCGGCCGGCACCACCCGGCTGCACCAGGTCGGCGCCGACGGCCGGCTCAGCGTCCGCACGCTGCGGGGGCGCCGCTGGAGCCGGCCGAGCGCCCTCGGCGGCGACTGGTCGCCCTACTCCTCCCCCGCCGTCAGCGAGGTCGCGGGCCGGCTCGTGGTCGCGGCCGTCGACCGGGCCGGGAGCCTGCGACTGCGCGCCGCCGTCGACGGGCAGCGCGCCCGCCTCGCGCCCGGGCCGAGGTCCGTCGGCGACCCGACGCGCTCCCCGGGCCTGGTCACCCGGCGCAACGGAGGTGTCTTCCTGGTGTCCCCCGGCGCCGGCCGGGTCCCGCAGGCCCGCCTGCTGACCCGACCCGCATCGGCCCTCAGCGGCGACACCTCGCCGACGCGGGGCGGCTTCACGCCCTGACCTTCCGGCACCCCGGACGTACGACGACGCGGCCACCCCCGGCGAGGGGTGGCCGCGTCGCGTGTCAGGTCAGCGGCCCGCGTAGGCCCACGACGAGACGTTCTCGGTGTCCTCCAGTCCCGTGAAGCCCTCGGCGGGCGAGTAGGTGTCGGTGACGAACTCGATGTTCTCGTCGTCGGCGGTGCCGCCGACGTTGTCCGGCCCGACGCCGTACAGGTTCTGGCCGAAGTTGGCGCCGCCGGAGTCCATCATGTTGTGGATCTCGTCGGCGTTGTCGGTGTGGTAGTTGCCGATCGTGTGCCCGATCTCGTGGGCGGTCACGTTGGCCACCGCGTTCGACACGAACGCGATCCGGTCGCTGGCGGCGTTCAGGTAGGTGTTGAGCGAGGACGCCGGACCGGCCGGCGCGCTCAGCACGTCGAGCAGCACGATGGCCTCGTCCTGGTGGCCGAAGTTGCCCGGGTCGATGTACTGCGCGATGCCGATGGTGCTGATGCCGGTCTCGGCGATCGTGCCCGCGACGTAGATGCGCGAGACGTTCTCCTGACCGATCAGCTCCGGGTTGGTCCGGGCGTTGAGCACGTCGACGTTGACCGCCGGGTTGGTGCCCGAGAGCTCGGCCTGGATGTTGCGCCGCACCTGGTTCAGGATGCGGTTCTCGACCTTGCGGGCGTCCGCACGGGCGATGCCCCACTGGGGCACGAAGGCCGCGAACGGAGAGACGTTGCGCTGGCCCGGCCCGCCCCAGGTGCCGGTGTTGACCCGGCCCGGCGCGAAGTCGAGGAGCACGGTCTGCCGACGGCCGCGGTCACCCTGGGTGCCGGGGCGGTAGCCCTCGACCAGGACGTCGTAGGCGCCGGTGCCACCGGACACCTGCACGGAGTACCAGCCCGCCTCCTCCGCGACGTACGCGATCGCGGTGTTGCCGCCGCCGGGCAGCGGGGAGGTCGGCGGGTAGAGGAAGGTGGCGTCGGTCCCGACGCCGCCCACGCGCTCCTCGCCCGACGGCGTGCGGACCGTCAGGCCGGTCGCGGCGCCGGTGCCGGTCGAGCCGATCGTGTCCCCGGGGCGCAGTCGCACGGAGTAGAGGTCGGCGTCGAGCTTCTGGGTGGCGAGCGAGACGCGGTAGTTGCCGGTGTCGGCGCCGCCCGCGCCGCTGCCGGAGTCGAACGGGTCGCCGGGCAGCGGGTCGAGGGCGTAGCCGCCGACCATGACGTAGTAGGTGCCGGCCGTCTCGGGCTTGAAGCTCAGGCTGCTGAGGAGGCCCGTGCCGCTGTCGTCGTCGGCTGCCACGGGCGTGCCGTCGGCGGCGTAGACCACGAGGATGGTGTCGGTGGTGGTGGCGCTGCCCTCGGTGTTGGCCGTCAGGGTGAGGCCCGCGGCGACGTCGACGGCGTAGAAGTCGAAGTCGTTGGTGCCGTCACCCGCCGGCGCCGGGCCGTGCGGACCGTCACCCAGCACCGAGTTGGTGACCGTCGAGCCGCTCCCGGTGATCCCGGTCGCCGTGGCCAGCGGGATCGCACCCTGGTCCTCGGTCGTGGTGACGGTGCGCACGGTGGTGGTCGGCGGGGCGGCCAGGCTGCCGAGGATCCGCACGGCGGGCATCCTCGCCGCCGCGGTCCCGAACTCCGGGATCGGCTCGGCGTCGAGGTGCGAGTCGTTGGAGCCGGCGAGGCCGTCGGGCTCCTCCTCGTCGTGGACGAACGGCGTCAGCACCGCCCGCGACGACACGCCCGTGCGGCCGGCGCCGAGGGCCGCACGGCGGTTGGCCGCGAGCCGCTTGGAGTCCGCGCGCTGCTCCGCCTTGGCGTGCATCAGCTTGTTCCAGGCGAAGTAGTTGGCGTCGGTGATCGACGGCAGGTTCGCGAGGTAGGGGTTGGGGTTGGCCTTCGCCGTCAGCGAGGCGGCGTCCTCCTCCTTCGGCGCGACCTGGAAGCCCAGGTCGAGTGCCGTCTGCTGCGACGGCGTGACGCTGTCGTCACCGGATGGTGCGGCGGTGGACAGGGCTGGGGTGACGACGGCCAGCAGACCGGCACAGCCGGTCGCGACCAGGATGTTTCTGCGCACTGAAGCGCTCCTCCCGAGAGAAATCGGGACCGAGCACCTCGTGCCGATGGATCACACCGTCGCGGGGCCCGATCCCCTGACTCTCGTCAACGTAGGCGTTACCGCCGGGTTGGGGAAGAGACGTAAGTAGCAGGTCAGGAGCCGCTGTAGTTGGGGGCCTCGACGGTCATCTGCACGCCGTGGGGGTGGCTCTCCTTGAGCGAGGCGGAGGTGATCCGCACGAACCGGCCCTTCTCCTGCAGCTCGGGGATGGTGCGGGCGCCGACGTAGAACATCGACTGGTTGAGGCCGCCGACGAGCTGGTGGGCGACGGCGGAGAGCGGACCGCGGTAGGCGACCTGGCCCTCGATGCCCTCCGGCACGATCTTGTCGTCGCTGGCGACCTCGGCCTGGAAGTAGCGGTCCTTGGAGTAGGACTTCTTGCCGCGGCTGCTCATCGCACCGAGCGAGCCCATCCCGCGGTAGGACTTGAACTGCTTGCCGTTGACGAAGACGACCTCGCCGGGAGACTCCTCGCAGCCGGCGAGCATCGAGCCGACCATCACCGCGTCGGCACCGGCGACGAGCGCCTTGGCGATCTCGCCGGAGTGCTTCATGCCGCCGTCGGCGATCAGCGGGACGCCGGCCGGCTTCGTGGCGAGCGAGGCCTCGTAGACCGCGGTCACCTGCGGCACGCCGACGCCCGTGACCACCCGGGTGGTGCAGATGGAGCCCGGCCCCACGCCGACCTTGACCGCGTCGGCACCGGCGTCGACGAACGCCTGGGCGCCCTCGCGGGTCGCCACGTTGCCGCCGATGACCTGCACGTGACGGGTGGCCGGGTCGGACTTGAGGCGCCGGACCATGTCGAGCAGCAGGTGGACGTGGCCGTGCGCGGTGTCGGCGACCAGCACGTCGACGCCGGCGTCGACGAGCGTGGTGGCGCGCTCCCAGGCGTCGCCGAAGTAGCCGATGGCGGCGCCGACGAGCAGCCGACCGTCGGCGTCGTACGACGCGTGCGGGAACTGCTCGCCCTTGACGAAGTCCTTGACGGTGATGAGGCCGCCCAGGCGGCCCTCCTCGTCGACCAGCGGCAGCCGCTCGCGCTTGTGGGCGCGCAGCAGGGAGGTGGCCTCGTCGCGGGAGATGCCGACCGGACCGGTGATCAGGCCCTCGCTCGTCATCACCTCGTCGACCTTGGTGGTGGCCCACTCGGCGACCGGCGTGAAGCGCAGGTCGCGGTTGGTGATGATGCCGAGGAGGCGGTTGTCGAGGTCGACCACCGGGAGGCCGGAGACGCGGTACTCGCCGCAGAGGCGGTCGAGCTCCTCGAGCGTCGCGTCGGGCCCGATGGTCACCGGGTTGGAGATGATGCCGGTCTGGGTGCGCTTCACCAGGTCGACCTGGCGGGCCTGGTCCTCGATCGAGAGGTTGCGGTGGAGCACGCCGATGCCGCCCTCGCGCGCCATGGCGATCGCCATCCGCGACTCGGTCACGGTGTCCATCGCCGCGCTGATCAGCGGCACGCGGATCGAGATCTCGCGCGTGAGGCGCGTCGTGGTGTCGATGTCGCTCGGGGCGAGGTCGGACTCGCCCGGCAGCAGCAGCACGTCGTCGTAGGTGAGGCC
>JAYSEC010000096.1:0-11593 GCA_041914085.1 Nocardioides sp.
ACCGCGACATGTGCGACATCGAGTTCACCGTCGAGCGCGGCAAGCTCTGGATGCTCCAGACCCGCGTCGGCAAGCGCACGCCGGAGGCGGCGTTCCGCATCGCGGTCCACATGGTCGACGAGGGCATGATCCAGATGGACGAGGCCGTGCTCCGCGTGACCGGCGACCAGCTCGCCCAGCTCATGTTCCCGCGGTTCGACGAGTCGGCCGAGCGCACCCTCCTCGCCACCGGCATGAACGCCTCGCCCGGCGCCGCGGTCGGCAAGGCCGTCTTCGACTCCGACACCGCCGTGGAGTGGGCCGACCGCGGTGAGGACGTCATCCTCGTCCGCAAGGAGACCAACCCCGACGACCTGCGCGGCATGGTCGCCGCACGCGGCATCCTCACCAGTCGCGGCGGCAAGACCTCCCACGCGGCCGTGGTGGCCCGTGGCATGGGCCGTACGTGCGTGTGCGGGGCGGAGTCGCTCGACGTCGACCACAAGGCCAAGGAGTTCCGCGTCCGCGACGGCGAGACGATCCGCGAGGGCGACGTCATCTCCATCGACGGCACCACCGGCGAGGTGTTCGCGGGAGCCGTGCCGGTGGCCGACTCCGTCGTCGTACGCCACTTCGAGGGCGAGAAGATCGACGACGACCTCGCCCAGGCCGTCGCCCGGATCATGGCCCACGCCGACGGTGCCCGGAGGCTGCGCGTGCGCACCAACGCCGACACCCCCGAGGACGCCGCCCGGGCCCGGCGCTTCGGCGCCCAGGGCATCGGGCTGTGCCGCACCGAGCACATGTTCCTCGGCGAGCGCCGCGCGCTGGTGGAGCAGCTCATCGTGGCCGAGGACGAGGCCGGCGTGGAGGCCGCGCTCGACGAGCTGCTGCCCCTGCAGCGCCAGGACTTCACCGAGATCCTCGAGGCGATGGACGGCCTTCCGGTGACCATCCGGCTCCTCGACCCGCCGCTGCACGAGTTCCTTCCCGACCTGACCGACCTCAGCGTCGAGGTGGCCCTCGCCGAGGAGCGCGGCGAGGTCGACGAGCGGGCCCAGCGGCTGCTCACCCACGTCCGCCGACTGCACGAGCAGAACCCGATGCTCGGCCTGCGGGGCGTGCGCCTGGGCATCCAGATCCCCGGGCTGTTCCGGATGCAGGCCCGCGCCATCGCCGAGGCCGCCGCGGACCGGATGGCGGCCCACGGCACGCCCCGGCCGGAGATCATGGTGCCGCTCGTCGCGAGCGTGCGCGAGCTCGAGATCGTGCGCGCCGAGATCGACCAGCAGATCGCCGAGGTCGAGGAGGAGCGCGGGATCAAGCTCGACATCGCGATCGGCACCATGATCGAGCTGCCGCGCGCGGCGTTCCTGGCCAACCGCATCGCCAAGTCCGCCGACTTCTTCTCCTTCGGCACCAACGACCTGACGCAGATGGCGTGGGGCTTCTCGCGCGACGACGTCGAGGCGTCGTTCTTCTCCCGCTACTTCGAGCACGGCATCTTCGACGTCTCGCCGTTCGAGTCGCTCGACCAGCTCGGGGTCGGCGGCATGGTCGAGATGGGCACCAAGAAGGGCCGCAAGACCAAGTCCGACCTCAAGGTCGGGGTCTGCGGCGAGCACGGCGGTGACCCGCGCTCGGTCCACTTCTTCGACGAGGTCGGCCTCAACTACGTCTCGTGCTCGCCCTTCCGCGTGCCGGTCGCCCGGCTCGAGGCCGGGCGGTCCGTGCTCGGGAAGCGGGACTCAGAAGAGCGCTGAGGCCAGGTTGCGACGACCCGCCAGCACGCGCGGGTCGTCGTTGCCGACCGCGGCGAACAGTCCGAGCAGGTGGTCGCGCGCCCGGTCGCGGTCCTTGTCGGAGGTCCGGGCGACCAGGTTCACCAGCCGGGTGAACGCGTCCTCCACGTGGCCGCCGAGCATGTCGAGGTCCGCGACGAGCGTCTGGGCGTCCACGTCGTCGGGGTTCTCCGCCGCAGCGGCGCGCGCCTGGTTGAGGTCGACGCCCTGCGTGCGCTGCATGACCTTCGCCATCGCCAGGCCGCCCGCCGCCTCGACGTCGGCCGGGTTGGCGTCGACGAGCTTCTGGTACTCCGCGACCGCCGCGTCGATGTCACCGGCCGCGAGCGCGTCCTGGGCGGGTGCGTAGCGCGGGTCGACGGCGTCCTCCTCGCCCTCGCCGCCCGGAGCCGCGGCGCGGGGCTGGTGGCGACCGGTGATGCCCTGGCTGGTGAGCTGCTGGCCGACCTGGGTGAGCGCGGTGCGCAGCTCGTCGATCGGCAGCGGGTCCTGCAGCAGCGGCATCGGCCGGCCGTCGACGACCGCGACCACCAGCGGGATCGAGGGGATCTGCATGGCCTGGGCGATCTGGGGGGCGGCGTCGATGTCGACGAGGCCGAGGAGGTAGCGGCCCTCGTGCTCGCCGACCACGGTGGCGAGGTCGTCGGCGAGCTGGCCGCTCTCCGGCATGCGGGTGCGCGAGTAGAACACCAGCAGCACCGGCGCGGTCATCGACTGCTCGAGGAGGCCCTGGAAGTTCTTCTCGTCCACCACCACGCTGTACGACGACCCTCCCGCACCACCCCCGGCGGGGGGCGTGGCGCCCTGCGGCGGGCGGGCGGGCTGTCCGAGCCCGGAGAGGTCGATGGCACCTGGACGGCTGAACGGCTGCTGCGTCATGGGGCAATCCTAGGGAGACCGGCCACGGGACGACGCTCCGGTCGGTAGCCTCGACGACATGGGACCTCGGGGAGCCGCGCTGCTGACGCGGCACCGCCGCAACCTCGGCCTCCTCGCCCGCTTCGGTCTGGTGGGCGCATCGGGCGTCGTGGTCAACATGGTCACGCTCATCCTGCTGCGCAGGCTCGGCCCGCACTTCGACGAGGCGGTGGTCGGGCTGGGGCCCTCCGACTTCAACCTCCGCTGGTACCACGTCTACTCCACGGTCGCGTTCCTCGTCGCCAACCTGTCGAACTTCCAGCTCAACCGGTCATGGACCTTCCAGACCACGCGCCACACGCGCTGGTGGAAGGAGTACTGGCCGTTCCTCGTGGTCGGGCTCGGTGGCCAGGCCGTCGGGCTGGCCCTGCTCACCCTGCTCATGCACCCGCACTCGCCGGTCAGCCTGCCGAGCGACGTCTTCGACGACTCCAGCGGGCTGCGCAACCGGCTCTACTGGTCCCAGCTGATCGTCATCGCCCTGGTGACGCCGCTGTCCTTCGTGTTCAACAAGCTCTGGACCTTCGCGGCCGTCCGGACCGGCCGCCTCGACCTCCTCACCGCGCAGCACGAGGAGCAAGTGATGGCTGGGAAGGATGTGGTCTGACGGTGCCGTTCTGTGCCCGAACTGAGCACAGGCTCACCTATCTCGGCCCCACCACCGCGTGGTAGAAAGTGCCGGGGTTCGACGGGAGGGGCGGCGCGTCATGACATCGGGGTCCTACGACTTCACCGGCTACGAGGTCCTGGTGATCGGGGGCACGCGGGGCGAGGGGCACACCATCGCGTCCGCGTTCGCGCGGTCCGGGGCCAACGTCACCGTCACCGGGACGATGATGCTCCGCGCCCTCTACGACACCGACCTGGCCGCCTTCGACTACGAGTCGGTCAACCTCGCGCGCCAGGAGTCGATCGACAACCTGGTCGGGATCATCGGCCACCTCGACGTCCTCGTCCTCGCGGCGTCGTGCAACCTGCCCTTCGGACTGCCCGCCGACGAGCGCGCCTTCATCGCCGAGGCGGCACGCTCCGGGCTGCTCGGCCCGACGTTCCTCACCACCCGGATGCGCCTCAAGCTCGGCCAGAGCCCCGCTCCGGGCGGGGGCTGCGTGATCAACACCGGCGCCGTCGCCAAGTGGCTCGAGCTCTCCTCGACGCCCGAGGCAGCGCGCGCGCAGCTCGTCGAGTCCACCGCCCGCGCCGGTGAGCAGTGGGCCGGCCTCGGCGTCCGCGTGAACTCCGTGCTCCAGCACAAGCACGCGGTCCTCCCCCGCCAGTACGCCCCGGTGGCCGCGTCGAGCCACGGCAGCCGCCTGGCCGGCGACACCCTCGTGCGCACCCAGCGGATGAGCGACGCCGTGGCCGACGCCACGCTCTTCCTCGCCAGCAGCGGCGCCTCCCGCATCACCGGACAGACGCTGCGCCTCAGCTGAGTCCCCCGCCGGTGGCTCAGCCCACCGGCGAGAGCTCGCGCTGCGGCTCGGCGGCCTCCTCGCGCTCGGCGAGCCGGGCGGCCAGCGCCGCGCCCTCGACGTCCAGGTTGGGCAGCAGCCGGTCCAGCCACCGCGGCAGCCACCAGGCCCGGTCGCCCAACATGGTGAGCACCGCGGGCGTGAACGTCATCCGCACGAGGAAGGCGTCGAGGAAGACGCCCACCGCCAGCCCGAAGCCGATCGAGCGCGCCATCGTCATCTCGGCCCAGATGAAGCCGGAGAAGACCGCGACCATGATGAGCGCGGCGGCCGCGACCACGCGAGCCCCGGAGGTGAAGCCCTCGCGGACCGCCGTGCGCGCGTCCCTGCCGTGGACGTAGGCCTCGTGCATGCCCGACACGAGGAACATCTGGTAGTCCATCGCGAGCCCGAAGAGGATGCCGATCAGCAGCGTGGGCATGAAGCTGAACACGGCCGACGGGTCGTGCACGTCGAACACGGCGCCCAGCCAGCCCCACTGGTAGACCGCGACGATCGCGCCGAAGCTCGCCGCGACCGAGAGCAGGAAGCCGGCGGTCGCCACGAGCGGCACCAGGATCGAGCGGAACACGATCGTCAGCAGCACGAGCGAGAGCCCGATGACCATGGTCAGGTAGAGCGGCAATGCGCCGGCGAGGCGCTCCGAGACCTCGATGTTGGCGACCGTGGCGCCGGTCAGGCCCAGCTCGACGTCGTCGCCGAGCAGCCGCTCCCCCGTCGGGTTCGCGTCGCCGACCACCTGGCGCAGGTCGAGCCAGGAGCCCTCGCGCACGGCGTCACCGTCGGCGAGCCGCCGCAGGCCCTGGACCAGCTCCACCGTCGACTCCGCGGACGGACCCTCGGCGGGCACGACCTGGAACGCGACCGTACGACGGTCCTCGCTGGTGCCGATGGGCAGCACCGAGACGCGGTCGTCCACCGCGAGCACCGCGCGGGCGACCTCGGCCTGCTCGGCGACGAGGTCGTCCTCCGCCACCGGGGCGTCGTACTCCGCGGCCAGCAGCAGCGGGCCGTTGCTGCCGGGGCCGAAGCTCTCGGCCACGCGCTCGTAGGCCCGGTAGGCGGTCGAGTCCTGCGGCTCGGAGGAGCCGTCGGGCAGCCCGAGCCGCATCGACAGCGCGGGGAGCGCGAGCACCAGCATGACGAGGGCGACCAGCGCGGTCGCCGCACGCGGGCGACGGGTGACCACGTCGACCCAGCGCTGCGGCCAGCCGTCGTGGGCGGGGTGCGCCGGGCGCCGGCGCCGCCGGCGCGGCACGGCGCGCCGGCCGACCAGCGACAGCAGGGCGGGCGTGAGGGTGAGGGCGACGAGGACGGTCACGGCGACCGTGAACGCGGCCAGCAGGCCCATCTGGAGCAGGGTGGGGATGCCCGACACGGCGAGGGCGGCGAGGGCGATCACCACCGTGGTGCCGGCGACCACGACCGCCGATCCAGCCGTGCCGGTGGCCAGCGCGACGCTGGCGCGCAGCTGCTCCCGGGTCGGCTCGGTGCCGTCGGCGGTCAGGGCCGCGAGCTGGCGGCGGTGCCGGTTGACGATGAAGAGCGCGTAGTCGATGCCGACGGCCAGGCCGAGCATCATGCCCAGCACCGGGGCCATCTGCTGGAGGTCGATCCAGTGCGTGGTGGCGATGCCCGCGGTCAGGCTCACGCCGACGCCCACCAGCGCGATGGCCAGCGGGAGCCCGGCCAGGACGAGGGACCCGAGCATCACCAGCAGCACGACGCCCGCGACCGCGACGCCGATGACCTCGCCGATGCCGCCGACCTCGCGGGCCATGGTGAGCTCTTGACCGTAGTCGGCCTCGAGCCCGGCGTCGGCCAGCTGCTCGCCCGTCTCGGGGACGGCCTCCAGCACGGCCGGGTCGAGCTCCTGGGTCTGGGTGTCGAAGCGGACCTGCACGAGGGCGGTCGTGCCGTCGCGGCTGACGAAGGACACGTCCTCGCCGGCGGACCGCAGGTCGCGCCCCGCGTGATAGGCGTCCCAGCCGGCGGTGAGCTCGTCCTCGGCGTCGGCGAGCCGTGACCGCCCGTCGACGAGCTGCTGCTCGAGCTCGGCCGTCGCCTTGCCGGGGTGGTCGGCCAGGTAGTTCTGGAGCCCGATGAGCTGCGCGCGGCCGGTGTCGTACTGCTCCTGGCCCTTCACCAGGCGGCGCTCCCCGCGGCGCAGCTCCTCGTCGGAGGCGTCGAGGCGACGCTGCAGCGCGAACGGGTCCATCACCTCGGTGACGTGCGGGAGCTCCTCCCAGTCGGCCATCGTGTCGCGCAGCGCCGTCCTCTGCTCGGCGGTGAAGCCGTCGGCGCTGTGCACCACGACCGTGCCGGTGCCGCCGGCGACCTGCGGGATCTCCCGGCCGAGCTCGTCGAGCACGCGGCCGAACTCGCTGTCGGGGATCTCGAACTCGTTGCTCAGCGGTCGCGAGAAGGCGGCCATCCCGCCGACGGCGGCGGCCATCACGAACACCCACGCCAGCAGGACGGCGATCGGGCGGCGGGCCGAGAACAGCCCGAGCCGGTGCAGCAGCGTCGCCACGTCAGTCCTCCGTCCCCGGCCGCACGGCGGCCGCCTCGTCGAAGCCGGCGAAGAGGTGCTCCATCGCGCGGCGGATCCAGGTCCGGTGGAGCTCGGCGGCCTCCGCCTCGTCGGACGAGGCCTCCACGGCCAGCCGGGTCACGGCGCACAGGGCGCCGAACGACGCCGCGGCGAGGCTGGCGACGTAGATGGGGTCGGCCTCCTCGCCGAGCCGTCGTCGCAGCCCCTCCTCGAGGGCCTCACGCTGGCGGTCCTCGAACTCGAGCAGGAAGCGGCGCGTCGCCGCGGAGCGGCCGGCGGCCCTCTCCAGCTCGCGCGCCTGGGCGAACACCGGTCCGTCGACCAGCTCCTCGAGGACGACCAGCGCCGACGTGCGCAGCGGCTCGTCGGCGGGGCGGGCCACGATGGCGTCGATGGTCTCCAGCGTCGCCGCCTCCAACGAGGCGGTCAGGACGTCCTCGACCCGGGCGAAGTAGTTGAACAACGTCCGGCGGGAGACGCCCGCAAGCTCGGCGATCCGGTCGGCGGTCAGGGCCTCGAGCCCCTCCTCGGCGAGGACCTGGATGGCCGCAGCGGTGAGCGCGGCCCGCGTCTCGAGCTTGCGGCGCTCGCGGGCGCCGGAGATCTGCACGGTCATGAGATGCACCTTAGTGCAACTTTGCACGGCGGTGCAAACACGGTTGGTCGAATCCGCCGCAGCCACCGCGACACCCGGTTACAGTTCGGACACACCAGGCCACAGGCCATCCACAGGAGGGCAACACCCCTCCGCGCCGGAAGGACACCACCCGTGACCGAGCTCCTCTCTCCCGGCCGCTCCGCCTGGTCGGGCCGGGTCTCCCAGCACCGCCGCGAGCAGGTGGCGGCACGGCTGGCCCACCCGGTCACCACCGGCGGGCCGACCGGGCCGGTCGAGTCGGACCGGCTGGCGCTCGACCTCGCGCGGGTGCGCGTAGCCTGGGCCACGCGCGTCCAGGAGAGCTGGCTCCCCGTGGTCAAGGCGCTGTGCCGCGAGCTGGAGAGCGTGTCCTCGGTGGTGCTGTGCACCTCGGCGGGCGCGACCGTGGCGACGTACGGCCTGGGGTCGTCCGACGAGGACCGCACCTCGAACCTCACCGGCGTGCTGCTCGGCACGGCCGCCGCCCTGAACGGGTCGGAGCCCGACTCGGTCCACCTCTCCGCCGGGCACACGCACACCGTCGTCGCGCCGGTCCCCGGCACGGAGATGGGGCCCCACGCCCTCGCGGTCACCGCCGTCGAGGCGCACGCGGCACCCGTGGTCGCCCACACGCGTCGCGCGGCCGCGGAGCTCGCCGGGCTCCTGGCGCCTCAGTCCTGAGCCAGCAGCTCGTCCGCGGCGGCGTAGGGGTCCACGTCGCCCGACGCCACCCGCGACGCGAGCCGGTCGAGGTCGGCCGTGCCGCCGGCCCGCCCCCAGCGCTCGCGCAGGGCGGCGAGGGCGATCGCCTCCACCTCGCGCCGCGCCCGTGCCGTACGACGCCGCGCCAGCTCGCCGGACTCCGCCAGCCAGGCGGCGTGCCGGTCGATCTCGGCCAGCAGCTCGTCGATGCCCTGCCCGGTGCTGGCCACGGTCTGCAGCACGGGCGGTCGCCACGCGCCGTCGCGACGCTCGGCCATGGTCAGCATCGTGCGCAGCTCGCGACGCGTGCGGTCCGCGCCCTCACGGTCGGCCTTGTTGACCGCGTAGACGTCGCCTACCTCGAGGATCCCCGCCTTGGCCGCCTGGATCCCGTCGCCCATGCCGGGCGCGAGCAGCACCAGCGTCGTGTCGGCCAGGCCGGCCACCTCGACCTCGCTCTGCCCCACCCCGACCGTCTCGACGACCACCACGTCGCAGCCGGCGGCGTCGAGCACGCGCACGGCCTGCGGCGTCGACCACGCGAGACCGCCCAGGTGGCCGCGGGCGCCCATCGAGCGGATGTAGACGTCGCGGTCGAGCGCGTGGTCCCCCATCCGCACCCGGTCGCCCAGGAGCGCGCCCCCGGAGAACGGTGAGGACGGGTCGATCGCGAGGACCCCCACCCGCTTGCCGGCGCGCCGCAGCGCCGCCACGAGGGCGTTCGTCGAGGTGGACTTGCCGACGCCGGGCGCGCCCGTGATGCCGAGCACGTGCGCGCGGCCCACGTGCTTGCGCAGCGCGGACATCACCTCCCGCAGGTGCGGGGAGGCGTCCTCGACCAGGGTGATCAGCCGGGCGACCGCGGCCGGGTCGCCCTCGCGTGCGCGGGCGACCAGGTCGGGGACCGCGAGGCCGCCCCGCCGGGTCGCGCGCGCCACCGGCGCGCTCAGGCGGGGACGCGGATGATCAGGGCGTCGCCCTGGCCGCCACCGCCGCAGAGCGCGGCCGCGCCGACGCCGCCACCGCGACGCTTGAGCTCGAGCGCCAGCGTCAGCACGATGCGGGCGCCGGACATCCCGACCGGGTGCCCCAGCGCGATGGCGCCGCCGTTGACGTTGACCTTGTCCTCGCTCACGCCGAGCTGCCGGGCCGACTCGATGCCGACGGCCGCGAAGGCCTCGTTGAGCTCGAAGAGGTCGATCTCGGAGACCGCGATGCCCTCCTTCTCGGCCGCCTTGGCGATCGCGTTGGCCGGCTGGAGCTGGAGCGAGGAGTCGGGTCCGGCGACCTGGCCGGACGCGCCGATCTCGGCGATCCAGGTGAGGCCGAGCTCCTCGGCCTTGGCCTTGCTCATCACGAGCACGGCGCAGGCACCGTCGGAGATCTGCGAGGCGGAGCCCGCGGTGATGGTGCCGTCCTTGCTGACCGGGCGCAGGCCGGCGAGGGTCTCGACGGTCGTGTCGCCGCGCACGCCCTCGTCCTCGGCGACGGTGACGTCGCCCTTGCGCGTGGAGATGGTGACCGGGACGACCTCGTCGTCGAACAGGCCGTTCTTCCAGGCCAGGGCCGCGCGCTGGTGCGACTGGGCGGCGAAGGCGTCCTGCTCCTCGCGGGTCAGGTTCGCGCCGGCGGCGTTGCAGCCCTCGGTCAGGTTGATCATCGCCTGGTCGGTGAACTGGTCGTAGAGGGCGTCGTAGGCCATCGAGTCGACCAGCGCGGTGTCGCCGTACTTGAAGCCCTCGCGGCTCTTCGGCAGCAGGTGGGGCGCCTGGGTCATCGACTCCATGCCGCCGGCGACGACGATCTCGTGCTCACCGGCACGGATCAGCTGGTCAGCCATCGCGATGGCGTTGATGCCCGACAGGCAGACCTTGTTGATCGTGATCGACGGGACCGTCATCGGGATGCCGCCCTTGACCGCGGCCTGACGGGCGGTGATCTGGCCGGCACCGGCCTGGATGACCTGGCCCATGATCACGTAGTCGACCTGGTCGCCGCTCACGCCCGCCTTCTCCAGCGCGCCCTTGATGGCGACGCCGCCGAGGTCGGCCGCCGTCTGGTCCTTGAGGCCGCCGAGGAGGCGGCCGATCGGGGTGCGAGCCCCGGCGACGATCACGGACGTGGTCATGGTTTCCTCCAGGCGGTGCGGGGTGGGTCCGGCAGGCGTGGTGCCTGCTTCGGACGATACCCACCAGCGTGACGGGTCCGGCAGGGGTGAACGCCCATTCACCTGTGAGGCACACGTCACATCGCTGCCCCACCCGCCGCCACACCCCTACGGGCTCACCAATTTGAGGGAGTGCGTCCGCGCGGCGCGCACCGACCGGCACGCCGGTGGTGAGGTGGGCGCACGCGGCCTCGGGGCCGGTCCCACGTCGTCACCGAGGAGCACGTCATGTCACGAGTCCGCCGCACCCTGACCTCCGCCGTCGCGCTGGCCACGGCTGCCCTGCTCGGCACCGTCCTGGCCGCACCGCCGGCGAGCGCGCGTGCCGGGGGGCTGGGGGGACTGTGGCTGCTCGACGAGGGCTCGGGCCAGGTCGCCCACGACCTGTCCTTCAACGGCAACCGCGGCCAGCTCGGCTCGACCTCGAGCGCCGACGCCGCGGACCCCACCTGGGTCGCCCTCCCCCGCCTGCTGTTCTTCAAGCGGTCCGCGCTGCGCTTCAACGGGGCGCAGAGCGTCCGCATGGCCGACGCCCCGAGCCTGGAGCCCGACGGCGTGACGGTCCTGGCCCGGGTCCGCAGCACCGGCGCCGGCAGCTTCCGCTACCTGATGTCCAAGGGCGCCTTCCAGTGCGAGAACGCCTCCTACGGCCTCTACACCGGCGCGGACGGCGGACTGGTCTTCTACGTCTCCGACGGCAGCCGGGTGCACCTGTCCGCCGACGCCGGCGCTGGGATCTGGGACGGCGCCTGGCACACCGTGATGGGCGCCTTCGACGGCGAGACCATCCGCCTCTACGTCGACGGCCGGATCGTCGGCTCCCCCGTGGCGGCGCCGGTGAGCGTCTACTACGGCATGCCGACGGGCGACGACTTCTACCTCGGCGACTACAGCGGCCCGTGTGCCACCCCGCTCGGCTTCGTCGGCGACATCGACGCCGCCGCCGTGCTCGGGACCTACGACCGCAGCGCCACCCTGGGCTGAGCCCGAGCCCGTCCAGGACGGGTGTCCGGAGTGGCGACCGTCACACCCCCTCGCCCCCGGGCGCGGCGTCGTACACCATGTGCTCCATGACCCCGGACCTGCCTGCTGACGTGCACCACCTCTTCACCGCCATCGACCACGTCGGCATCGCGGTGCCCGACCTCGACGAGGCCATGGCGTTCTACCGCGACGCCTACGGCATGCAGGTCCTCCACGAGGAGACCAACGAGGAGCAGGGCGTCCGCGAGGCCATGGTCGGCGTGGGCGACTCCGGTTCGTGCATCCAGCTGCTCGCGCCGCTCTCCCCCGAGTCGACCATCGCGAAGTTCCTCGAGCGCAACGGCCAGGGCATCCAGCAGCTCGCCTTCCGCGTCGAGG
>JAYSEC010000097.1:0-11589 GCA_041914085.1 Nocardioides sp.
TGATGGGCGCCCACCACGCGCGCGAGTGGCCCAGCGCCGAGCACACCATGGAGTTCGCCTTCGACCTGCTGCAGTCCTACTACGACCGTGACCGCGACGTCCGCAACCGGGCCCGCCGGGTGCTGTCGGAGTCGCGGGTCATCGTGGTCCCGGTGGTCAACGTCGACGGGTTCCGGATCTCGCGCAGCGCGCAGCCGATGGGCGACTTCAGCCGGTTCGACTACGAGATGAAGCGGAAGAACTGCTCGGTCTCCGCCACCACCACGCCCGAGTTCCTCGGCGGCACGTGTGCCGACAACCCCGCGGGCCGGCAGCGCGGCACCGACCTCAACCGCAACTACCCCGGCTTCTGGGGTGGCGGCGGCGCCAGCACGAACTTCCTGAGCGACACCTATCGCGGCGACGGCCCGGGCAGCGAGCCCGAGACCGACGCTGTGCGGCAGCTCATCTCCGAGCGGTCGGTCACGGTGATGATCTCCAACCACACCTACAGCAACCTGGTGCTGCGCCCGCCGGCGATCGCCGCGACCGGCAAGGCGCCGGACGAGCCGCAGCTGAAGGCGCTCGGCGACGCGATGGCCGCCCAGAACGCCTACACCAGCCAGGCGTCGTACCAGCTCTACGACACCTCCGGCTCGACCGAGGACTGGAGCTACTGGATCACCGGCGGCTACGGCTACACCTTCGAGATCGGCGACGAGGGCTTCCACCCGGCCTACGAGGAGGCGGTGGTCGGTGAGTACCTCGGCGAGGCGCCCGCGGACGGCGCCGGGCGCGGCGGCAACCAGGAGGCGTACTGGCTGGCGGCGGAGGCGGCGGCCGACGACGCCCAGCACTCCCGCATCCGGGGCAGCGCCCCGGCTGGGAAGACCATCACCGTGTCCCGGCGCACGGTCTCGCCGACCTCACCGGTGATCCAGCCGGACGGCAGCCTGGGCGACCCGATCCTCTACGACGACTTCCTGGTCACCTCCTACGCCACCGACCGCGGTGGACGCTTCACCCTCGACGTGAACCCCTCGACCCGGCCGCTCGTGGCGGGTCGCTACGGCCGCTACCCGGAGGCGCCGCCGCAGGACGCGGTCACGCTGGTCAACCCGCCAGGCGAACCGCCCGTCGGCGGCAGCGAGTCGACGACCTTCGAGGTGCAGGGGCTGCCCGACGCCGACAACGGGTACGCCGTCGTCTCGATCGGCTGGCCGTCGGACGACCCGACCACCTACGACTGGGACTTCACCGTCCTCGGCCCGGACGGTACGCCGGTCGGCTCGGGCGCGACGCTCGCCAACCCGGAGGTCATCCGGATCCCGGACCCGCAGCCGGGGACGTACACGATCGTCGCGGACAACTACCAGGGCGGCGACGCGGCGCACGACTGGAGCGGCGAGGTGACCTTCGAGAGCCCCGACCCGCCGGTCGACACCGGCGTGAAGGAGGCGTGGCTGGTCTCCTGCACCGACCGTCGGGGTCGGGTGCTCGGCACCCGCGAGGTGGTCGTCGACCGCGGCGAGGTCGCCGGCGTGGGCGAGATCTGCCGCCGGGGCAGCCTGAAGCGCTGACCTTCCGCCGCTGGTTCATCACGGTATGTCGGTGAATGGGCGCTTCCCACGGTCAGTTGATCGTGGGAAGTGCCCGTTCGGCTGCATACCGTGGTGAAGCGTCACCGAGACGGCGGCGGTCAGCGGGCGTACGCCGCCAGCTCGCCGGCGAGGTCGGCGTTGGCCCGGCCGACGACGAGCGTGCCGTCGCCGGTGTGCTCCAGCGAGCCGATCTCGGCCTCCTGGTGGATCCGGTTGACCAGGTCACCGCGCTCGTAGGGCAGCAGCACGTCGAACTCGACCTGCGGGCGCGGCAGCTCGGACTCGATCATCCGCAGGGCGTCGTCGATGCCCTCGCCGGTCTTGGCGCTGACCACGACGCTGTGCGGCTCGCGGGCGAGCAGCCGGCTGATCACCAGCGGGTCGGCGGCGTCGGCCTTGTTGATGACGATGATCTCGGGGACCTTGGTCGCGTCGATCTCGGCGAGCACCTGGCGCACCGCGGCGATCTGGCCCTCGGGGTCGGGGTGGGAGCCGTCGACGACGTGGAGCAGCAGGTCGGAGTCGGCGACCTCCTCCAGCGTCGAGCGGAACGCCTCGACGAGGTCGTGCGGCAGGTGGCGGACGAAGCCGACCGTGTCGGACATCGTGTAGACGCGGCCGTCGCTGGTCGTCGTACGCCGCGTGGTGGGGTCGAGGGTCGCGAACAGCGCGTCCTCGACCAGCACCCCGGCGTCGGTCAGCCGGTTGAGCAGCGAGGACTTGCCGGCGTTGGTGTAGCCGGCGATCGCGACGCTGGGCACGTGGTTGCGGCGGCGTGACTGGCGCTTGACCTCGCGGGTGCCGCGCATCTCCTTCAGCTCGCGGCGCAGCTTGGCGATCTTGGTGTTGATGCGGCGGCGGTCGGTCTCGATCTTGGTCTCACCGGGACCACGGCCACCGATGCCGTCACCGCCGGCCGCGCGGCCGCCGGCCTGGCGGGAGAGGTTGCCGCCCCAGCCGCGCAGGCGCTGCTTCATGTACTGCAGCTGCGCGAGCTCGACCTGGGCCTGGCCCTCCTTGCTCTTCGCGTGCTGGGCGAAGATGTCGAGGATCAGCGCGGTGCGGTCGACGACCTTGACCTTGATCCGGTCCTCGAGGTTGCGCAGCTGGCTCGGCGCGAGCTCGCCGTCGCAGATGACGGTGTCGGCGCCGGTGGCCTGGACGATCTCGCGGATCGCGTCGACCTTGCCGCGGCCGATGTAGGTGGCCGGGTCGGGCTTCTGCCGGCGCTGGAAGACCGCCTCGAGCACCTCGGAGCCGGCGGTCTCGGCGAGCAGGGCGAGCTCGGCCATCGAGTTCTCGGCGTCGGTCACCGACCCCTCGGTCCACACGCCGACGAGCACGACCTTCTCCAGCCGGAGCTGGCGGTACTCGACCTCGGTGATGTCCTCGAGCTCGGTGCGCAGGCTGGCGACCCGGCGCAGGGCGTGCCGCTCGGCGAGCTCCTGCGCGCCGATCGTCAGCTCCTCGGGGTCGGCGTCGTCGAAGGGGTCGTCGTACGCCGTGTCGTCGGCGTAGCCGGACTCGAAGCCGTCGTCGAGGTCGTCGTCCTCGGCCAGGAGCTGGTCGTCGAGCTCGATGGTCTCGTCGTCCCAGGCGCGGGTCGCGTCGAGGGCGTCGCGCAGGTTGAAGTCAGGTGCGTTCGTCATATGCCTACAAGGGTAGGTCGCGGACCTGACCTGCGCGAATGACTTTGTCCGCGCCGATCGGGTTCAGCCCCGCCGGACCTTCACCGTCGGGGAGGTCGCCGACCCGCAGAGGGGCTGCTCGGGCGAGGCGACGGTGACGTAGTAGCGCCCCGGACGCGCCGGGCGGCTGGTCGAGAAGCGCCCCGAGGCGCGGCTCGACACGACCACCAGACGCCGGTCGGCGCCCTTCCTCTGGCGCCACAGCGTCACGCTCGCCGAGGCCCGGCAGCCGACTGCGGTGGACGAGACGGTGCCGCGCAGGCGCGACCCCGCGACCCGCAGGTCGACCTGGCGCGGGTAGGCGCAGGAGGCCTGGCAGCCCGGGGCGACCGGGCCCGCGGTGGGGGCGGCGGTGGGGGTGGACGTCGGGGTCGAGGTCGGGCTGGCCGTCGGGGTGGCCGTCGGAGTCGCGGTCGGGGGCTCGGTCGTGGGCGGCGTCGTCGGGGGCTCGGTCGTGGGCGGGTACGGCGTCGGGTCGCACGCGTCGCCGATCCCGTCGGCGTCGGCGTCCTCCTGGCCCGGGTTGACGGTGGTCCGGCAGTTGTCGAGGCAGTTGGGGATGCCGTCGCCGTCGGCGTCGCGCTCGCACGGGTCGGGCGGCTCGCAGTCGGCCGGCGCCGCCCCCGGCACGGCCTGAGGAGCCGGGCACGCGGTCGTCGGCAGGGACTGGGGCACCGCGTCGGGATCGGACTCGGCCGAGGCGCCCGGCTGGGTCATCCCCAGCGCGGCCACCACGACCAGCACGACACCGACGAAGACCCGGCTCCCGAGACGCTCTCCCATGGCGGGGCTCTTCCCCCGCGTCGGCCGCCCAAACCCGGCCGACGGCAAAGTTCAGGCGCGGTGCCGCCCGGCCGGGGCCAGCTCGTCGGCCTCGATCGACTCCGAGTCCCAGAACTCGTCGCACGCGGCGCGCACGTCGTGCGACGTGTGGGCCGGCCCGACCACCACGACCCGTACGCCGGCCGCGTGCAGGCGGTGGACCAGCGGCAGCAGGGACGTCATGTCCCCGGCGACCACGACCTCGTCCACCGCGGCGTCGCGGGCGATGTCGACCGCGTCGATGGCCAGGGCGACCAGCGCCTGGTCGTCGTCGTCGGAGAACTGGTGGAAGGAGTGCAGGCCCTGGAGCCGCATCCGCGCCACCCAGTCGCCGAGGTCGGCGCGGGTCCAGTCCGCGTAGGCGCGGCACACGTTCACCGCGCCGCGCTCGGCCAACCGCGCCAGCAGCGCGGTGGCGACGTCCTCGGGCACCCGGCGCGCGTCGATGAGCACCGCGACCCGGGTCGCCTGCTCGACGTCGGACCCGGTGGGCCGCAGCGGCAGCGGCGGGGCGGCGAGCGACCCGGGCTCGCCCGCCTCGTGCTCGGCCTCGACCTCGCGCCGGGTGACGACGGTGACCGTCGGCGCGGCCGGACTGCCCCCCTGCAGCGGTCCGACCGCATCCAGCTCGGCCTCGGCGTCGGGCTCGACCTCGGGCTCGACGTCGGGCTCTGCCTCGACCTCTGCCTCGGCCTCTGCCTCGACGTCCTCAGCCGCCGGCCGCACCACGTTCTCGCGGCTCTCGCGGCGCACGCGCTCCTGCACCTTCGTGCCGGCCGCCATCCAGCGGCGTACCAGCGTGGTCAGCTCGCCGTCGCCGAACGAACCGATGCCGGCGTCGTTCCCCACGTTCTCTTCGTCAGCCGCACGCCGCGGCTCCACCAGGTTGGTCATCTCGTGCCCCCCACGGACTCCGATGAGTGTCGATCACTTCCCCAAGGGATCGACCATCACCCCGCCCGTCGGACGCCGTCCGGGGTTTGCACGAAATGTGGACGTTCGGTCTGGACCAGTGGAATCCGCGGTCGGGTCACTTGGGTGGCATGCGGATGCCGCCGTCGACGCGGATCGTCTCGCCGTTCATGTAGGAGTTGGTGAGGCACTCCACGACCATGCTGGCCAGCTCCTCGGCGTGGCCGAGGCGCTTGGGGAAGAGGACGTTCTGGCCGAGGTTGGCCTTGAACTCCTCCGGGTTCGGGAACGCGTCGTAGATCGGGGTGTCGATCAGGCCGGGCGCGACGGTGTTGAGCCGGATGCCGGCCGCCGACAGGTCGCGGGCGACCGGGAGGGTCATGCCGACCACGCCGCCCTTGGAGGCGGAGTAGGAGGCCTGGCCGATCTGGCCGTCGAAGGCGGCGACCGAGGCGAGGTTGACGATCGCGCCGCGCTGGCCGTCGGCGTCGGGCTCGTTGCGGCTCATGACCGTGGCCGCCTGACGGGTCATGTCGAAGGTGCCGATGAGGTTGATGTCCACGACCTTGCGGAACGCGTCGAGGTCGTGGGCGGACTCCAGCAGCCCGTCGCGGCCGATGGTGCGCTGCGCCCAGCCGATGCCGGCGGAGTTCACGCAGGCGCGCAGCGGCGCGATCTCGGCGGCCGCCTCGACGGCCTTCGCGATCTGGTCGGTCTTCGTCACGTCGACGGCAGCGAACACGCCGCCGATCTCGGCCGCCAGGGCCTCCCCCTTCTCGGCGTTGAGGTCGGCGACGACGACCACGGCGCCCTTCGCGGCGAGGGCTCGGGCGACCGCGGCACCGATGCCGCTGGCGCCGCCGGTGACGATGGCGGTGGAACCGGAGATGTCCATGGCCCGGATCCTAGAAGGGTCGAGTGCGCGACCCCGCGGCGGATGGTGCCGCGGGCGCACTCGACTCCTCAGAGGTCGGTGCGGCCGTCGGCGACGAGCACGGCCGGTCCGGTCATCAGGACGCGGTCGTCGTCGGTCCAGGTGACGTGGAGGGTGCCGCCGGGCACGTCGACCCGGTACGTCGTACCGCGAGGCGCGTCGTCGGCTAGCGCGGTCGCGACGGCGACGGCGCACGCGCCCGTGCCGCAGGAGCGGGTCTCGCCCGAGCCGCGCTCGTGGACGCGCATCGCGACGTGGTGCTCGCCGCGGCGGACGACGAACTCGACGTTCACGCCGTCGGGGTAGACGGCCGGGTCGTGCTCGGGCGCGTCGTGGAGGGGTCCGGCGTCGGCGAGGTCGTCGACGAAGGCGACCGCGTGGGGGTTGCCCATGGAGACGTGCACGGCCGCCCAGGAGCGGTCGCCGACCGCCACCTTGGTCTCACCGAGCACCTGCGGGGCGCCCATGTCGGCGGTGTACTCCTCCCCGGCCTGCTCGAGGCGCTTCACGCCGGCCCGGGTGCCGATCTCCATCGGGAACGGCTCGCCCTCGCGCTCGTGGAGGTAGCGCGCGAAGACCCGGACGCCGTTGCCGCACATCTCGCTGACCGAGCCGTCGGCGTTGCGGTAGTCCATGAACCACCCGCCGTCGCGACGGATCGCGCGCAGCACCCCGTCGCCGCCGATCCCGGCGCGGCGGTCGCACAACGCCCGCACCCGTGCCGGGCTCAGGTCACCGTGGACCGACCCGTCGGGGTCGGGCAGGACCACGAAGTCGTTCTCGGTGCCGTGGCCCTTGAGGAAGGCGTAGCTCACCCGTCCAGTGTGACAGGCCGGCTGACCCTCGCTGGTTGAGGTGCGAGCGCAGCGAGCCTCGAAACCACTCCCCGAGGGACCCGGAGGTTTCGAGGCTCGGGCGCTGGGCGCCCTCGCACCTCAACCACCGAGAGCCTTCGCACCTCAACCAGCGGGAGGGGTCAGCGGGGGTCGACGACCCGGGCCGAGCCCTTGCCGCGGCGGCTCGGCTCGGCGACCGCGGTGAGGCGCGACTTCCGGCCGAACTCGATCGCGGTCGCCGCCCCGATCTCGGCGGCGCTGGTGAAGGCGTCGCCCGCGGGGACGAGGGTGTGGCCGAGGTTGGTCAGCGCCGGGCCGTAGGCCGCGATGAAGGCGGGCTCGGCGGTGACGCTCGCGGTGTTGCGCTGGGTGGCGCGCGGGGCCGCGATCGCCTCCTCGATGGACATCCCCAGGTCGATGCGGTTGACCAGCATCTGCAGCACCGTGGTGATGATCGTGGAGCCGCCGGGCGAGCCCAGCGCCAGGAACGGCTTGCCGTCCTTGAGCACGATCGTCGGCGACATGGAGCTGCGCGGGCGCTTGCCCGGCTGGATCCGGTTGGGGTCGGCGGCGTCGTACACGGTCGAGAAGTCGGTCAGCTCGTTGTTGAGGATGAAGCCGTGGCCGGGCACCGTGATGCCGGAGCCGCCGGTCTGCTCGATGGTGAGGGTGTACTCGACGACGTTGCCCCACTGGTCGGCGACGGTGAGGTTGGTGGTCGAGATGTTCTCGGTGTCGGCGTCGGCCTCGCCCGCGGCGGCGGACCTCGGCGAGCACACGCCGTCGTACGACGTCACGGTGCCGGCGGCGACCGGCTTGGTCGCGGCCTTGGCCGGGTTGAGCGAGCAGGCGCGCTCGGCGGCGTACTTGTCGTCGAGCAGCCGCTTGACCGGGACGTCGACGAAGGCCGGGTCGCCGAGGTACTTGCCGCGGTCGGCGAAGGCCAGGGCGCTCGCCTCGAGGTAGTGGTGCAGCGCCTGCTCCGGCGTCATCGCGGAGAGGTCGTAGCGCTCGAGGATGTTGAGCGCCTCGCCGACGGTGGTGCCGCCGGACGACGAGGGCGCCATGCCGTAGACGTCGTGGCCGCGGTAGGTGGTGCGGGTGGCGCGCTGCGAGCGGACCTTGTAGTCGCGCAGGTCGCGCGGGGTGAGGTAGCCCTTGGGCACCGGAAGCGTGGTGCCCTGGCTGGTGCGCGGCTTGCGGACCACGTCGGACATCAGGCGGGCGAGCTTGCCGCGGTAGAACGCGGAGGTGCCCTTGGCGGCGATCAGGTCGTAGGTCGCCGCGAGGTCGGGGTTGCGGAAGATCGAGCCGACGGCCGGTGCGTCGCCCTTGGGCAGGAACAGCTTCTTCGTGTCGGTGAAGGCGGCGAAGCGGTCCTTGTTGTCCAGCGTCTGCTGGCGGAAGGTCTCGTCGACCTTGAAGCCCCGGGTCGCGACCTTGGTGGCGGGGGCGAGCGCGTCGGCGAGCGACAGGGTGCCCCAGTTGGCGAGCGCCTTGTCCCAGGTGGCGAGGGTGCCGGGGGTGCCGACGCTCACGCCGCTGGTGACGAGCTCGGGGGTGAAGTTGTAGGGCTTGCCGGTGGCCGGGTCGATGAACGCGTCCTGCGGCATCTTGCTCGGCGCGGTCTCGCGGCCGTCGAGCGTGCGGACCTTGCCCGACTTGGCGTTGTAGTAGACGAAATAGCCGCCACCGCCGATGCCGGCGCTGTAGGGCTCGGTCACGCCGAGGGTCGCGGCCGCCGCCACGGCGGCGTCCACGGCGTTGCCGCCCTTCTTGAGCACCTTGAGGCCGGCGGCGCTCGCCTCGGGGTCGACGGTGCTGATCGCGCCGCCCTTGCCGACCGCGGTCGGGTCCTTGGCGGTCGGCCTCAGGTCGGGCGCGCTGGCGGCGGGCGCCGGCGCGGCGCCCGGTCGCGCCTGGGCGGCGCCGGAGACGAGGGGTACGACGACGAGGCTGGCGGTCGCCAGGGTGGCGAGGGCGGGCCGGGCGAGACGGTGCATGGGGGGATCCTCCCGAGACGAGTCGTCCCTCCACCCTGCCTGCCGGTGGAGGCCGTGTCCACGCCCCGTGGGGCGTGTCGGATCAGCGCACGACGGTGTGGCGCACGCACGCGAAGTCGCGGTTGCGGGCGACCTCCTCGAGCCTCAGCTCCATCGCCCGCGGCAGCACCGGGGCACCGCCGCCGAGGGTGCAGGGGGCGTACTGGATCCAGACCTCGTCGAGCAGGCCCGCGTCGTGGAACTGGCCGACGAGCTCGCCACCGCCGACCACCCAGAGGTCCTTGCCGTCGGCGGCCTCGGTCATCTCGGCGTGGACGTCGCGCACACCGGCGTCGGTGAAACGGACCTGCGCGGTGGGCGCGAACTCGCGGTGGGTGACCACCCACGTCGGCTTCGGGCCCCAGGGGTCCTCGTCGTGGTCGAGGATCCACTGCCAGGTGTTGGCGCCCATGACGCACGCCCCGATGCGCTCGCTGAACGCCGGGTAGGCCATCGGGCCGTCGTTGTCGATGTCGCGCGAGGTGAGCCAGTCGAGGGAGTGGTCGGGCGTCGCGATGAAGCCGTCGAGGGAGCAGCCGGTGTAGTAGATCGTCGCCATGGACCCACCATGGCACCGCTCACCGACAGTGGGCCTGATCGATCTCCGCGATCGCGGCCAGGGCCCTGTCGACGCGCCGCGGGTCGTCGTGGGCCACCCACACGATCCGCGGGTCCTTGCGGAACCACGAGTCCTGTCGGCGGGCGAAGCGGCGGGTGGCCGCCTTGGTCTGCTCGACCGCCTCGTCGAGGGACCGGTCGCCGGCGAGGAAGCCCATCACCTCGCGGTAGCCGATGGCCCGGTTGGCCGTGCGACCCTCCGCCAGCCCCCGGTCCAGCAGGGCCTCGACCTCGGCGACGAAGCCAGCAGCGAACATCTCGTCCACCCGGCGGGCGATCCGCTCGTCGAGCGTCGGCCGGTCGATGTCCACACCGACTTGCACGGTCAGCGGGTCGTCGTACTCGAGGCGCGGGAGGCTGGCGCTGAACGGCCGGCCCGTGAGGGCGATGACCTCCAGCGCCCGGACGACGCGGCGGCCGTTGTCGGGCAGGATCTGCGCCGCCGCCTCGGGGTCGACGCCCGCGAGGCGTGCGTGGAGCGCGGGGCTGCCGAGCCGCTCGAGCTCGGCCTCGAGCTCGCGGCGCAGCGAGTCGTCGGTGCCGGGGAACTCGAAGCGGTCGACGATCGCGCGGGTGTAGAGCGCGGACCCGCCGACCAGGACCGGGGTGCCGCCCCGGCCGCGGATGTCGGCGATCGCGTCGCGGGCCCAGGCCTGGAAGAGGGCGACGGTGGCCGGCTCGGTCACCTCCAGCAGGTCGAGGAGGTGGTGCGGGATGCCGCGGCGCTCGGCGACCGGGAGCTTGGCGGTGCCGATGTCCATGCCGCGGTAGACCTGCATCGCGTCGGTGTTGACCACCTCGCCGCCGAGCCTCTCCGCGAGGTCGAGGCTCAGCGCGGTCTTGCCCGACGCGGTCGCGCCGACGAGGGCGACGACGGGCTGGGGCATGGGCTCATTGTCCATGTCTGGCTACGCTTCTGGACGCCGGAGTCACCACCCGAGGGGGTGGGCCGGGTCCCCGCGGAGGAGGAGTCATGTCGTTCCTGGACAAGGCCAAGGAGAAGCTCACCAAGGCGGTCGACGACCACGGCGGCAAGATCGCCGAGGGCATCGACAAGGCGGGTGCGTTCGCCAACGAGAAGACCGGCGGCAAGCACGCCGACAAGATCGACAAGGCCACCGGCAAGGCCCGCGACGCGCTCGACTCCCTCGACGGCAAGAACGACGACATCCCGCCCGCACCGCCGACCACGCAGGCGTGACGGGCCCGACCTTCGCCCTCGTCCCGGCCTCCTACGTCTACCTGCTGCGCGAGGGCGAAGCGGGCACCGAGGTGCTGCTCCAGCAGCGGGGACCCGTCCCCTACATGCCCGGGCACTGGGCGGCCGCGGCCGCCGGGCACGTCGAGCCGGGAGAGACGGCGTACGACGCTGCGCGCCGCGAGGCGGTCGAGGAGCTGGCGATCACCGACATCGCGCTGGAGTTCGCCTTCACCATGCAGCGCAGCCAGTTCGGCCCGGCGATCGAGGAGCGGGTCGACTTCTTCTTCACCGCCCGGTCGTGGAGCGGTGAGCCGCGGATCGTGGAGACGGAGAAGGCGACCGCGCTGGGCTGGTACCCGCTCACCGCGCTCCCGGAGCCGACCGTGCCGCACGAGGCGCACGCCCTCGCCCACCTGTTCTCGGGCAGCCGCTACCTGACCTTCGGGTGGCCCCCCGAACGGGGGTAGCCGGGCGTGGGACCGTTGGGCACGATCGAGGAGATCCGACCAGGGAGGGAATCCATGACCGACGACCTGAGCCCGATGCCGACGCCCTACGCCGAGGAGCCGCAGCTGGTGCCCGGCGGCGTGGACGCGATCGAGGAGGACCCGGCCGACAACGGCCTCCCCCGCGACCTCAGCACCGAGGACAACCCGGCCGTCGACGACACCGTGCCCGACGAGATCTCCCAGCCCGACGACAAGCAGCAGGAGCCCGACGACTCCAGCGACTCCGACGACTCCAGCGAGTCCGGCGACCAGGAGTCCGGCACCACCCGCGACAGCGCCGCGACCACGGGCGAGCCCGCCGCCGGTCAGGAGGCCGAGGACGGCTCCCCCGAGCCGCCCGCCTGATCTCTCGCATGGAGTCCCCGGATGTCCGGGGACTCCGGACGAAGGCCGCCTCAGCCGCAGGCCGGCGCGGGCGGGAGCGGGGCAGGGACGCCGACCGACGGC
>JAYSEC010000098.1:0-8773 GCA_041914085.1 Nocardioides sp.
GGGCGGAGCGGACCTGGAAGTACATCGCGACCGCGGCAACGAACCCGGCCGTCCACCCGGCGGTCGTTGTTTCGCCCTGCGGGCCGCCTTGGCCGCCGAGGAGCTCGCCGGCGTCGGTGATGACCTCGCCGACAACGGCGACGAACACGACCGGAACAACGACGAGCAGACTCAGGGTGACGCGGTTGCGGGCCGCCTCCACGAGGAACCGACGCGCCAGCATCCCGCTGCTGCTGGCGGTCTCGGTTGCGGACGGGGTGCTCACCGGAGCCTCACTCGGGCGCCGCGGGCCTGCGGCGGCCGCACGGACGTGGTGCCGTCGTGCAGCCGCACGATGCGGTCGAATCGGTGCTCGTCGACGACGAAGTGGCTGATGATGAGGACGCTCCGCCCGGCGGCGCGCCGTTCGGCCACAAGGTCCCAGAACCGCAGGTAGGTGTCGAAGTCGAAGCCCGCGTACGGCTCGTCAAGGAGCAGCACCTCCGGGTCCGCGAGCAGCGCGAGCCCCAGATTCAGCTTCGACAGGGTGCCCCCGGACAGCTGGTCGGTCCTGGTGCGGGCGTACCGCTCGAAGCCGAGCGTCTCGTACAGCCGCCGACGTGACGCACGTTCGTCTGCTGCTGACATGCGGTAGGCGTGCCCGAAGAGCTCGAAGTGCTCGTCGCACGTCAGGCGTTCGTAGACGACCGGCTCCTGAGGGCAGTAGCCGAGCCTGCCGGCGCGCTGCACAGTGCCGGCGTCGGGGGCCAGCTCCCCGACCAGGACCTTCATCAGGGTCGACTTCCCCGACCCGTTCTCACCCACAAGGCCGACGACCTCGCCTGGCAACAGCTCGAGGTCCGCGCCGCGCAGCACCGCTTGGCCGTGCCGGACCGGCCAGATGCCGCGCCGGTACGACTTCTCGATGCCGGACGCGGTCATCAGCGGCGCGCCGGACGACGACGCGGTGAAGCCTCCGGGTCGGCCGGCGGGATGGGGTGTGGCCTGCGCGGTCATGACGACCTCAGCGGTCCTGACGGTGCTGGTGGGAGTGCTGGTCGTCGGTGCGGTCGTGAGACTGCGGGTCCCCGGAGCTCCCGTCGCCGTGCATACCCATCATTCCGCCCATCATCAGCATCATCATCAACGGGCACACGAGGGCGATGCCGACGACGGCCAGCGTGCCGGCAGGAACGCCGACCCACAGGGCGCCGACGATGGCGATGGCGGCTGCGACCGCGTACAGCCCGAGGTTCGGGTTGCGGGTCATGTTCGTGGTCATTGTTCTGCTCCTGTCGTGTCGAAGGGGGACGGGTGGCCCCAGGTGGGCCGCCCGAAGGGGTGGTTGGTCAGAGGCGGATGATCTGGCGGATGGCTGCGGCAACTTCGTTCATGCGCTCCTGCCCGCCGTCGTCGGGGTCGCAAGCGGCTTGAAGGACGCAGTGACGGACGTGGTCGTCGATGAGTCCGGCGGCGACCTCTTGGGTCGCGCGAGTGATGGCGGCGAGCTGGGTGACCACGTCGGGGCACCAGCGGTCGGCCTCGACCATCTTCTGCACGCCGCGAACCTGGCCCTCGATGCGCCGGAGCCGGACGAGGT
This sequence comes from Nocardioides sp., assembly GCA_041914085.1. GTDB lineage: Bacteria > Actinomycetota > Actinomycetes > Propionibacteriales > Nocardioidaceae > Nocardioides. The sequence goes on from JAYSEC010000098.1 coordinate 1,580, forward strand.
AGTCGTGCCGGTCGGCGGTGTAGCCGCGCGTTGCCGGGGCGGCCGGCGCTGCCGGGCCGGTCGGGGTGCCGGGTACGGCTCCTGATGAGGCCATGGTGGGCTCCTCGCGCGGGTTCAGCTCTTCCTTCCATGCTGAACCCCAATACCCCCCGGGGGTAGGGCCTTTCGACCCGGTTCCGGCGGCGGGGCGCGTACCGAGGCCCGTCAGTTGAGGGTGAGCTCGATCTGCTGGTCGGGTTCGAGCCGCAGGTCGGCCGGGTCGCCCGGCACCGGGGCGCCGTTGCTCGTCAGAGCCACCTTCTCGCCGGCCTCGGCCTTGACTCCGCCGACCTGGGTCGGGGTCAGTGCGACGCCCCACTGGGTGAACAGCTGACCGAGCGTGAACTTCTCACCGACCGTGTGGGCCTCGATGTGGATGGTGCCGTCGCCCTCGTGCGTGTGGACCGCGGACATGGCGCCGGTGTTCGGGTCGACGCCGATGTTCGGCGGCACGGGCACCTGCTGTCCGTCGATGGTGAGGCTCAGCATCGGGTGGTAGTGCTCGGCCGTGCCCATCGGGCCGAGGTCAAGGCCGGCCGCAGCGACCCGGTCGGGCACGTCCGCAACGGGCGCCGGCCACGGCGGGAGAGATGCCTCGTCCGGGGCAACGTCGCCCGAGCTGGTCGACTCCGCAGAGCCAGCAGGGCTCGAGGAGGCGCTGGTGTTGCTCGTCGTGTCCGCGCCGCTGCATGCGGTCAGCGTCAGGGCTAGAGCGGCCATGACGGCCGGGGCCGCCAGTCGTACGAGGGAGGGTGTCTTCACGAAGGGTCTTCTTCTGTGCGGGTCTGAGCGCGGACCGCAGCGCCAGGGCGCCGGCGGCCGTGGGCAAGGGCAGTCCGGGGAGGGCGGACGCCACCGAGGGTGGCGTCCGCCTGCCTTCGGGTCAGGAGTCGAGAAGCCCGTTCATGGTCTCGATCTCCTTCTGCTGCGCGTCGATGATCTGGCCGGCCAGGTCGACGGCGTCCTTGAACTGCCCGTCGGACTGCTCGGTCTCGGCCATCTCGACCGCGCCCTCGTGGTGCTCGACCATCATCTCGAGCCACATGTCCTGGAACTCGGCATCGGAGGCGTTCTCGAGGTCGTCCATGTCCTCGGCGGTCATCATCCCGGGCATGTCGCCGTGGCCCATGTCGTCCATCGTGTCCGACATGTCGCCCATGTCGTGGCCGGCGTTGGCGTGGTCGCGCATCGTCTCCGGCACCTCCTCGCCCCACTTGGTGAGCCAGTCGGCCATGGTCTCGATCTCCGGGCCCTGGGCGGCGCGGATGTCCTCAGCGAGGGCCTGAACCTCCGGGTCCAGGGGCCGGTCGACGGTCAGGTCGACCATCGACAGGGCTTGGGCGTGGTGGGTGATCATGTCGCTCGCGAAGGTGACGTCGGCGTCGTTGTGCTCGGTCGTGCTGACCTCCGCCGTGCCCGCCGAGCTGCCGGCCTCGGAGTTGTCGTCGCCGCAGGCGGTGAGGCCGGCGCCGAGCGCGAGGGTGAGCGCGATGGCGCTGAGGGCGCGCGTGGTCTTGGTGGTGTGGTGCATGGCGGTTCTCCTACACGTCGGGTCGTCAGGTGGGTGTTGGGGCAGGCGGGAGCGACACCGGCCGAAGACGCTGACCCGACGTCAGGGTGGACGCCGTGAAGCTCAGCGGTGGCGGGTGGTCGCAGGTCCTGTCAGCACCTGATGACGGAGAACTGCCACTCGTGGGGCGGACCTGTGCCGCGCACCCACTGCACCGCCCGCTCGCTCACGACGGCTGGCTCGAACGCGGCCGGCAGCAGCGGCCGGATGACTCCGGCGGCCAGGACCAGCAGGAGCGTGAGCGCTGCGGCGGCCAGCATGACCACGCACAGCATCACCATGCTGGCCATCCCGTGTCCCGAGTCGTGCCCCGACGCGCCGGCGTCCGTGCTGGCCGAGGCCGCCAGGCCCAAGGACTGTGAGGCCGCGGCCAGGGGCGCCGTGGCGTGGTCGTGGCTCTCATGCGAGGCGCCGACGGCCGTCGCGCCGCTGTGGCCAGGCACGGCGCTCATCGAGCTCATCGAGCTCATCGAGCTCATCGAGCTCATCGAGCTTGTTGAGCTGGCCGTGTTCGCGGCCGCCGCGGCCGCGGCGGGGATGCCATGGTTGGCCAAGGCGTGCATGCCGAGGATGCCGAGGATGAGCGCGGCCACGAGTGCGGCCAGCGCGGTGCGGCCGCTGGCCCGGCCAGCCGCCAGCACCCGCAGGGGCCTGCGGGTGCTGGCGGTCGAAGGCACTGGCTTCATCGCTCTTGATGGTACGGAGTCGCTCGTCTCAGCCCAGCTTCTGGGTGCGCAGCCGGAGTGCGTTCACGATGACGCTCACCGACGACAGCGCCATCGCCGCCGCGGCGATGACGGGGGACAGCAGCCACCCGAACACCGGGTAGAGCACGCCTGCCGCAATGGGGATGCCCGCGGTGTTGTAGCCAAAGGCCAGAACGAGGCCCCGTCGGACATTCGACATGACGGCGTGGGAGAGCTGGCGGGCGTGCGCGATGCCGTTGAGGTCACCACGCAGCAGCGTCACTCCGGCGGACTCCATCGCAACATCGGTGCCGGTGCCCATCGCCAGCCCGACGTCAGCGGCTGCGAGGGCGGGCGCGTCATTGACGCCGTCGCCGGCGAAAGCGACCACGCGACCCTCGGCGCGGAGCGTGTTCACGACGTCGGCCTTGTGGTCGGGAAGCACCTCGGCCTCGACTCGGTCGATGCCCAGGTCGGTCGCGACTGCGGCGGCGGTGACCTGGTTGTCGCCGGTGAGCATGATGACCTCGATGCCCTCCTTGCGCAGCGCGGCGAGCGCAGCCGGAGTGGTCTCCTTGATTTGGTCGGCGATGCCGATGACACCCGAAGGGGCGCCGTCGACGGCCACCAGGACCGCGGTCGCGCCGGTGCGGCGCAGCTCGTCAGCCTTCTCAGCCAACGCGGCGGCCGGGTCGACGTTCCGCGAGCGGAGGAACCCGGCAGTGCCGATCAGCACCTTGCGTCCCTCGACCGTGCCGAGGACGCCCTTGCCGGCGGGTGCGTCGAAGTCCGCGACGTCCGGCAGCTTGCCGTCCTGCTCGGCTTGGGCCTTGTCGACGATGGCGCGAGCGAGCGGGTGCTCGGACGCGTTCTCGACCGCGGCCGCGAGGCGCAGCAACTCCTCCTGGGAGAGCTCGGTGTAGCCGTCGGCGAGCTCGAGCGCGACCACCGCCGGCTTGCCCTCGGTCAGCGTGCCAGTCTTGTCGACCACGACCGTGTCGACCTTCTCCATCCGCTCCAACGCCTCAGCGTTCTTGATGAGGACACCCATCTGAGCGCCGCGACCCACCCCGACCATGATGGACATCGGCGTGGCCAGGCCCAGGGCACAGGGGCAGGCGATGATGAGGACGCTGACCGCGACCACGAGCGCGTGGGCGAGCTTCGGGTCGGGTCCGACGAGCGCCCAGACGATGAACGCCAGGACTGCGATGCCGATGACCGCAGGCACGAACACCGCCGAGACCTTGTCCACGGTGCGCTGGATGGGGGCGCGGGAACGCTGCGCCTCGGCGACCATCTGCACGATCCGCGAGAGCATCGTGTCGCGGCCCACCGCGTTCGCGCGGATGAGGAGCGCGCCGGTCTGGTTCAGCGTCCCGCCGATGGCATTGTCACCGATCGCCTTGGTGACCGGCATGGACTCGCCCGTCACCAAGGACTCGTCGACAGCCGACTTGCCGTCCTCGACGAGCCCGTCGACCGGCACCTTCTCGCCCGGCCGGACGCGCAGCAGGTCACCCAACTGGACCTGGTCGAGCGTGACCTCCTCCTCGGTGCCGTCCCCGGCGACACGGCGGGCCGTCTTCGGGGACAGGTCCAGGAGGGCCTTGATGGCACCCGAGGTGGCCTCGCGGGCACGCAGCTCGAGGACCTGACCCAGAAGCACCAACGTCGTGATGACCGCGGCAGCCTCGAAGTACACATCGACGGCGCCGGCCTCGCGGAACGCCTCAGGGAAGATGCCCGGCGCCACCGTCGCGACCACCGAGAACAACCACGCAACGCCTGTGCCCATCGCGATGAGGGTGAACATGTTCAGCTTCATCGTCCGCACCGACGCCCAGCCACGGGTGAAGAACGGCCAGCCAGCCCACAACACCACCGGCGTGGCGAGCACGAGCTGCAGCCAAGCCGATGTCGTCGCCGGCACGGCGTCGTGCAGCCACGGAATGAGGTCGCGGCCCATGCCGAGGATGACCACCGGGATGGACAGCGCGACACCAACCCAGAACCTGCGCGTCATGTCACGCAGCTCTTCGGAGGGGCCGGAGTCGACGCTGACCATCACCGGCTCGAGCGCCATCCCGCAGATCGGGCAGGAACCGGGTCCGGGCCGACGAATCTCGGGGTGCATCGGGCACGTGTACTCCACGGCCTCGCCCTCACCCGGCGGGGGCGGCTCTGCGCCAGCCTCACTGCCACGAGCGTGGTGGCTGCCGTGCTCGTGGTGCCCGGCGTGCTGGTCGTGATGACCGTCCGTACCGAGCTGGTGGACGTACTGGCCGGGGTCAGCGAGGAACTTGTCCTTGCAACCTTGAGAGCAGAAGTGGACGGGCTCGCCGTCATGGACGACTTCGTGCTCGGCGGTGGCCGGGTCGACCGTCATCCCGCACACCGGGTCAGTGACCCGTGTAGCGGTGGCCGGAGCCGGTTCGTGCTCGTGACTGGTCATGCCTTCCAGCATACCCCCCGGGGGTATTTAGTCAACCCCTGCTCATTTCTGCACCGGTCCCCACATGACAGGGACGTTGGCCCTACCGTGACCCGGCTGCCGCCGGTCAGCCTCGACAGCCGTCATCCGCCTCATGAAGGAGCCGCACCATGACCAAGACACTCCCCAAGACCCTCGCCGACACGGTTCTCGCCGTCGGCTTGTCTCTCGCCGCTACCCCGTCTGCGTCGGCCAGCACGGGCCAGGAACTCGGCCAGCACGTGCAGTCCTGCGCTCACACCAGGGATTGGTGGTGCTGACCGGCCTCACCGTGCTGAGGTTCGACGCTGTGCCATCGGCCCCGTCGCCGCCCTCAGATTCCTGCGGTGCCCCCCGTGGAACGGATCGAGCCCCCGGCCGCTGGCCGGGGGCTCGATCACTCGGGGTGAGTAACGGGACTTGAACCCGCGACATCCGCGACCACAACGCGGCGCTCTACCAGCTGAGCTATACCCACCATGTCTGCTCGCACGGATGCGAGGACGACGTGAAGTGTAGGGCAATCAGGCGCCAGATCCAGCATCGGGACCGAGCCCGGTCAGCTGGCCGCCGTGGCGTGCGGCGATCTCCTTGGCCTGGGCGCTGTCCGGGCCGGGCTGGGGCACGAAGACGGCCTCGCGGTAGTAGCGCAGCTCCTCGATGCTCTCCTGGATGTCGGCCAGCGCGCGGTGGTTGCCGCGCTTGGTCGGCGCCGCGAAGTAGGCACGGGGATACCAGCGGCGGGAGAGCTCCTTGATGGAGGACACGTCGACGATGCGGTAGTGGAGGAACGACTCGAGCGTGGGCATGTCACGGGCGAGGAAGGAGCGGTCGGTGGCCACGGTGTTGCCCGCGAGCGGGGGACGCGTGCCGTCGGGGCAGTGCTCCTTGATGTAGGCCAGCACCTGCTCCTCGGCCTCCGCGAGCGTCGTACCGCCGGCGATCTCCTCGAGCAGGCCGGAGGTCTCGTGCATGGTGCGCACGAACTCGACCATCTGGTCGAGGGACTCCTGCGACGGCTTGATGATGACGTCGACGCCCTCGCCGAGGACGTTGAGCTCGAAGTCGGTCACCAGCGCCGCCACCTCGATCAACGCGTCGGCGCCGAGGTCGAGGCCGGTCATCTCGCAGTCGATCCACACCAGTCTGTCGTTCACGACCCGCCACCCTACAGACCGCCGCCGACGGCCCTTCTCAGGCTCGACTCAGGCTCACCTCCTACCCTTCGGGATGTGCGTGCGGATGTGAAGGACTGGTTCGGCCTCGTCGCGCGGCTCGTGACCGGGGGCGTGTGGATCGTCGCCGGCGCCCTCAAGCTGCCGTACCCCGCCGACAGCGTCCGCGCGGTGCGCGCGTACGACCTCCTCCCGGAGGCCGTCGTGCCCGCGGTCGGCCACCTGCTGCCGGTCGTCGAGGTCGTCGTGGGCCTGTGCCTGGTGCTCGGCGTGCTCGTGCGCAGCTCCGCCGCCGTGTCCGCGCTGCTCTTCGTGGCGTTCATCATCGGCATCAGCAGCGCCTGGGCGCGCGGCCTGTCGATCGACTGCGGCTGCTTCGGCGGCGGGGGAGAGATCCCGGACGCCGCGGCCAAGTACCCCGGCGAGATCGCCCGCGACGTGGGACTTCTGGCCCTGTCCGCCTGGCTGGTGGTCCGGCCACGATCGCGACTGGCGCTCGACACCGTCCTGTTCCGCACGTCCGGCGACGACGACGTCGCCGACCACCTCGACACCGATCACCTCGACACCGAAGGAAGCCTCGATGGCGCAGAAGAAGAGCTCGCACAGGACCGCGGAGGAGAAGGCCGCGGCGCAGGCCCGGCGTGAGCAGCGCCAGGCGCGCACGCTGCGGGCCCGCGAGCAGGCCGAGGAGCGCCGCAAGGCCGCGAAGCGCCGCGAGCAGCTGACCCGGGCCGGGATGATCGCCGCCGTCCTGGCGCTCGTCGTGGGTGGCTACTTCCTCATCACCAGCCTCGGGTCGGACAAGCCCGACACCGCACCCGAGGGCGCCAGCGGCAGCTACGGGATGGTCCTCGGCGACGCGGACGCCCCGAAGTCCGTCGTGGTCTACGAGGACTTCCTCTGCCCCTTCTGCGGCCAGCTCGAGCAGACCGTGCGCGACCGGCTCGACGCGGCGGTCGAGGCCGGCGACGTCAAGGTCGAGTTCCGTCCGCTGCCGTTCCTGGAGCGGATCGACGACTACTCGCCCAGGTCGGCCAACGCCTTCGCCGTCGTCCTCGACGCGTCCGGTCCCGAGGTCGCCAAGGAGTTCCACGACCTGCTCTTCGACAACCAGCCGTCCGAGGAGGGCCCGTTCCCCAGCGACGACGACCTCGTCGACCTGGCCGTCGAGGCCGGCGCGACCGAGTCCGAGGTGCGCCCGGGCATCGAGGACATGGCCTTCGAGGGCTGGGTCGACGCGGCCGGCGA
>JAYSEC010000098.1:8873-11583 GCA_041914085.1 Nocardioides sp.
GGGCGTGAGCCTCCAGGACTTCATCGCCGGACTGCCCAAGGCCGAGCTGCACGTGCACCACGTCGGGTCGGCGTCGCCGCGGATCGTCTCCGAGCTCGCGGCGCGCCACCCCGACGCCGGGGTGCCCAGCGACCTCGAGGGCCTGAAGGACTACTTCACCTTCCGCGACTTCGCGCACTTCATCGACGTCTACCTCGCCGTGGTCGACCTCGTCCGGACGCCGGAGGACATCCGGCTGCTGACCTACGAGGTGGCCAGGGAGATGGCCGAGGGCCAGAACCTCCGCTACGCCGAGCTCACCTGCACGCCGTACACGTCCGTCGTCCGGGGCATCGCCATCGAGGCCTACACCGAGGCGATCGAGGACGCGCGCGTCGCCGCCGAGCGGGACTTCGGGCTGGTGCTGCGCTGGATCTACGACATCCCGGGGGAGTCCGGGCTGCCCGCGGCGGACGCCACGCTGGAGTACGCCCTGGACCACCGCACGGACGCGCTCGTGGGCTTCGGGCTCGGTGGACCCGAGATCGGGGTGCCCCGCGCGCAGTTCCGCGAGCACTTCGACCGTGCCCGCGCCGCAGGCCTCCGGTCCGTGCCGCACGCCGGGGAGACCACCGGCCCCGAGACGATCTGGGAGTCGGTGCGACTGCTCGGCGCCGAGCGGATCGGGCACGGGACCTCCGCCGCCCGGGATCCCGAGCTGCTGGCCCACCTCGCCGAGACGGGCGTGGTGCTCGAGGTGTGCCCGACCTCCAACATCGCCACCCGCGCCGTGGAGCGGATCGAGGAGCACCCGCTGAAAGCGTTCGTGGACGCGGGAGTGACCGTCACCATCAACTCCGACGACCCGCCGATGTTCTCCACCTCGCTCAACCACGACTACGAGGTCGCCGCCGGCCTGCTGGACCTCGACGAGACGGGCGTCGCCGACCTCGCCCGGGCGGCGGTCGAGGCGTCCTTCGCCCCCACCGACGTCAAGGCGCGGGTGCGCGGGGAGATCGACGCGTACGCCGCCCCGGCGGGCCCGCTCGTCTGAGCCCGGGAACGTCATTGGCCCGGCGGACTCATACTCCGCCGGGCCTGCCCCGATCCTCGCGGGAGGTGGGCGGCCGACGGGGGAGGTGGCCCGGCGTGTCGGCGACGACGGTCGGGGCGAAGTAGGGTCCCCGCGTGCGCTTCCTCCTCGGGCTCTTCGGGCCGACCCTGACCCACGACCGGTTCCTCGCCGACCGCCACTTCGGCGGGCTCGACGGGGTCCGGGCCATCGCGGCGCTGGCCGTCGTGGGGTTCCACTTCAGCGGGCCGGCCCCGATGTTCGCCGGCGGCTGGCTCGGCGTGCACATGTTCTTCGTGCTGTCCGGCTTCCTGATCACCACGCTGCTGCTGCGCGAGGAGGCCGCGACCGGCCGCATCTCGCTGCTCGGCTTCTGGGTGCGCCGCATCTTCCGCATCGCCCCGGCCTACTACGCCGCCCTGCTGGGCTCGGTGCTGCTGCTGAAGTGGAACGGCGTCTACGAGGCGGCCGGCGGTCCGGAGGCGATCACCTGGTTCCTCACGTTCAACCCCGAGCTCGCGCCGAGCTTCATGAACTTCACGCAGGCCTGGACGATCGGCATCGAGCAGAAGTTCTACCTCGTCTGGCCGCTGCTGGGCTTCGTGCTGCTGCCGCTGGTCGGCCTCGCGCTCGGCGGTGCCGCGCGGGCGCGTGCGGTCGCCTGCGCGCTGATCCTGCCCGCGATGCTGTGGCTGATCTGGCACCACAACATCTCGTGGGTGCACTACGTCGCCATCCTGCTCGGCTGCGGCGTCGCGCTGATGATGCACGCCCGGCCGACCTTCCGGGTCCTGTCGCTGCTGTCCTCGCGCGTGGTCCAGGTGGCGCTCATCGTCGCCCTCTACTGGGTGCAGAGCCACTCCGCCGAGCTCACCGCCCGCTGGGCGGGGCCCGAGCAGCTCATCCTGATCTTCTCCGTGCTGTGCGCGCTGGGCCTCCCGAGCCTCTGCGGACGCACCGAGGTCAGCCGGGTGCTCGCGGTCACGCCGTTCAGGTGGCTCGGCGAGCGGTCGTACTCGATCTACCTCTTCCAGGTGATCGGCGGCCACTTCGTCGCGATGGCGCTGCCGACGTGGCCCAACAACCTGCACAAGACGCTCGTGGTCCTGGTCGTCGTGGTGATGATCGCCGACTTCGTCTACCGCTTCGTCGAGCGGCCCGGCATCCAGACGGGCCGCTGGCTCGCGTCGTGGCTCGCCGCCCACCCGCTCCGCCGCCGCCCGGCAGCGCAGGCCCCGGTCGAGGCCGTGCCCGCCGTGGGGGACGTGCTGCCGGTCGGGGCCGCGGCACAGCGCCCCCGGCAGGACTCGAACCTGCAACCCACGGATTAGAAGGCCGTTGCGCTATCCATTGCGCCACGGGGGCAACGGCGACCAGTATCCCAGTCGCCGCCGCCCCCGTTGACGCAGGTTGGCGCCACCGGCGTCAGGCGGGCACGCCCTCCGGCACCGCCGCCCGCGCGTCGCGGTCGGCCGACTCCGACGGGGCGGGGTCCTCGCGCCACGGCGTACCGCTGCGCGGGGCGTCGTACGCCGCCTGGTCGAGGATGCCCTCGCGCTTGGCCACGATCGTCGGCACCAGCGCCTGGCCGGTGACGTTGACCGCGGTGCGGCCCATGTCGAGGATCGGGTCGATCGCGAGCAGCAGGCCCACGCCCTC
>JAYSEC010000099.1:0-11570 GCA_041914085.1 Nocardioides sp.
GCGCGGCCACCGAGGTCGAGCTCAAGGAGCGCAAGCACCGCATCGAGGACGCCGTCCGCAACGCCAAGGCCGCGGTCGAGGAGGGCATCGTCGCCGGCGGTGGCGTCGCCCTCGTCCAGGCTGGTGCCGAGGCGTTCGCCAAGCTCGAGCTGACCGGCGACGAGGCCACCGGTGCCAACATCGTCAAGGTCGCCATCGAGGCCCCGCTCAAGCAGATCGCGGTCAACGCCGGTCTCGAAGGTGGCGTCGTCTCCGAGAAGGTGCGCAACCTCGAGGCGGGTCACGGCCTCAACGCCGCGACCGGTGACTACGTCGACATGATCGCCGAGGGCATCATCGACCCGGCCAAGGTCACCCGCTCGGCCCTGCAGAACGCCGCGTCGATCGCCGCGCTGTTCCTCACCACCGAGGCCGTCGTGGCCGACAAGCCCGAGAAGGCGCCGGCCATGCCCGGCGGCGACATGGGCGGCATGGGCGGCATGGACTTCTGATCCGCCGCACCACCCAGCACCACAGCGAGGCCCCCGCTCCGGCGGGGGCCTCGTTGCATGTGCGCGGCGCGTCTGCCCGGCGGGCCCGCTCCGCGCACGTGCGGCGGATGTGGCCCGCGGACGACGGCCGGAGGGGCCACGAGCGCCGCACGTGCGCACACGTGTCCGAGCCGCGTCGCTCGGGCCGCGCTGGTAGGAATGACGCATGCGCCTGCCCGTGCCCGGTCCCCGCGACGTGATCTCGGCGCTCGAGCGGGGCGGAGGGCAGGTCGAGGCGCTCCTGGGGGCCGTGCCCCGCGTGCTCGCGCTCCTCGATCGCGCGGAGGCCCTGCTCGACCGGGCCGAGACGGTCGTCGGCCGCGCGCAGTCGGCCGTGGGCCGGGTCGAGGGAGTCGTCGACGCGGCGGCCGCCGAGGTCGCCCGTGTGGGCACGGTGGTCGACGACGCCGCGGCGCAGGTCGACCGCGTGGCCGCGGTCGTGGACGGGGCGGTGCTGGAGTCGGCGCGGGTCGGCACCGTCGTCGACGTCGCGTCGACCGAGACCGCGCGCGTCGCCGCCCTGGTCGACGACCTCGAGCCGTCCCTGACCAAGCTCCAGCCGACTCTCCGGGTCCTGGCCGACACCACCCATCCCGACGAGGTCGCCGCGCTCGTGACCCTCGTCGACCACCTACCGGCGCTCACCGACCAGGTCGAGCGCGACCTGCTGCCGGTGCTGAAGACCCTCGAGTCGGTGGCGCCCGACCTCCACGACCTGCTCAACGTCTCCCGCGAGCTCAACGAGATCCTCGGCAAGATCCCCGGCCTCGGGAGGATCAAGCGCCGCGTGGAGGAGGAGGACGAGGAGATCGACGCGGCGATCCGCTGACCCGATCCGATGGAACCCGGTCCCGGCGGCCGGCGTCCAAGACGGTGTGGCACGGTGGACGACCACCGGCCCGGTCCCGCAAGGAGGAATCGTGAACACCCGCCGAACCCGCAGCGCCCTCGCCGTCCCCGTGCTCGTCCTCGCCCTCGCGGGGATGTCCGCGTGCGGCTCCGACGACTCCGACGTGATCGCCGCCGACACCTCCGAGACGACCTCTGCGACGACCTCCGAGACGACCTCCGAGGCCCCGGACGCGTCGTCCGAGCCGGTGGAGCTCACCGTCGACGCGACCACGGCCGGCAAGTGCGCGGTCCCCTCGGCGCAGACGCTGTCCACCTTCGACACCGCCTTCGCCGGCACCGTGACCTCGCTCGAGGACGGCACCGCGACGCTCGCGGTCGACGAGTGGTACGCCGGCGGCGACGCCGCCACGGCGACGGTCACCACGCCGGAGCAGGACCTCGCTGCGCTGCTGATGGCCGTCGAGTTCGAGAAGGGGAAGTCCTACCTGGTCAGCGCCACCGACGGCCGGGTCACCCTGTGCGGCTTCACCGGCGAGACCACGCCGGAGCTGCAGGCGCTCTACGACGAGGCGTTCGCCGGCTGACCCGCCGTCGTACGCCCCGTCGCAGGGTGCCTCAGCTCGGCCGCGGGGCGCCCTTGCGGGCGTAGCGCACCCAGGTGATGGCCACGCACATGACCGCCCAGGCCACGCCGATCGAGTAGAACACGGTCGGCCCGAGGGTCGTCACGCCGACGCCGAAGAAGAACGGGCCGAACGCCGCGATCGCCGCCGTCCACCCGATCACGCCACCGGCCTGCCGGCGCTCGAAGATCATCGGCATCTGCTTGAACGTCGAGGCGTTGCCGATGCCGGCGAAGAGGAAGATCGCCAGCATGCCCCAGAGGAACTGGTCGAAGCCAGACTCCAGCGTGGCAGCCGAGGTGGTGTCGGGCGTCAGCGCCGGGATCGTGTAGGCGATCGACGCGATCAGCCCCAGTCCCGACACGAGCGTCCACTTCGCGCCTCCCATCCGGTCGGTGAGCGGAGCGAACACCACCCGCGCACCGGCGCCGACCAGCGGCCCCAGGAAGACGTACTTCACCACGTCGGGGACGGCGTAGCCGTCGATGAGCACCGTCGCGTCGGCACCCGTGCCCTGCACGATGTCACCGTTGCCGATGCCGTAGAGGTTGGCCATCAGCAGGCCGAACTGCGCGGCCAGCCCGGAGAAGGTGCCGAAGGTCATGATGTAGAGCAGCGTCATCAGCCACGTGTCGGTGTTGCCGAAGATGTCGAACTGCTGGCGCACGTTGGCCTTGATCGGGACCGACTTCAGCATCGTCCACGCCAGCAGAGCGGAGACGACCATGAGCGGGATCCAGATGAAGGCGGCGTTCTGGTACCAGACCTCCTGCGGCTCCTTGCCCGGCATCGCGATGGTCTGGCTCCCCCCGAAGAGGGCGAGCCACGAGAAGCCGATGAGGTAGGGCGTGAGCAGCTGGACGAGCGAGACCCCGAAGTTCCCGAGGCCGGCCTGCAGGCCGAGTGCCGTGCCCTGCTTGGACTTGGGGAAGAAGTACGACGTGCTCGGCATGAAGCCGGAGAAGGCGCCACCGCCGACACCGGCCAGGAAGGCCAGCGTCATGAGCTCCCAGTACGGGGCCGTCGGCTCCTGGACCCGCACACCCCAGCCGAGGGTCGAGAAGATCAGCAGCAGCGTGGTGAGGGTGACCATCTTGCGCGTCCCGAGGATGGGCGGGAGCACCATCCACACGAGCCGGAACAGGCCGGCCGACAGGCCCGGCATCGCCGCCATCCAGTACAGCTGCGTGGTGGAGAAGGAGTAGCCGAGGGGGTTCAGCTTGGGGATGAGGGCGCTCGGCAGGAACCAGGCGACGAAGGCCAGGGTGAGGGCGAAGGTGGTGACCCAGAGGGTGCGCCACGCCAGGTGGGAGTCCCAGGTCTCCTCGTTCTCGGGGTCCCAGGCCTCCAGCCACTCGCCGCTCCTGCGCGGCTGTGCGTCGGTCGTCATGCGCGTGCCTCCTCAGGCAGTCGTTCGTGGGTCGGGGCCGGCGCGAGCCGGTGGTCGTCGTGCGGGCTCTCGAGCCGGTGCGCGAGCTCGGGGGACTCGGTGTGGAGCATGTGGACCACGGTCCAGTGCATCCAGACCGCGCACACCAGCGTCAGCACGAAGAGGACGAAGAAGGTGCTGGAGGGGAAGCCCGACCACGCCTTGGTGTACGCGAACAGCGGTGGGAGGAAGAACCCCCCGAGACCGCCGAGCATCCCCACCAGGCCGCCGACGGCGCCCACGTTCTGGGGGAAGTACTCCGGGATGTGCTTGAAGACCGCGGCCTTGCCGACCCCCATCGCGCACCCCAGTGCGAAGACGAGGAGCGCGAACGGCACGAGGCCGATGCTGTAGGCCAGGTGCTCGCTCTGGGAACCGTCGGGGTGGCTGATGACGATGTGGCCGTTGGGCATCATCAAGATGCCCGTCACCAGCAGCATCGCGCCGAACGTCCAGTACATGACGCGCCGGGCGCCGAAGCGGTCGGACAGGTGTCCGCCGTAGGGCCGCAGGAGGCTGGCGGGGAAGATGTACGTCGCTGTCAGCAGCGCCGCCGTCTGCAGCGACACGTCGAAGTTGTCCATGTAGTAGGTCGGCAGCCACGCGGCCAGGGCGACGTAGGCACCGAAGACCGCGACGTAGTAGAGGCTGAAGCGCCACACCCGGATGCTGCGCAGCGGACGCACCTGCTCGCGGAGCGGCTGTCCCGTGCCGGGGGCGATGTCGTGGCTCGGCGTGCCGAACCAGACCAGTGCGGCCATCAGCACGAGCAGGACGGCGTACACCACGGGCACGAGCCGCCAGCCGCCGTCGACCACGCCGAAGTAGCTCGCGCCGGCCGTGCCGGCGATGAGGGGCGGGCCGATGAACTTGGTCACCGACGCGCCGACGTTGCCGGCGCCGAACAGGCCGAGGGCGAAGCCCTGGTGCTCGCGCGGCTGCCACGCGGAGTTCCACGCGATCCCCGCGGAGAAGGCGTTGCCGGCGAAGCCGACCAGGAAGGCGAGCACGAGGAGCGCGCCGTAGGACTCGACCCGCGAGACGAGGAACGCCGGGACGGCCGTCGCGAGCAGCAGGGCGGTCATCACCTTGCGGCCGCCGATCCGGTCGGTGACCATGCCTGCCGGCAGGCGCCAGAGCGACCCGTTGAGGGCGGCGGCTGCCACGATCCACGACAGCTGGACCTCGGTGAGGCCGAACTCCTCCTGGATCGGCTTGCCCAGGATCCCGAACATCAGCCACACGGCGAACATCAGGGTGAACGCCACGGTGGACAGCCAGAGCACCCGGTTGCGACCGGGCTGGTGCTCGCTCATCTCGACTCCTCCGGGACCGTCGTGCGCGGTCCCCACCAGGAAGACTCTGAGGGATGTGGACGGGGTTGTGCAGGTCCGCGGGACCAAGTGGGGACCAAGTAGGGACCTAAGTCCCGACCTGGGTGACCTTGTGCCGCTTCGGGCTGTCGATGGTGGCGTTCGGTCGCGGCTCTTGTCTAGGGTCGGGCTCGTCGGACTGCTCTGCGTTCCCGCGACCCAACGCCCGGAGGCCACCGCATGACCTTGGAAAGCTCCCTCACGTCGGCACTGATCGGCAGTCGCCGGTTCTTCACCAAGGCGGAGGTGAGCGACGACCTCCGGACCCTGCACAAGTCGGGCGGTCGCGAGGGCGACGTGTTCTACCGCGAGCGCTGGAGCCACGACAAGGTCGTGCGCTCCACGCACGGCGTGAACTGCACGGGCTCGTGCTCGTGGAAGGTCTACGTCAAGGACGGCATCATCACCTGGGAGGCGCAGCAGACCGACTACCCCAGCGCCGGCCCCGACCGCCCGGAGTACGAGCCGCGCGGCTGTCCGCGCGGTGCGGCGTTCAGCTGGTACACCTACAGCCCGACCCGGGTGCGCTACCCCTACGTCCGCGGCGTGCTGCTGGAGATGTTCCGCGCCGCCAAGCAGCAGTACGGCGACCCGGTGGTGGCCTGGGGCTCGATCGTGCAGGACGAGGAGAAGGCCCGGCTCTACAAGAAGGCGCGGGGCAAGGGCGGCCTGGTGCGCGCGACCTGGGACGAGGTCGCGGAGATCGTCGCGGCGGCGCACGTCTACACCGTCAAGCGGTGGGGTCCCGACCGCATCGCCGGCTTCTCGCCGATCCCGGCCATGTCGCCGGTCTCCTACACCTCCGGCGCCCGCTTCCTCGAGCTCATCGGCGCGCCCATGCTCTCCTTCTACGACTGGTACGCCGACCTGCCGAACGCGTCGCCGCAGATGTTCGGCGACCAGACCGACGTCCCCGAGTCGGGGGACTGGTGGGACGCCGGCTACCTGATGATGTGGGGCTCCAACGTCCCGATGACCCGCACGCCGGACGCCCACTGGATGACCGAGGCGCGCTACCGCGGGCAGAAGGTGGTCGCGGTCGCACCCGACTACGCGGAGAACGTGAAGTTCGCCGACGAGTGGGTCAGCCCGGCGCCCGGCACGGACGGCGCGCTGGCCATGGCCATGGGCCACGTCGTGCTCAAGGAGTTCTTCGTCGACCGCACCACGCCGTTCTTCGAGGCCTACGACAAGCAGTACACCGACCTCCCGCACCTGGTGTGCCTCGAGCCGGGGGAGGACGGGACCTACCGTCCCGGCAAGTTCCTCGTCGAGGGCGACCTCGGCGGCACCAGCGAGAACGCGATGTGGAAGCCGGCCGTCATCGACGCCGGCACCGGTGAGGTGCGCATCCCGCACGGCTCCATCGGCGACCGGTACGGCGACGAGGGCCTGGGCCACTGGAACCTCGACCTCGGCGACATCGACCCCGCCCTCAGCATGTACACCGACCACGAGGGCGGCACGCGCGAGTCCGTCGAGGTCGCGCTGCCGCGCTTCGACGCGCCGGACGGCAAGGTCGTCCACGAGCGTCGCGGGGTGCCCGTCGCCCGCGTCGGCGACCGCGTCGTCACGACCGTGTTCGACCTGCTCCTCGCCCAGTACGGCGTCGGGCGACCCGGGCTGCCGGGCGTGTGGCCGCGCACCGACGACGCCGACCCCCGCGGCTACGACGACCCCGAGGTCCCCGCCACCCCGGCCTGGCAGGAGCAGCACACCGGGGTGCCGGCCGCGCAGGTCGTGCGGCTCGCCCGGGAGTGGGCGCAGAACGCCGTCGACACCGAGGGCCGCGGCATGATCCTGCTCGGGGCGGGCGTGAACCACTGGTTCCACTCCGACCAGATCTACCGCGCCATCTTGCTGCTCACCACCATCACCGGCACCCAGGGGCGCAACGGCGGCGGCTGGGCCCACTACGTCGGGCAGGAGAAGATCCGCCCGATCATGGGCTTCCAGCACATGGCCTTCGCCCTGGACTGGCACCGCCCGCCGCGGCACATGAACCAGACGGCGTACTGGTACGTGAACACCTCCCAGTACCGCTACGACACCTTCTCCGCCGACGACCTCGACGCCGGGACGGGTGTCTTCGCCGGGAAGACGGTCATGGACCTGCTGGCCCAGTCGGTCCGGCTCGGGTGGTCGCCGTCGTACCCGACGTTCGACCGCAGCAGCCTGCAGCTGGCCGACGACGCCGAGGCGGCCGGGATGGAGGTCCCGGCCTACGTCGCGCAGCAGCTCAAGGAGGGCAGCCTCCGGTTCGCGGTCGAGGACCCCGAGCACGAGGACAACCACCCTCGGGTGCTGTCGCTGTGGCGCTCCAACCTGCTCGGCTCCTCGGCGAAGGGCAACGAGTACTTCCTGCGCCACCTGCTCGGCACCGACTCCTCGGCCACGGCGGTCGAGGCGCCGCCGGACAAGCGACCGACGGACGTGGTCTGGGCCGAGAAGGCGGCCGAGGGCAGGCTCGACCTGCTGACGACGATCGACTTCCGGATGACCTCCTCGACGATCTTCAGCGACGTCGTGCTGCCGGCGGCCACCTGGTACGAGAAGCACGACCTCTCCACCACCGACATGCACCCCTTCGTCCACTCGTTCAACCCCGCCATCGCGCCGCCGTGGCAGACGAAGTCGGACTGGGACACCTGGAAGGTCATCGCGAAGAAGTTCTCCGAGCTCGCCGAGACCCACCTCGGCACCCGCAAGGACGTCGTCGCCAAGCCGCTGTGGCACGACACCCCGGAGGCGATGGCCACCGAGCACGGCGTGGTCAAGGACTGGAAGACCGGCGAGGTCGACCCCGTCCCGGGCAAGACCATGCCGGTGATCGCGGTGGCCGAGCGCGACTACACCGCCATCTACGACAAGATGACGTCGATCGGTCCGCTGATGGAGAAGGTCGGCATGCTCACCAAGGGCGTGGCCTACGACGTGAAGCGGGAGATCGACGTGCTGCGCACCCGCAACGGGGTGGCCCGCGGGGGCGCCGGCGACGGCCAGCCCAAGGTCGAGACCGACGTCCAGATGGCCGACGCGATCCTGCACCTGGCGGGCGTCTCCAACGGACACCTCGCCACTCAGGGCTTCCGCTTCCTCGAGAAGCGCACCGGCACGGAGCTCGCCGACCTCGCCGCCGAGCACGAGGGCAAGCAGATCACCTTCGCCGACACGCAGGCGCAGCCCGTGCCCGTCATCACGTCGCCGGAGTGGTCGGGCTCGGAGTCCGGAGGACGGCGCTACAGCCCGTTCACGATCAACATCGAGCGCAAGAAGCCGTTCCACACGCTCACGGGGCGCCAGCAGTTCTACGTCGACCACGACTGGTTCCTCGGGATGGGCGAGATGCTCCCCGTCTACCGCCCACCCCTCGACATGACCGCGCTCTTCGGCGAGCGGCCGATCGGTGAGCAGAACGAGCTGGGTGTCTCGGTCCGCTACCTCACGCCCCACAACAAGTGGTCGATCCACTCGGAGTACCAGGACAACCTGTTCATGCTCTCGCTCTCGCGCGGTGGGCAGTCGGTGTGGATCTCCGACCGCGACGCCGCGAAGGTCGGGATCCGCGACAACGACTGGATCGAGATGGTCAACCGCAACGGCGTCGTGGCGGCCCGCGCGATCGTCAGCCACCGGATGCCGGAGGGCACGGTCTACATGCACCACGCCCAGGACCGGCTCATCGACGTGCCCCTCACCGAGCGCGACGGCAAGCGCGGGGGCATCCACAACAGCCTCACGCGGGTGCTGCTCAAGCCCAACCACATCGTCGGCGGCTACGCCCAGCTGGCCTACTTCTTCAACTACATCGGCCCGATCGGCAACAACCGCGACGAGGTCACGATGATCCGCAAGCGGACCGCCCCGGTCGAGTACTGAGCAGGAAGGAGACGACTGACATGCGCGTGATGGCCCAGATGGCGATGGTCATGAACCTCGACAAGTGCATCGGCTGCCACACCTGCTCGGTGACCTGCAAGCAGGCGTGGACCAACCGCACCGGCACCGAGTACGTCTGGTTCAACAACGTCGAGACCCGGCCCGGGCTCGGCTACCCGCGGACCTACGAGGACCAGGAGGAGTGGCAGGGCGGCTGGGTCCGCAAGCCCAACGGCCGGCTGGCGCTGCGCGCCGGCGGGCGGGTGAAGAAGCTGCTGAGCATCTTCTCCAACCCGAAGCTGCCCTCGATCGACGACTACTACGAGCCGTGGACCTACGACTACGAGACGCTCACCAGCTCGCCGCAGACCGACACGTTCCCCGTGGCGCGGCCCAAGAGCCTCATCTCCGGCGAGGACATGAACGTCGAGTGGTCGGCCAACTGGGACGACGACCTCGGCGGCTCGCAGGAGCACGCCGCGCGTGACGTCATGCTCAAGGGCATCGAGGACAAGGTGAAGCTCGAGTTCGAGCAGACCTTCATGTTCTACCTGCCCCGCATCTGCGAGCACTGCCTCAACCCGTCGTGCGCCGCGTCGTGCCCCAGCGGCGCGATCTACAAGCGGGCCGAGGACGGCATCGTCCTGGTCGACCAGGACCGCTGCCGCGGCTGGCGCATGTGCGTCTCGGGCTGCCCCTACAAGAAGGTCTACTTCAACCACAAGACGGGCAAGGCCGAGAAGTGCACCTTCTGCTACCCGCGCGTCGAGGTGGGCATCCCGACGGTGTGCTCGGAGACCTGCGTGGGCCGGCTGCGCTACATCGGCCTCGTCCTCTACGACGCCGACAAGGTGCTCGAGGCCGCGGCGATCGAGGACGAGCACGCGTTGTACGACGCCCAGCGGGCGTGCTTCCTCGACCCGGAGGACCCGGCCGTCCAGCGGGCGGCCGAGGAGGCCGGCATCCCCGGTGACTGGGTCGAGGCGGCGAGGAAGTCGCCGGTGTGGGCGCTGATCAACCGTTACGAGGTCGCGCTGCCGCTGCACCCGGAGTACCGCACGATGCCGATGGTCTGGTACATCCCGCCGCTCTCGCCGGTGGTCGACGTCGTGCAGGAGACGGGGGAGGACGCCGAGGACCGCGGCAACCTCTTCGCCGCCATCGACACCCTGCGGATCCCCGTCGAGTACCTCGCCAACCTCTTCACCGCGGGCGACACCGCCCCGGTCGACAAGGTGCTCAAGCGGCTCGCGGCCATGCGCTCCTACATGCGCGACATCAACCTCGGGCGCGACCCGGACGCCTCCATCCCGGCTGCGGTCGGCATGACGGAGGAGGAGATCTACGAGATGTTCCGGCTGCTGGCCATCGCCAAGTACGCCGACCGCTACGTCATCCCGCCGGCGCACGCCGAGCAGGCGCACGCCCTCGAGGAGCTCGCGACCGACTGCGCCGTCGACTTCGACGCGGCCGGCTCGTACTACGACCAGGCGCTGCTCGGCGAGGGTGCCGGCTACCCGACGCCCGTCGCGGTCGAGAACTTCCGGATGCTCCAGGACCGCCAGACCTCCGACACCCTCGCGGCGCCGGACGACAAGGCCAGCCGCGTCAACCTGCTCAACTGGGACGGCAAGGGCACGCCCGAGGGCCTGTTCCCACCGCGCCCCGAGGGAGGGGAGCGGTGATGTTCCGACGCCGCGCCCGCTCCGGGCCCGACGAGCAGGCCCGCCGGGTGTGGGCGGTCTGCTCGGCCGTGCTGGACTACCCCACCGCCGAGCTGGTGGCGGCGGTGGACGGCCTCGAGGCCCTCGTGCCCGACGACCCGCACCTGCCGGCCCTGCTCGCGCACCTGCGGTCCACACCGCTCGAGCAGCTCCAGCAGGACTACGTCGCGACCTTCGACCACACGCGCAAGTGCGCGCTCTACCTGACGTACTTCGCCTACGGCGACACCCGCCGCCGCGGTGCGGCCCTGGTGCGCTTCAAGGAGGCCTACCGGGCCGCCGGCGTCGAGTGGGTCGACGACGGCGAGCTGCCCGACCACCTCTGCGCCGTGCTCCAGCTCGGCGCGACGGTGGACCCGGGCACCACCTGGCAGCTGCTCACCGAGCACCGCGCCGGCGTCGAGATGCTCCGTCTCGCGCTCGCCGGCTGGCGCAACGACGACGGCACGACCGGTTCCCCGTGGGCGGCGGCGCTGCTCGCCGTCTGCGGGACCCTCCCGGTGCTCGAGGGTGCCGAGGCCGACGCCGTACGCCGTCTCGTCGAGCAGGGCCCGCCGGCCGAGGAGGTCGGCCTGTCGGGCTACGGCGCCGACCCGGCGCTGGACACCGGGCCCGCCCTGATCGCCTCCGCCTCGATCCCCGTAGGAGCCCCGCGATGAACGTCTTCCTCTGGGTGATCGTGCCCTACCTCTGCCTCGCGGTCTTCGTGGTCGGGCACGTGTGGCGCTACCGCTACGACAAGTTCGGCTGGACGACCCGCTCCTCGCAGCTCTACGAGAACCGGCTGCTCCGGCTCGGCTCGCCCCTGTTCCACTTCGGGATGCTGGGCGTGGTCGGCGGGCACGTCATCGGCCTGCTGGTCCCGCGGTCGTGGACCGAGGCGGTCGGGGTCGACGACCACCTCTACCACTACGCCGCCGTCATCGGCGGCCTCGTCGCCGGCGTGATGGCCCTGGTGGGCATGTCGATCCTGGTCTACCGCCGGCGCACCGTCGGCCCGGTCTTCTCCGCGACCACGCCGATGGACAAGGTGATGTACGCCTTCCTCGGCTCCGCCATCGTGCTGGGCATGTGGAACACCATCGCCGGCTCGATCTTCAGCCTGGGCGGGGAGTACAACTACCGCGAGGGCGTCTCGGTCTGGTACCGCTCGTTCCTCG
>JAYSEC010000100.1:0-11533 GCA_041914085.1 Nocardioides sp.
CGACCTCTTCCTGGTGGGCTTCGCCGTAGCAGCCATGGTCGGTGCGCTCGCACTGTGCTGCGTCGCTGAGATCGTCGTGCGGCTCGTCCGGAGTCGCCGCACGTCGGTGTGACAGGCCACCAACGTGGTGGACGTTGACTGATTCGTCGCGCGGCGCCATGTCGCGGCCCCGACACCTCGAGGCCGCCAACCCGCAGCCCCACCCGACTCGCCCTCTCGGGCGAGTGACGAGCGTCGCACCGGGGCGTAACCTCTCGCGCAGTCCGGCGTTGGACTACCCAGTAGTAGCCACGTCAGCACCACCGGGGGAGGGAAGGGGAACCGCCGCGCATGGGTGTCGAGATCCAGGTCACCGACCTCACCAAGTCGTTCGGCAAGCAGCTCATCTGGGGCGACGTCACCCTGACCATCCCCGCCGGCGAGATCTGCGTGATGCTCGGGCCCTCGGGCACGGGCAAGTCGGTGTTCCTCAAGACCCTCATCGGCCTGATCAAGCCCGACAAGGGCTCGATCGTCATCGAGGGCACCGACATCGCCAGCTGCTCGGAGCGCGAGCTCTACGAGATCCGCAAGCTCTTCGGCGTGCTGTTCCAGGACGGCGCGATGTTCGGCTCGATGAACCTCTACGACAACGTCGCCTTCCCGCTGCGCGAGCACACGAGGAAGTCCGAGTCCGAGGTCCGCGACATCGTCATGGAGAAGATGGACCTCGTCGGCCTGCTCGGCGCCGAGGACAAGCTGCCCGGCGAGATCTCCGGCGGCATGCGCAAGCGCGCCGGCCTGGCCCGCGCGCTCGTGCTCGATCCCGAGATCGTGCTCTTCGACGAGCCCGACTCCGGTCTCGACCCGGTCCGCACGGCGTTCCTCAACCAGCTCATCGTCGACCTCAACGCCCAGATCGACGCGACGTTCCTGATCGTCACCCACGACATCAACACCGCGCGCACCGTGCCCGACAACATCGGGCTGCTCTACCACCGCCACCTCGCGATGTTCGGCCCCCGCGAGCAGCTGCTCAGCTCGGAGGAGCCGGTCGTACGCCAGTTCCTCAACGCCCAGCGCGTGGGCCCGATCGGCATGTCCGAGGAGAAGGACGCCGACGAGCTCGCCGCGGAGGCCGGCCAGGAGCTGCCGCCGCTGCCCCCGATCCCGCTCCAGCTCGACCCGTCCAACGGCATCCCGCGCCGCAGCCAGCGGCCGGCGGGGGAGTGGTGCCGCGAGCACGGCGTGACGCCGCCGCCGGGCTCGTTCGAGTCCAGCAACGCCGGCCTGGCACCGGGGGTCTGACGCGCCGTGGCCACCTCCCTGACCTCGCGTGCCCTGGCGCCCATCGGCGTCGCCGGCAACCTCTTCGCGTTCGCGCTCGACGTCTTCCGCGGGCTGTTCCGGCGGCCGTTCCAGCTGCGGGAGTTCATCCAGCAGTCGTGGTTCATCGCCTCGGTGACGATCATCCCGACGGCGCTGGTCGCCATCCCCTTCGGTGCCGTCATCGCGCTGCAGGTCGGCGGGCTGATCAAGCAGTTCGGCGCGCAGTCCTTCACCGGGTCGGCGTCGGTGCTGGCCGTGATCCAGCAGGCCGCGCCGATCGGCACCGCCCTGCTGATCGCCGGCGCCGGCGGCTCCGCGATCGCCGCGGACCTCGGCGCCCGCAAGATCCGCGAGGAGCTCGACGCGATGATGGTGCTGGGCATCGACCCGATCCAGCGCCTCGTGGTGCCGCGCGTGCTCGCCTGCATGCTCGTCGCGTTCTTCCTCAACGGCATGGTCAGCGTCGTGGGCGTGACCGGTGGCTACGTCTTCAACGTGATCCTCCAGGACGGCACCCCCGGCGCCTACCTCGCCAGCTTCACCGCCCTCGCCCAGCTGCCGGACCTCTGGATCGGCGTCATCAAGGCGCTGGTCTTCGGCCTGATCGCCGCGATCGTGGCGTCCTACAAGGGCATGAACGCCAACGGCGGCCCGAAGGGCGTGGGTGACGCGGTCAACGAGTCGGTGGTCATCACGTTCCTGCTGCTGTTCGTCGCCAACTTCGTCCTGAGCATGATCTACCTCCAGGTCGTGCCCCCGAAGGGCGGATGAGCATGGCCCTCAAGGACGTCTACGCCAAGCCGCTCGCCTCGCTCGACAGCCTCGGCGAGCAGCTCGCCTTCCACCTCGGCGTGCTCAAGGCGGTGCCGCGCTCGGTCACCCGCTACCCCCGCGAGATCATGCGGATCCTCGCCGAGGTGACCCTCGGCTCGGGTGCGCTGGCCGTCATCGGCGGCACGGTGGGCGTCATCATCGGGATGACCTTCTTCACCGGCGCGCAGGTGGGTCTCTCCGGCTACGCCGCGCTCAACCAGCTCGGCACGGCCGCCTTCTCCGGCTTCGTCTCCGCCTACTTCAACACCCGCGAGATCGCCCCGCTCGTCGCGGGCATCGCGCTGGCCGCCACGGTCGGGTGCGGCTTCACCGCCCAGCTCGGCGCGATGCGGATCTCGGAGGAGGTCGACGCGCTCGAGGTGATGGCGATCCCGTCGATGCCCTTCCTGGTGGCCACCCGCGTCATCGGCGGCCTGATCGCGATCATCCCGCTGTACGTCGTCGGGCTGCTGTCGTCGTACTTCGCCAGCCGGCTGGTGGTGACCCAGATCTACGGCCAGTCCTCGGGCACCTACGACCACTACTTCAACGCGTTCCTGCCGCCCGGTGACGTGCTGTGGTCCTTCGGCAAGGTGCTGGTCTTCGCCGTCACCGTCATCCTCATCCACTGCTACCACGGCTACACCGCCTCCGGCGGTCCCGCCGGCGTCGGCGTCGCCGTCGGTCGCGCGGTGCGCACGAGCATCGTCGCCATCAACGTGCTCGACCTGTTCCTGTCCATGGCCATCTGGGGCGCGGCCACCACCGTGCGGCTGGCGGGGTGAGCGGGCGATGAGGCGCAAGTCCCTGGGAGTCGTCTTCCTCGTGCTGATGCTGGCCGGCGCGTGGGCGACCTACGGCGTGTTCACCCAGAAGTTCAGCGACTACGACGAGGTCGTCGTGCACGCCTCGCGCATCGGGCTCCAGCTCCCGCACCGCGCGGACGTGAAGATCAAGGGCGTCATCGTCGGCGAGGTGCTCGACTACGAGCCGACCGCCGACGGCGCCGACGTGACCCTCGGCCTCTACCAGGACCGCACCGCCGAGATCCCCCGCGACGTCACCGCCTCGATCCTGCCCAAGACGCTGTTCGGTGAGAAGTTCGTGTCGCTCGTCGTGCCGGAGGGCGGGTCCTCGGCCCCGCCCATCGCGGACGGCGACGAGATCCGGCGCACCGACCTCTCGATCGAGGTCGAGCAGGTGCTCAGCGACCTCTACCCGCTGCTGCGCGCGGTCCAGCCGGCCGACCTCAACACCACGCTGAACGCCATCGCGACCGCCCTCGAGGGTCGCGGCGAGCAGCTCGGCGAGAGCCTGGAGACGCTCGACGGCTACCTCACCAGGTTCAACCCCGAGCTCCCCGGGCTGATCGAGGACCTGCGCCTCACCGCCGAGGTCTCCGACACCTACGCCGACGTGCTCCCCGAGGTCGCCACCATCCTGCGCAACACGATCACCACCACCGGCACGCTGGAGGACCGCGAGGAGAAGCTGAAGGCGCTGTTCAACGACGTCTCCAGGTTCGCCGCGGTCGCCGAGCGGTTCACCCGCGACAACGGCGACAACCTGGTGCGGCTCGGCGACCTCGCGTCGGCGCAGCTCGAGGTCTTCGCCCGGTACGCCCCCGGCTACCCGTGCCTGCTCGGCGGCATCGTCGGCGCCGGCAAGCTCCAGGCCGAGGCGTTCCGCGGGTTCACGCTGCACATCGTGCTGGAGACCCTGCCCAACCAGCCCCGCGCCTACGGCCCCCAGGACGCGCCGG
Organism: Nocardioides sp.; assembly: GCA_041914085.1. Classification (GTDB taxonomy): domain Bacteria; phylum Actinomycetota; class Actinomycetes; order Propionibacteriales; family Nocardioidaceae; genus Nocardioides. The sequence goes on from JAYSEC010000100.1 coordinate 3,884, forward strand.
TCTACGGCGACAAGCGCGGCTACTACTGCGGGCGCCTGCCCACCCCGCCGTGGTCGCAGAGCAACCCGGTCACCCACCAGCCCAACTTCGTCGACGGCGTCGACGAGCCCACCGGCAAGGGCACCAGCCGGGTCGGTCCCGGGTGGTCCGGCACCGCAGCCGGCTACGCCGGCGGCCGCGACGAGTCGGCGCTGCTCAAGGCGCTGCTCGCGCCTGGTCTCGGTGTCGGCACGGACGACGTACCGGACCTGGGCGTGCTGCTCGTCGGCCCGATGGCCCGTGGGGCGGAGGTGTCGCTGCGATGAGCCGCATCCTCGACGCCAGGACCTCCGTGGACCTGGTCAAGCTCCTGGTCTTCGTGGTGGTGACCTCGCTCGCCACCGCGGTGCTGGTGGTCACCATCGGCAACATCGGCTTCGGGTCGTCGCGCGAGTACCGCGCCGAGTTCACCGATGCCACCGGGGTGAACAAGGGCGACGACATCCGGGTCGCCGGCGTCCGCGTCGGCACGGTCAGCGAGGTCGAGATCGTCGACCGCACCCGCGCCCTGGTCACCTTCTCCGTGGACGAGGAGACCTCGGTCAACGGGGGGACCAACGCCGCCATCCGCTATCGCAACCTCGTCGGGCAGCGCTACATCTCGCTGACCCAGGAGGTCGGCGACACCCGGAGGCTGCCCGCCGGCTCCACCATCCCGGTCTCGCGCACCCACCCGGCGCTCGACCTCACGGTCCTGTTCAACGGCTTCAAGCCGCTGTTCCAGGCCCTCTCGCCCGAGGACGTCAACCAGCTCTCCTACGAGCTGGTCCAGGTCTTCCAGGGCGAGGGCGGGACGCTCGAGGGCCTGCTCGCGCACACCGCCTCGGTCACGTCGACGCTCGCGGACCGCGACGAGGTGATCGGCGACCTGATCGACAACCTCTCGCTGGTCCTCGACCACGTCGCCGACCGCGACCAGCAGCTGACCCGGCTCATCGACTCCTTCCGCACCCTCGTCGGCGGGCTGAAGAAGGACCGCAACGCGATCCTGGACTCCCTCGAGGACGTCTCGGCCCTCTCGGTCGAGACCGCCTCGCTCATCGACGGGATCCGCGAGCCCTTCGTCAAGGACATCAAGGAGCTGCGGGCCGTCGCGGGCAACATCGACAAGAACAAGGCCGAGCTCGACCGCGCCCTGCAGGTCCTCCCGATCAAGCTCAACAAGATCGGTCGTACGGCGATCTACGGCTCGTTCTTCAACTTCTACCTCTGCGAGTTCCAGGGCCGGGTCAACCTGCCCGCCGGGGCCTCGATCCCGGTGAAGTACAACACCGGCTCCGACAGGTGTGATCTCGGATGACTCCCTTCCGCGAACGCAACCCGGTCGTCGTCGGCGCGGTGAGCCTCGTCGTCCTGGCGATGGTGATGGTGGCCGCCCTGCGCGCCGACGACCTCCCCGTCATCGGCGGCGGCGACACCTACCACGCCATGTTCACCGAGGCCGGCGGGCTCAAGGTCAACGACGAGGTCCGCATCGCCGGCGTACGCGTCGGCAAGGTCGACGAGATCGAGCTCGACGACGGCCAGGTCAAGGTGAGCTTCAAGGTCGACGACGCCGCCGACTTCGGCAGCGAGACCCGGGCCGCGATCAAGGTCAAGACGATCCTCGGCTCGATGTTCCTCGCGCTCGAGCCGGCCGGCGGCGGCCAGCTCGACGAGGGCGCCACCATCCCCGCCGCGCGGACGTCCTCGCCGTTCGACGTGGTCGAGGCGTTCGAGGGCCTCGCCTCGACGTCCGAGCAGATCGACACCGACCAGCTCGCCGAGTCGCTGACCACGCTGGCCGACCTCACCCGCAACACCCCCGAGGAGTTCCGCGGCGCCCTGAGCGGGCTCAGCCGCCTCTCGGCCAACGTGGCCGCCAAGGACGAGCAGCTCAACACCCTGCTGCAGAACCTCGAGCGGGTCTCCAAGGTCCTCGACGACCGCGACGAGGACATCATCGCGCTGATGCGCGACAGCGACGTGCTGTTCCGTGCGCTCGTCGCGCGGCGCGACGCCGTGCACGACCTCCTGGTGTCCAGCACCACCCTGTCCAAGGAGCTGACCGCCCTGATCAAGCAGTCGCGCGCGGACCTCGAGCCGGCCCTGGCCCACCTCGAGAACGTCGTCGCGGTCCTGAACAAGAACGAGGACAACATCGACGCCAGCCTCCGCCTGATGGCGCCGTTCTACCGGGTGTTCGCCAACACCCTCGGCACCGGGCCGTGGTTCGACACCTGGATCTCCAACTTCCCCCCCGTTCCGCAGGTGGGCTGACCATGGACCTCGTCAAGCGCCTCCTCGTCCCGCTCGTGGTGATCGGCTTCGTCGCCGCGGCCGCCGTCAGCGTCCTCGGCGGCGACAGCACCAGGACCGTGGTCGCACACTTCCCGCGCACCATCTCCGTCTACGAGGGCAGCGACGTCCGCGTCCTCGGCGTGCCCGTCGGGACGGTGACCCGCGTCGAGCCCACGGGCACCGACGTCACCGTGACGATGGCGTACGACGACACCGTGAAGCTGCCCGCCGACGCCAAGGCGGTCATCATCGCGCCGTCCGTGGTGGGCGACCGCTACGTCCAGCTCACGCCGGCCTACACCGGGACCGGCGACGTGCTGGCCGACGGCGCCGAGCTGGGCGTCGAGCAGACCTCCGAGCCGCTCGAGCTCGACCAGATCTACGACAGCCTCGACCGGCTCAACGTGGCCCTGGGGCCGCGTGGCGCCAACCGCACCGGCGCGCTCTCCGACCTGCTGTCGGTCACCGCCGACAACTTCGGCGGGCAGGGCACCACCTTCCGCCAGACCATCAAGGACTTCTCCCGGCTCAGCTCCACGCTCGCCGGCAACAAGGAGGAGCTGTTCGGCTCGGTCGAGGCGCTCGAGGGCTTCATGGAGACCCTCGCCGACAACGACCAGACCGTCCGGCAGTTCAACCAGTCGCTCGCCGACGTCTCCACCATGCTGAGCGGCGAGCGCCGGGAGCTCGTCGCGGCGACGAAGAACCTGTCCGTGGCGCTGACCGCGGTGAAGGGGTTCGTGGAGGACAACAAGGACTCGCTCAGCCGCAACATCTCCGGGCTCAACCGCGTCTCGAAGGTGCTGGTGCGGCAGCGCGACGCGCTCGACGAGATCCTGCACGTCGCGCCGGGGGCCCTCAACAACCTCGCCCTCACCTACAACCCGCAGGCCGGCACGCTCGACACCCGGGCGAACTTCGGTGAGTCGATCCACCAGCTCGAGGCCGATCCCGCCGCCTTCCTGTGCGGCTTCGTGGGCCAGGTGGAGCGCTCGGGCCAGGTCTGCAACCAGATCACCCGGCTCCTCGACAGGAACCGCCCGGGCGCGTTGGGTGGCGCCGACCGGCTGCCGGCGCAGGACGTCTTCGACCCCACCCTCGGTGGTCTCGTGGAGGTGGAGCGGTGAAGCGCACCAAGGTGCTCGTGCTGGGCGTGCTGGTGGCGATGTTCCTCTCCGCCTGCGACTTCAGCGTCTACGGCCTGCCGCTGCCCGGCGGCCCCGACGTCGGCGAGGACCCGATGACGATCAAGGTCGAGTTCGCCGACGTCCTCGACCTGGTGCCCCAGTCCACGGTCAAGGTGAACGACGTCAGCGTCGGCAAGGTGACCGACATCGACCTCGAGGGCTACCAGGCGCTGGTGACCCTGCAGGTGCGCCGCGACGTCGACCTGCCCGGCAACGCGGTCGCCGAGCTGCGCCAGACCAGCCTGCTCGGCGAGAAGTTCGTCGAGCTGAGCGCGCCCGAGCAGGGCGCCATCGACGACCGGCTCTCCGACGGGGCGACGATCCCGATCGAGCGGGCGGGCCGCAACCCGGAGGTCGAGGAGGTGCTGGGCGCGCTGAGCCTCCTCCTCAACGGCGGCGGCGTGGCCCAGCTCAAGACGATCACCCAGGAGCTCAACGCCGCCCTCGACGGGCGCGAGGACTCCGCGCGGTCGGTCCTGCGCAACCTGCGCACCTTCATGGGCCAGGTCGACGACAACAAGGCCGACATCGTCCGCGCGATCGAGCAGCTCAACCGCCTGGCGATCGCTGCCGAGAAGCAGCTCCCCACCATCGACAAGGCGCTCGACGAGCTGCCCAGCGCGCTCGAGTCGATCGATCGCCAGCGCGACGACCTGGTCGAGATGCTCGGGGCGCTCGACCAGCTGTCGTCGGTCGCCGTCGACGTCATCACGCGGTCCAAGGACGCCACGATCACCTCGCTGCGCCGCCTCAACCCGGTGCTCACCCAGCTCGCCGCGTCCGGCGACGACTTCACCAACGCCTTCCACGTCTTCTTGACCTACCCGTTCGTGGACGAGGTGGTCGGTCGCGACCCGCAGGTCGCCCGCAACCTGCACATGGGCGACTACACCAACCTCTCCATCACGCTCGACGTCGACCTGACGAGCGTGCCGACGACGATCCCCACCACCCTGCCGACCGAGGCCTGCATCCCCCTGAGCGCCCTCCCGCAGGACGGCCCGCTGCCCGACTCGAGCCGGCTGTGCCAGGACGCGCTCGACGCCATCAACGACTGCCTCGAGGGGCTGCGCCGCGGGGACGTCACCGCGTGCATCGGCCTGCCGGGATCCGTGATCAGCGCCGTGTGCAAGCAGTACCCGGTCCCCGGCCTGTGCGGCGGCTCGGGCACCCCGACCGTCCCGTTGCCCACCCCGACCCTGCCCACCGTGCCGGTGCCCACGCTCCCGACGATCACCCTGCCGGGCCTGCCCCGCCCCGGGACGTACGACGCCCAGCCACCACCCGATCCACGGCGCGGGCCGACCGTGCGCCAGCTGACCGAGATGTACGACCCCGCCCTCGTCAGCCTCCTCGTCCCCGGGATGGTGCAGCGATGATCACCCGTCGGACCAAGGTGCAGCTGCTGGTCTTCGCCCTCATCACGCTCGTCGGCGTCAGCTTCGTCGGCGCTCGCTACGCGCGGCTCGACCGCCTGCTGGTCGACCAGAGCTACACGGTGGTGGCGCACTTCGCCGACTCCGGCGGCGCCTTCGCCGGCGCCGAGGTGTCCTACCGCGGGGTCCGGGTCGGCGAGGTCGACGAGCTCCGGCTCACCGACGACGGCGTGGACCTCGTGCTCGAGATCGACGACGAGTTCGACCGGATCCCCGCCGACGCCCACGCGCTCGTCGGCAACCGCTCCGCGGTGGGAGAGCAGTACGTCGAGCTCCAGCCGCAGAGCGACCGCGGCCCCTACCTCCGCGACACCTCCGAGATCGCCCGCGACCGGACCACCACCCCCATCCAGACCGACACCCTCCTGACCCACCTCGACGAGACCGTGCGCAGCGTCGACCAGGACGACCTCCGGACGGTGACGTCCGAGCTCGGCCAGGCCTTCGGGGGCGCGGGGGAGGACCTGCAGACGATCCTCGACAGCAGCAACGCCTTCATCACCGCCGCCGACCAGAACTTCGGCGTGACCGTCGACCTGATCCGTGACAGCAACACGGTCCTGAAGGGCCAGATCGCCTCGGAGGGCGCGTTCCGCCGTTTCGCCCGCGACCTGTCGGCGTTCACCACCACCGTGGCCGCCCACGACAAGGACCTCCGCAAGCTCATCGAGGACGGGTCGGTGGGCGCCAACGAGCTGCGCACCTTCCTCGAGGACAACGAGGTCGAGCTCGGGGAGCTCATCAACAACCTGGTCACCACCGGCGAGGTCGTGGTCAAGCACCTCGACGGCGTGGAGCAGCTGCTCGTGCTCTACCCGTACGTCGTCGAGGGCGGCTTCACCGTCGTGTCGAAGTCGCCCGGCACCGGGCTCTACGACGCCCACTTCGGCATGGTGCTCACCAACGACCCGCCCGTGTGCCTGCAGGGCTACGAGGGCACCGACCGCCGCTCGCCCCTCGACGGCAGCAACCGCGCGATGAAGGAGGACGCGGGGTGCACCGCCCCCGCGTCGCAGACCAACGCCCGAGGCGCCCAGAACATCCAGGCGCCCCGGGCCGCGACCGGGTGGGGTGCCCCGGACCTCGCCTACGACCCGGCGACCGGCACGCTGACCTCCGACCCGGCGGAGGTCGAGCGCCTCGTGGGACCGCGGGTGGCCTCGCCCCGGACGCTCGGCCAGGACAGCTGGAAATGGCTCTACCTCGAGCCGCTGCTCGGCGAGGGCGTGACGTCCGGGCGTCCCGGTCGTTGATCAGGCAGGCTCCTTGGAGGAGGAGCCTGGTTCCGAGGGAGGGAACATGTCCGTGCTGTCCGAACGCGCCCAGCGGCGCGATGCCCGCGAGGGCGGGGAGGCCGCGGCCGACGCCTCGCCACGCTCGCCCCGGTGGCGGTCGCTGCTGGCCGCCGCCCTGACGATCGTCGTCGTGACCTGCGTGGCGCTGCTGGTCTGGCTGACCGCCGCCGACCGCGGCTCCGCCGGCGGCGGCCTGGAGCTGCCCGACGAACGCGAGCAGGTGATGAGCCTGACCGACCAGTTCGTGAAGCGGCTGGGCACCTACAGCCCCGAGATGCTCGACGACTCCGGGCAGATGCCGGCCTACCGCGAGCAGGTGCGCGAGGTGATCACCCCCAAGTTCGCGGCCGACTTCGACAAGGAGGTCGCCACGGCCGAGCAGCTCGTCGCCCAGGGCCGGATCACCCGGAGCGCGGACGTCTTCGCGACGGCGGTGTCCTCCATCGACGACGACTCCGCCCGGGTGCTCGTCGCCGGCTCCTTCACCGACAGCTACGCCCAGGGCACGGGGAAGAAGGCACGGACCGTGCAGCAGGAGCCGCTGCCCTTCCGCTTCACCGTCGACCTCGTGACCATCGACGGCGAGTGGCTCGTCGACGACTTCACGCCCGTCAGCAGCGGCTCGGACGGCTCGGGCTCGGGCTCGGGCTCCGGCTCGGGCTCCGGCTCGGGAGAGGGGAGCACGCCGTGAGCGACGCACCCACCTGGTACGACCTCCTCGACGTCTCGCGCGACGCCTCCGCCGACGAGGTCCGGACCGCCTGGAAGGCCCAGATCGCCGACCTCGAGCCGGGCGACCGGCGCTTCGACGCCCTCAACCGCGCGGCGAAGGTCCTGCTGGACCCCGCCGCCCGGGCGTCGTACGACGCCTCGCTACCGGCGGACGACGCCCCCGCCGAGCCGTTGGTGGAGGACGCCCCCGCGCCCGTCGCGAGACCGGCTGCCGCTCGGCGCGACGTGCCCACCTGGCTCCTCGCCGGGCTCGGCGTCCTCGCCGCCGGCCTGGTCGCGGCCGTCGTGTGGACGTGGACCGCGGGGGAGCAGGGCGACGCCTCGGCCGCCCGGGACGCCCAGGTCGCGGCGGAGCGCGCCGTCGTACCCGTGCTGTCCTACGACTACGAGCACCTCGACGCCGACCAGGACGCCGCGACGGCCCTGATGACGGGCCGCTACAAGAGCGAGTACGACAAGCTCTTCGCCGTGCTCGAGGACAACGCGCCGCGCACGCAGACCCGCGTCACGGCCGAGGTGGTCGCCTCCGGCATCGTGCGGGCCGCCGACGACCGGGTCCAGGTGCTGGTCTTCGTGGACCGGCCCACGACCAACAAGCTGAGTGCCGAGCCCACGGTCTACAAGGACCAGGTGACGGTGTCGATGCAGCGCGTCGACGGCCGGTGGCTCGTCGACGACCTG
>JAYSEC010000101.1:0-11482 GCA_041914085.1 Nocardioides sp.
CCGGCTACATGGTCGGCAAGGAGTACGAGCAGGGCGGGATCATCAAGCACGGCGCCCAGATGATCAACGCCGTCTCCAACAGCTCGGTGCCGCACCTCAGCGTGATCATGGGGGCCTCCTACGGCGCCGGCAACTACGGCATGAACGGCCGCGCCTACGACCCTCGCTTCCTCTTCACCTGGCCGAGCGCGAAGTCCGCCGTGATGGGCCCGGCCCAGCTGGCCGGCGTGCTGTCGATCGTGGCCCGCGCCGCCGCCGAGGCGAAGGGCCAGACGTACGACGAGGAGGGCGACGCCGGCATGCGCGCCATGGTCGAGGCGATGGTCGAGGAGCAGTCCCTGCCCTACGCGCTGTCCGGGATGCTCTACGACGACGGGGTCATCGACCCCCGCGACACCCGCACCGTGCTGGCCATCTGCCTCAGCGTCATCGAGAACGCGCCCTTCGAGGGCGCCCAGGGATTCGGGGTGTTCCGGACATGATCAGCCGACTGCTCGTCGCCAACCGGGGCGAGATCGCCCGTCGGGTCTTCACGACCTGCCGTCGTCTCGGCATCGAGACCGTCGCGGTCCACTCGGACGCGGACGCCGGTCTGCCGTTCGTGGGCGAGGCCGACCACGCCGTACGCCTGCCTGGCCACGCGCCCGCCGACACGTACCTGCGCATCGACCTCCTCCTCGACGCGGCGCGCCGGGCCGGCGCCGACGCGATCCACCCCGGCTACGGCTTCCTGTCCGAGAACGCCGACTTCGCGCGGGCGGTGATCGACGCCGGCCTGACCTGGGTCGGGCCGCCGCCCGAGGCGATCGAGACGATGGGTGACAAGGTCCGGGCCAAGGAGGTCGCCGAGAAGGCCGGCGTACCCGTCCTGTCGGCTCCAGACAGCCCGACCGATGCCGACTTCCCCCTGCTCGTCAAGGCGTCCGCCGGCGGCGGCGGACGGGGCATGCGCGTCGTCCGCTCGCTCGACCGGCTGGACGCCGAGATCGAGGCCGCACGCGCCGAGGCGGCGTCCGCCTTCGGTGACGGCACCGTCTTCGTCGAGCCGTACGTCGAGGCGGGCCGCCACGTCGAGGTGCAGGTCTTCGCCGACGCCGACAGCGCCGTCGCGCTCGGCACCCGTGACTGCTCGGTGCAGCGCCGTCACCAGAAGATCGTCGAGGAGGCGCCCGCGCCGGGGCTCACTGCGGAGACCGAGCGTGCCATGTGCGAGGCGGCCGAACGGCTCGCCAGCGGCATCGGCTACCGCGGTGCCGGGACGGTCGAGTTCCTCCACGACCCGGCCACCGACCGGTTCTTCTTCCTCGAGATGAACACCCGCCTCCAGGTCGAGCATCCGGTGACCGAGCTCGTCCGCGGCCTCGACCTCGTCGAGCTGCAGCTCGCCGTCGCCGAGGGCCGTACCCTCCCCGGCTCCGGGTATCTAGGGACGAAATGGGCGGAGAGCGGCGCCGATTCCTACCAGAACGTCCCTAGATACCGAGTGGGCGGCGGGGGCCACGCGATCGAGGTGCGCCTCTACGCCGAGGACGCGTCGTACACCCCGCAGAGCGGACGGCTGGTCACCTTCGACCTGCCCGCCGACGGACGGTTCGGGCTCCTGTCCTCGGCCGGGGTCCGCGTGGACAGCGGCTTCGCGAGCGGCGACGAGGTGTCGACCTTCTACGACGCGATGCTGGCGAAGGTGATGGCCTGGGCGCCGACTCGCGAGCAGGCGGTCCGGATGCTCGTCGCCGCCCTGCGCCGGGCCCGGATCCACGGCGTCACCACCAACCGCGACCAGCTGGTCGAGATCCTCACCGACCCGGTCTTCGTGGCCGGCGAGATGACCACGACGTGGCTGGAGTCGCGTCCGGATCCTGCTGGGGCTCCCAGCACGCGCACGGAGGTGATCGCCGGAGCGCTGATGCTGGCCGCCGACGATGCCGCCCGGCGCACGGTCCAGCAGGGCGTCCCGGCCGCCTGGCGCAACGTCCCCAGCCAGCCGCAACGGACGACCTTCGAGGGGCACGAGCCGGTCGAGTGGTGGGGGACGCGCGACGGGTTCGTCGTCGACGGGGCCACCGTCCTCGAGGCGTCGCCGGTCCACGCCCGGCTCGAGGTCGACGGGGTGACCGTGCGGTACGACGGACTGATCGACGCCCCGCGGACCTCGGGCACGCGGGAGGTGTACGTCGACGGGCCCGTCCGGTCCGTCCGTCTGCGCGAGGTGCCGCGGTTCACCGACCCGGCCGACGCGGTCGCGAGCGGCTCGCTGCTCGCACCGATGCCCGGCACGGTCGTCGGGGTGTTGGTCGAGGTCGGCCGCGAGGTGGCGGCCGGCGACGTCGTCCTCGTGCTCGAGGCGATGAAGATGCAGCACACCGTGACGGCGCCGCACGACGGCACGGTCACGGAGATCAACGTCGAGCCCGGCGCGCAGGTCGCGTCCGGGGAGGTCCTGGCCGTCGTCGATCAATCACCCGGTGGTTGAGGTGCGAGCGCAGCGAGCCTCGAAACCACGTCGAAAGGAATGAGATGACCACCTTCACCGAGCCCGAGGAGCGCCAGGAGCTGCGGCGCCAGGTCGCCCGGCTGGCGAGCCGCTACGGCCGCGACTGGTTCGCCGAGAAGGCGCGCTCCGGCGAGAAGACCACGGAGCTGTGGCTCGAGATCGCCAAGGCGGGCTACCTCGGGATCAACGTCCCCGAGGAGTACGGCGGCGGGGGCGGCGGCATCGCCGACGTCGCCGCGGTGTGCGAGGAGCTCGCCGCGCAGGGCTGCCCGCTGCTGATGATGGTCGTCAGCCCGGCGATCTGCGGCACGGTGATCGCGCGCTACGGCACCGAGGAGCAGAAGCAGCGGTGGCTGCCGGGCATCTGCGACGGCACCGCCACGATGGCCTTCGCGATCACCGAGCCCGACGCCGGCACCAACTCGCACAACATCACCACCACCGCCCGCCGCGACGGCGACGAGTGGGTGCTCAAGGGCCAGAAGATCTACATCTCCGGCGTCGACGAGGCCGCCCACGTCCTGGTGGTCGCCCGCGCCGAGGACGCGCGCACGGGCAAGCTCAAGCCCTGCCTGTTCGTCGTGCCGACCGACGCCGCCGGCTTCGAGTTCACCGCGATCGCGATGGAGATCGTCAGCCCGGAGAAGCAGTTCCAGGTGTTCATGGACGACGTGCGCCTCCCGGGCGACGCGCTCGTCGGCGACGAGGACGGCGGGCTGGTGCAGCTCTTCGCCGGCCTCAACCCCGAGCGGATCATGGCCGCCTCCTTCGCCACCGGCCTCGGCCGGCACGCCCTCGACCGGGCGACGGCGTACGCCAAGGAGCGCACGGTGTGGCAGGCGCCGATCGGCTCGCACCAGGCGATCGCCCACCCGCTGGCGCAGGCGCACATCGAGGTCGAGCTGGCCCGGCTGATGACGCAGAAGGCGGCCGCGCTGTGCGACGCCGGCGACGACATGGGTGCCGGTGAGGCCGCCAACATGGCGAAGTACGCCGCCGGCGAGGCCTGCGTCCACGCCGTCGACGCGGCCGTGCAGACCCACGGCGGCAACGGCATCACGCAGGAGTACGGCGTCGCCGGCCTGATCGTGGCGTCCCGCACGACCCGCATCGCCCCCGTCAGCCGGGAGATGATCCTCAACTTCGTCGCCATGCACAGCCTGGGGCTGCCGAAGTCCTACTGAGCCGGTCATGCGTCATACGTTCCCGAACGCATCTGCTCGGGAACGTATGACGGACCGGACGGAGGACTCAGGCGTCGGCGGACTCGTACCGCTCCTGGACCTCCTGCGGCGAGGCGCCGTTGGGCTGGCTGATGCGGATGTGGTTGCCGAACGGGTCGCGGATGCCGAAGTCGGTGCCGTAGGGCTGCTGCACCGGCTCCTGGGTCACCTCGACGCCGGCCTCGACGAGGGCGGCGTACGTCGCGTGCACGTCGCTGCTCTGCAGGAACAGCCCGCCGAGCGCGCCCTTGGTGACGAGCTCGCGGACCTGGGCGGCAGTGGCGTCGTCGTGCTGGGGGCCGCCGACGAGCTCGAGGAGCAGCGAGGTGTCCTGACCGGGCACGCCGACGGTGAGCCAGCGCATGAAGCCGAGGTCGATGTCGTCGCGGACCTCGAAGCCGAGGTTCGAGGTGTAGAAGTCGAGCGCCTCGTCCTGGTCGAGGACCGGGACGCTGCGGATGTGGAGGCTGGTGATGTGGTGGGTGGTCATGACGAGGACGCTAGCCAGCGTCCGCCCCCTGCCGCTTCTCCGAAACCGCTGTCGTGGGGGCGCCCGTGCGCGGGCGCGTCCACGCGGCGATGAAGCAGCTCGGCACGTGCACCGGCTCGTGCTGGGCACGGAACTCGGTGGGCGAGCACCCGACGATCGCGCTGAAGGTCCGGCTGAAGGTCCCGAGGCTGGCGAAGCCCACGTCCCAGGCGACGTCGGTGACCGCCCGGTCGGTCTGGCGCAGCAGCGTCATCGCGCGCTCGACGCGTCGGCGCTGCAGGTAGCGGTGCGGGGTCTCGCCGTAGACCGACCGGAAGACCCGGCCGAACTGCGAGGGCGACAGGTGCGCGATCGCCGCAAGGTGGGGTACGTCGAGCGGCTCGGCGTAGCGCCGGTCCATCTCGTCGCGGGCCCGGAGCATCCGGCGGTTGGTGTCCTCCTGCGCGGACAGGTCCACCGTCACACCCAGATGTTGTCGTGCTCGCGCATGAACGCGTCGTACTCCTCGGTCGTCATGTCGGCCGTGCCCTCGGCGAGCTGCTCGAAGTAGCGCTCGCGCGGCGCGCCCGGCGCGAAGTGCAGCAGCATCTTGGCCGCGCCGTCCTCGTTGCGGAAGCCGTGCAGCCCGCCGGCCGGCACGTGGACGAAGTCGCCCGAGCGGCACCTCACCCACTCCCGGCCGTCGTAGATGGTGACCGTGCCCTCGAGGACGTAGAACGACTCGGTGATCGTGCGGTGGAAGTGCGCGCCCGGTCCGCTCGGCGGACCACCGAACTCCCAGCGGTAGAGGCCGTAGGTCCCTCCGGTCCCCGACCCGAGGGCGAGGTGGAAGACCTTGTTGCCGTTGGGGTAGACCAGCGCGGGCTCGCCGTCGCCCCGCACCAGGCGGGCCGACACCTCGCCCGACTCCCCGTGGTAGATCGCCGGTGGGTAGCTCATGCACGTACTCGCTTCGCTCCGTGCGCGCATGAGGCACGTGTCGCACTGTGCTTGATGACTCGCTCGCTGCGCTCGCTCATGCGACGAACCTAACCGTTGTCGGCAGCGAGTGGCAGGCTGTGCGCCGTGGCCCTCGCCGACCGACCGCTCGTCCCCGAGGAGTGGGTGCAGCGCATCGACCGCGTGCTCTCGGGGCTGCCCCGGTGCCGCCAGGAGCCGGCGTGGACCGGCACCCGGTGGCGCGTCGGCGGCGCCACGGTGGCGCACGTCTTCGGCGGTGAGGACCAGCTCTTCCGCATCACCTTCCGCGGCGAGCCCGACGAGGTGGCCGCCTTCGAGCACATGGGTGCCCCCTACTTCCGGTCCGGCTGGGGCGGCAACGCCATCGGCATGCTGCTCGACGACGACACCGACTGGGAGGAGCTCGCCGAGCTGCTCACCGACTCCTACTGCATCCAGGCGCCGGCGACCCTCGCCGAGCAGGTGGCGCGCCCGGCGCGCTGAGGCTCACCGCAGCGGCACGAACCGGTAGTACCCGTGCTCGCTCACGTGGGCGCCGGGGTTGGTCACCAGCAGCATCGTCCCGGCCACCGGGATCACCATCCGTCCGTCCTCGGCGAGCTGTCCGACGAGCTCCTGCGGGAGCTCCGCGGGCTCGGCGGAGACCAGGATCCGGTCGTACGGCGCCCCGTCGGGGTCGCCGAGCACGCCCGGTGCGGCGCGGCTGATCGTCGCCCACGGCTGGTCGGTCGCGGCGAGGTTGTCCCCGCCGAAGCGCACGAGCTCCGGCTCCAGCTCGACGCCGCGCACCTCGCCGGTCGGCCCCACCAGGTGGGCGAGCAGCGCCGTGGTCCACCCGGAGCCGGACCCGACGTCGAGCACCCGTTGGCCCGGGCGCACGTCGAGGAGCCGCAGCATGTCGGCGACCGTGCGCGGCTGGGAGCTGGTCTGCCCGGCCGCGATCGGGAGCGGGCCGTCGTACGACGCGCGGCGACGGACCGCCCGCGGCAGGAAGCCCTGACGCGGGTGGGCCGCGAAGGCCCGGTCGACGGCGTCCACACCGCCGAGGCTACGCGCAACAGCGGCACGGCCCCGGGTGGGTGGGGTGGGCCGTGCCGCTGCCGGTGTGCGTTGTGGAGGCCCGTGCTCCCGCCGCATGCGGGGGGTTGTCCGTACTCCCGACGGGGGAGGTCGGTCGTACGGGAGCGGGAGGGGGTCGTCCGCGGAACGCAGCCGCCTCCAGGTGTCACCCGGGAGTCATCGGTCCTCCTCGCGCAGGTCGCGGCAGAGCGCGACGACCTCGGCCCGACCGGAGGAGACGCCGGTCAGCCGGCGGACGGTGCGGACGGCCGCTGGATCGGGCGCACGCCCGGCCAGGACGTCCCGGCAGGCCCGGTCGAGCAGCCGCCCGGAGCCGGGCGCCGGGTCCGCCGACCGGGGCGAGCGGTTGTCCGCGGTCGGGGGCTTGGTGCTGCGCGGGTCGGCGGGCGAGGGCTCGGTGGGCGAGGAGCCGTCGGACGCGTCCGCGACGGACTGGGACGTCCCGCCGGACACCGCGCCGGACAGGTCGCCGAGCCACTGGGTGTCGGCGACCAGCAGCCCGCCCGCGGCGAGCGTGAGCACGGCCGCGGAGGCGACGACGAGGCGGCTGGCGCCCCGCCGGCCCGGCGTCCGGGGCGCGACGACGCGGTCGCGAACGGCCGGGGCCGGGGTGAGGCGAGCTGCGTGGAACGCGGCGACGGCCGCCGGCTCGCGCCGCAGCTCGGTGGGCCGCGCCGGCGCGGAGGCCGCGGCCAGAACGGTGCCGAGGGCGCTGCCGTGCGCCGCCGGGTCCTCGAGCAGCCGCTCGACGTCACGGCGGGACAGGTGTGGGCCCCCGCTGGTCATCTCACACCTTCAGCGCCGCGGACCCGGGAAGTGTTACTCCTCCTCGGAGATCCTCCCGGCCAGCTGCCGCAGGCCGCGCAGGGTGGCGGCCCGGACCGCCCCCGGGCTCTTGCCCAGGATCCGCGCGGCCGTGGGCGCGTCGAAGCCGAGCACGGTGCGCAGCATGACGGCCTCGGCCTGGTCACGCGGCAGCGAGGCGATGAGCGCGAGTGCCGCCTCCGACTGCACCCGGCCGAGGGTGTCGCCCTCCACGTCGGCCGGGTCGGGGAGCTCGACCATGGCCTCCACGGGCCGGGCCGACGTCGGCCGCCGGCGCGCGCGCCGCAGGTGGTCCAGCGCCCGGTGCCGCGCGATCGTGGTGATCCAGCCCCGGAAGCCGTCGGCGTCCCCGTCGAAGCGGTCGAGGTCGCGGACGGCCTGCGCCCAGGCCTCGCTGGCCACGTCCTCGGCGTCGGCGGCGCCGACGAGGACCGTCAGGTAGCGCAGCAGCGCCGGCTGCACCGCGCGGTAGACGCGCCGGAACGCCGCCTCGTCACCATCCCTCATGGCCGCGACGGCAGGGTCGAGCCCGTCCTCCCTCGCCACGGATCGAGTGTGCCGAAGCCGACGGACCCCTGACAGGGCCGAACGTCACGGCGCGCGAGGATCCCCCAAAGGTGGGTCAGGCGCGGGGCGGTCGAGGGACGAACAGCGGCACCCGGGCGGCGTACTCCTCCCACCCCGGGCGCTGCGACATCGTCCGCTCCAGCAGCTTGGCGCCGGTGACGTTGCGGACGACGTACGTCATCGCGGCGGGCGCCCACACGGTGAGCAGGCCCGGCAGCCAGCCGAGCGCGAGCCCGCCGGCGAGCCACAGGCCCCACCACACGCAGGCGTCGCCGAAGTAGTTCGGGTGCCGGCTCCAGCCCCACAGGCCGGTGTCGAGGATGCGCGGACGCGACTCGCGCGGCTGGGCCTTGTAGGCCTCGAGCTGGGCGTCACCGACGACCTCGAAGAAGACGCCGACCCCCCACACGACCACGCCGGCCCCCACGACCGGCCACCAGCGGACCTCGGCGATCGCGGCGGCCTGGACCGGTGCGGCGACCAGCCACGACACCACCGCCTGGGTCACGAACACCTTGCCGAGCACCCGCCCGGCGCCGGTGGACCAGCCCGGTCCGCCGAGCATCTTCTCGTAGCGCGGGTCCTCGCCGTGGCCGCGTGAGCGCCGGCCGATGTGCCACGCCAGTCGGCCGCCCCATGCGGTCACGAGCGCCGCGAGGAGCCAGGAGTGGGCGTCGGGCCAGACCAGGGCCAGCGCCACGGACATCGCGACGAACGACAGCCCCCACGCCACGTCCACCACGGCGACCCGTCCGAGTCGCCGGCTCACCGTCGCTGTCGCCCCCATGACGACAGCGGCGGTGAGCAGGGCGACCAGCGCCTGCGCCACGGCGCTCACCAGTCCCGGACGGGCGGCAGCGTGTGCGGGGCGCCGGGGCGGACCGCCAGCACCTGGTCGACGCCCATCCGCCCGTCGCGGAAGGCGAGCGCGCCGCCGACGAGGTAGAGCCGCCACACGCGGACGACCTCCTCGCCGACGAGCTCGCGCAGCCGGGGGAGGTTCGCCTCGAAGTTCGCCAGCCAGCCGGCCACGGTCAGCACGTAGTGCTCGCGCAGCGCGTGCACGTCGCGGACCTCCAGTCCACCGGCCTCGATCAGCGCGACGGTCTCGCCGACCGGCCGCATCGTCATGTCGGGGGCGATGAAGGACTCGATGAACGGGCCGCCGCCCGGGTGCTTCCCGCCACCGGCGCCCTGCCGCGACATCTGTTGGACGAGCACCCGCCCACCCGGCTTCACGGCATGGCGCAGCACCTCGACGTAGGTCGGGTAGTTGCGGGCGCCGACGTGCTCGCCCATCTCCAGCGAGCCGACGGCGTCGAAGTGGTCGCGCTCGGGGACCTCGCGGTAGTCCTGGAGCCGGATCTCGACGCGGTCGCCCAGGCCGCGCTCGGCGATGCGGGCGTCGACGAAGGACTTCTGCTCCTGCGAGATGGTGACGCCGACGACGTGGGCGCCGAAGTGCTCGGCCGCGTGCAGCGACAGCGAGCCCCACCCGCAGCCGACGTCGAGCATGCGCATGCCGGGCTCCAGGCCGAGCTTGGTGCAGACCAGGTCGAGCTTGGCGCGCTGCGCCTCCTCGAGCGGCACGTCGGGGGACGCGTGGTAGCCGCAGCTGTAGGCCATCTGCGGCTCGAGGACGGCTGCGTAGAACTCGTTGGAGAGGTCGTAGTGGTGGCTGATCGAGGACCGGTCGCGCGCCAGGCTGTGCAGCCGGCCCCTGACCCGCGCCTGTGACCGCGGTGCGGCCGGCGGCCGGCCCAGCGCACCGAGCCCGGCGGCCGTGCGGACCGCGTCGACCAGCGCGCGCGGCGAGAGCCGTACGCCGGACAGGCCGCGCTCGGCGCCCACCGCGAAGGCGTGCGCCAGGGCGGACTGGAGGTCCCAGCCGTCCTGCTCCGGCACGTCGAGCTCGCCGGTGACGTAGGCCTGCGCGGCCCCGAGCTCGCCGGGGTGCCAGAGCAGCCGGCGCAGCGCGTCGGGGGACCGCAGCACCACCAGCGGTGCGCCGTCGGGCCCGGTCACCGAGCCGTCCCACGCCTGGAGGCGCACCGGCAGGTCGCCGCCGATGAACGGGCGCACGGCCGCGGCGAGGCGGTGCGCGATCCCGGCGTCGGTGACCGGTCGCTGCGCGGTGCTCGTCACTGGTCCTCCCGGGTGAAGGTGAGCTGGGAGACGTTGATGTAGCCGCTGGCGAAGCCGGCCTGCGAGTAGGCCAGGTAGAAGTGCCACATCCGCATGAACACCTCGTCGAACCCGAGGGCCAGGACGGCCTCGCGCTGCGCGAGGAAGCGGCGGTCCCAGCGCCGCAGCGTCTCGGCGTAGTGGCTGCCCAGCTCGAGCTGGTCGACGAGGCGCAGGCTCGTCTCCTCGCGGGTGATCTCGTCGATCACCTCGACGCTGGGCAGGAAGCCGCCGGGGAAGACGTACTTGTTGATCCACGTGTGGCCGCCGCGGGTGGCGAGCATCCGGTCGTGCGGCATGGTGATGGCCTGGATCGCGACCCGGCCGCCGGGCGCGAGCACCCCGTCGATGGTCGCGAAGTAGGTGCCCCAGAACTCGTGGCCGACGGCCTCGATCATCTCCACGGAGAGCACGGCGTCGTACGTCGCCCCGCCTGAGGCCAGCGAGCGGTAGTCCATCAGCTCGACCCGCACCCGCCCGGCCAGCCCGGCGGCTGCGATCCGCTGCTCGGCCAGCTCGAGCTGCTCGACCGACAGCGTGATCGTGTGCACGCTCGCCCCGCGGCGCGCGGCGCGGATCGCGAGCTCGCCCCACCCGGTGCCGATCTCCAGGACACGGCTGCCGGCGGTGACCCCGGCGGCGTCGAGCAGCCGCTCGATCTTGCGCGCCTGGGCCTCGGCGAGGTCGGGGGTGTGGGCGCGCGCGTCCGGGCCGTCCACGGGCTCGGGCGGCGTGGCGACGAGGTGGTCGCCGACGGATCCCGGGCCCCTGGCCGTGCGGGTGGTGGAGGTGTCGAAGAGGGCGGAGGAGTAGCTGAGCGTCTCGTCGAGGAAGAGCGCGAAGAGGTCGTTGGAGAGGTCGTAGTGGTGGGCGATGTTGGCCCGGCTGTTGGCCTCGGTGCTCCGCTGGTGCCGGGGCGCCCGGTGCGTGACGAGGGCGCGCAGGCGCTGCAGCGACTCGGGGACGAGCGAGGCCATCCGCGCCGCCGGGACCGTCAGGAAGCCGGCGAGGTCCTCGGCGTCCCACGCGCCCGTCAGGTAGGCCTCGCCGAAGCCGATCAGGCCGTCGCGGCCCACCCGTGCGTAGAACTCCTCGGGCCGGTGCACGCGCATCGTCGGGCCGCCCCGGCCGAGCCGTCGACCGGTGGGCTCCTCCACCACTGTCACGGCCAGCCGGGACACGGCGCTGCGGAACAGCCACCGCGCCACCGCGGCGGACACGGCGGTGCGCGGGGTGCGGGCGAGGGGCTCGAGCGCGGGCAGCCCCTGCTCCGTGCCGGGGGTCTTCTCCAGGGTCATCGGACGCCCTCCTGGCGGTGGCTGGGACGGGGGCGGACGGGGAGCCGGCGCGCCCAGAGCCAGGTGCCGTGCGCCCGGATCAGCGCGCTCCCGCGCAGCGTCGCGCCGAGCGTCCGGCGCAGCGGGACGTCGCTGCGGGTGCCGGTGAGGCTGGCGCTGAAGGGCGCCGGCGAGGCCGTCCCCGGCTGCGTGTGGTCGCGCAGGGTGACCGCGACGTGCAGGCGGTCGGTCGGGACCGGGACCGCGACGTCGTACGTGCCGTCGACGCCGTGGAAGGGGGAGACGTACATCGCCTTGGGGGTCTGCGCGCGGCCCTGCTCGTCGGGGTGGACGAGGTAGGCGTGGCGGTCGCCGTAGGTGT
>JAYSEC010000102.1:0-7454 GCA_041914085.1 Nocardioides sp.
AGCCGGGTGCCCTGGTGGATGAGCTGGTAGAACGCGTGCTGGCCGTTGGTGCCGGGCTCGCCCCAGAAGACCTCGCCGGTGTCGTAGTCGACCGCCTCGCCGTCCCAGCGCACGGACTTGCCGTTGGACTCCATCGTGAGCTGCTGGAGGTACGCCGGGAAGCGGTGCAGCAGCTGGGAGTAGGGCAGGACCGCGTGGGTGTGGGCGCCGAGGAAGTTGGCGTACCAGACGTTCAGCAGGCCCATCCGGAGCGGGACGTTGGCCTCCGGCGGCGCGGTGCGGAAGTGCTCGTCCATGGTGTGGAAGCCGGCCAGCAGGTCGGCGAAGTGCTCCGGCCCGACGGCCACCACGAGCGAGAGACCGATGGCGGAGTCCATCGAGTAGCGCCCGCCCACCCAGTCCCAGAAGCCGAAGGCGTTGGCGGGGTCGATGCCGAAGTCGGCGACCTTGTCGAGCGCGGTGGAGACGGCGACGAAGTGCTGGGCGACGGCGGCGGACTCGTCGGTCCCGGAGGGGAGCCGCTCGAGCAGCCACGCCTTGCAGAGCCGTGCGTTGGTCAGGGTCTCCAGCGTGCCGAACGTCTTGCTCGAGACGATGAACAGCGTCGTCTCCGGGTCGAGGCCCTCGAGGGTCTGACCGGCGTCGGTCGGGTCGATGTTGCTGATGAAGCGGCAGGCGAGCCCGTCCTGCCGGTAGGGCGCGAGTGCCTCGTAGGCCATCACCGGCCCGAGGTCGGAGCCGCCGATGCCGATGTTGACCACGGTCTCGATGCGCCGACCGGTCACACCGGTCCAGTCGCCGGACCGGACCCGGTCGGCGAACGCGAACACCCGGTCGAGGACCTCGTGCACGTCGGCCACGACGTCCTGCCCGTCGACCTCCAGCGTGGCGTCGGCGGGCAGGCGCAGGGCGGTGTGGAGCACCGCCCTGTCCTCGGTGACGTTGATGTGCTCCCCGGCGAACATGGCGCTGCGACGCCCCGCGACGTCGACCTGGTCGGCCAGGCGCAGCAGCGCCGCCTCGACGTCGGCGTCCCAGAGGTTCTTCGACAGGTCGACGAACAGGTCGCCGGCGGTGCTCGTCTGCGCGGCGACCCACGAGGGCGTGACGGTCGAGCGCAGGTCCGGCTCGAAGGCGTCGGCGAGACGCTGGAGGTCGGCCCAGGCGGCCGTCGTCGTCGGGTCCACCGGGCCGGTGCTCATGCCCGGGCGGCCTCGAGCGACGCGGCCAGGGTCGTCTGCAGCTCGTCCCAGGCGACGACGAACTTGTCGACGCCCTCCTTGATCAGCACCTCGATGACGTCGTCGTAGTCGATGCCGGCGGCGGCCAGGGCGGCCATGTGGGCGCGCGCGTCGTCGTAGAAGGGGCGCACGCGGTCACCGCGCACCTCGCCGTGGTCGGCGACCGCGTCGAGGGTCTTCTCCGGCATGGTGTTGACGGTGTCCTCGACGACGAGGTCGACGACGTACATCGTGTCGTCGTAGTCGGGGTTCTTCACGCCCGTCGAGGCCCACAGCGGCCGCTGCTTGCGCGCGCCCTTGGCCTCGAGGGCCGCCCAGCGCTCGCCTGCGAAGAACTGCTCGTACATCTCGAACGCGAGCCGGGCGTTGGCCACGCCGGCCTTGCCGCGCAGGTCCGGGTCGGTGCCGGGACCGTCGGTCATCGCCTCGAGGCGCTTGTCGATCTCGGTGTCGACGCGCGAGACGAAGAACGAGGCGACCGAGTGGATGTCGGCGAGCTCGTGGCCGTTGGCCAGGGCCTGCTCCAGCCCGGAGACGTAGGCCTCCATGACGTTGCGGTACTGCTCGAGGCCGAAGATCAGCGTCACGTTGACCGAGATGCCGGCGGCGATCGTCTCGGTGATCGCCGGCCACCCCTCCTTCGTGCCGGGGATCTTGATGAGCAGGTTGGGCTCGCCGACGACCTCCCAGAGCTCGGCGGCCTCCTTGACCGTCTGCTCGGTGTCGTGGGCGAAGCCGGGGGAGACCTCGATGGAGACCCGGCCGTCGACGCCGTCGGTCGCGTCGAAGACCGGGCGCATCACCCGGCACGCGTCGCGGACGTCGTCGGTGGTGATGGTGCGGGTCGCCTCGTCGACGTCCGCACCGGCGGCGGCGAGCTCGCGGACCTGCGGGTCGTAGCGCTCGCCGTCGGACAGCGCGGACTGGAAGATCGCGGGGTTGGAGGTGACCCCGACGACGTGGCTGTTCTTCACCAGGTCGGCGAGGTTGCCGGTCTCCAGCCGCTCGCGGGAGAGGTCGTCGAGCCAGATGGACACCCCGGCGTCGGCCAGGGCCTTGAGACGGTCGTTCATGTGATGCCTCCTGTGTGGGGCGTGCGGGACGTACGTCAGTCGGTCAGGGTGCGCAGGCTGTCGCGGGCGGCGTTGGCCACCGCCTCGCCGGTGATGCCGAACTCCTCGTAGATGCGCGCGAAGTCGGCCGAGGCGCCGTAGTGGTCGAGCGAGACGATGCGGCCGTGGTCGCCGACGTAGTCGCGCCACCCCTGCTTCACGCCGGCCTCCACCGAGACGCGGGCCTTGACCGTCGGCGGGAGCACCGACTCGCGGTAGGCCTCCTCCTGCTCCTCGAACCACTCGAGGCAGGGCAGCGAGACGACCCGGGCGCGGATCCCGTCGGCCGCGAGCAGCTCGCGGGCGGCCACGGCGACCTGCACCTCGGAGCCGGTGCCCATCAAGATGACGTCGGGCTCGCCGCCGTCGACGTCGAGCAGGACGTAGCCGCCGCGGTGGACGTTGCTGGTGTCGCTGAAGCCCTCCTCGCCGCGCGGGAAGACCGGCACGTTCTGGCGGGTCAGCGCGATGCCGGCGGGCCGGTCGGTGCGCTCGAGCACGGCGTGCCAGGCGGCCGCGGTCTCGTTGGCGTCCGCGGGGCGTACGACGTCGAGGCCGGGGATCGCGCGCAGCGCGGCGAGGTGCTCGATCGGCTGGTGGGTGGGACCGTCCTCGCCGAGCCCGATCGAGTCGTGGGTCCAGACGTAGGTCACCGGCAGGCCCATGATCGCGGCGAGCCGGACGGAGCCGCGCATGTAGTCGCTGAAGGTGAGGAAGGTGCCGCCGAACACGCGGGTACCGCCGTGGAGGGCGATGCCGTTGAGGATGCCGCCCATGCCGTGCTCGCGGATGCCGAAGTGCAGCACCCGGCCGGCGAGCGGGTCACCGCTCCACTGGTCGGTGGAACGGCTCTCGGGGATGAACGACGGTGCGTCCTCGATGGTCGTGTTGTTGGACTCGGCCAGGTCGGCCGAGCCGCCCCACAGCTCGGGCATCACGCCGGCGACGGCGTTGATCACCGCGCCGGAGGCCTTGCGGGTGGCGACGCCCTTCGGGTCGGCGTCGAAGCTCGGCAGCACGCCGGCGAGGCCCTCGGGCAGCGCGCGGGTCTGCATCCGCTCGAAGGTCGCGAGCACCTCGGCCGGAGCCGAGGACCGCCAGGCGTCGAGGCGCTCCTGCCAGTCGGCCTGCCACTGCTTGCCGCGCTCGACGAGGCCACGGGTGCGCTCGATGACCTCGGCGGGCACCTCGAAGTGCTTCTCGGGGTCGAAGCCGAGCACCTTCTTGGTGGCGGCGACCTCCTCCTCGCCCAGCGCGGAGCCGTGCGACTTGCCGGTGCCCTGGGCGTTGGGGGCGGGCCACGCGATCACGGTGTGCAGCACGATGAGGCTGGGCCGGTCGGTGACCTCGTCGGCCGCACGGACGGCGGCGTAGAGGGCGGGGACGTCCTCGACGTAGTCGGTGCCGCCGTTGGTCCAGTCGACGTGCTGCACGTGCCAGCCGTAGGCCTCGTAGCGGGCGCCGACGTCCTCGGTGAACGCGACGTCGGTGTCGCCCTCGATCGAGATCTGGTTGGCGTCGTAGATCATCGTGAGGTTGCCCAGCTGCTGGGTGCCGGCGATCGAGGACGCCTCGGCGCTGACGCCCTCCTCGAGGTCGCCGTCGGAGCAGATGGCGTAGACGTGGTGGGTGAACGGCGAGTCGGCCTCGGCGGTGTCCGGGTCGAGGATGCCGCGCTCGCGCCGGGCGGCCATCGCCATGCCGACCGCGTTGGCGACGCCCTGCCCGAGGGGGCCGGTGGTGGTCTCCACGCCCGCGGTGTGGCCGTGCTCGGGGTGACCCGGGGTCTTGCTGCCCCAGGTGCGCAGCGAGCGGAGGTCCTCGATCTCGAGGCCCCACCCACCCAGGAAGAGCTGGGTGTAGAGGGTGATGGAGCTGTGGCCGCAGGAGAGGACGAACCGGTCGCGCCCGGTCCAGTGGGGGTCGGCCGGGTTGTGCCGCATCACCTTCTGGAACAGCAGGTACGCCGCCGGCGCCAGGCTCATGGCCGTGCCGGGGTGGCCGTTGCCGACCTTCTGCACCGCGTCCATCGCGAGGGCGCGGGCGGTGTCGACCGCGCGCTCGTCGACGTCGTCCCACTCGAGGGTGGCGGGCAGGGCGGACTTCTTGGTCAACGCAGTTCCTCTCGGTGGAGTGCACTCGGCGCTCGGGGGCGTTCGGGGGTGCAGCCAGGATCACAGGTCCGTTGGTGTGGCCTCGACTGCGAGCCTAGCGGCGTGGCCGAGTAGACTCGACCCCACCCGAGGGTGGCCGCGGACACCGCATCGCAGGCCGTCCGTCCCCTCTGGTTCCCACTCCTCCGCGTCCCATCCGTCCCCGTCCTCCCGAGGTCTCCACCGTGTCCCACGCCGGCTCGCGCGCTGCTGCGTCCGCCGCGATGTCGACCGGTGACGGGGGCGCCGGGCACGAGGAGGCGAAGACCTGGCGCGACGTCGTCGCGGCCTACGTCGGGCTGACCAAGCCCCGCGTCATCGAGCTGCTGCTGCTCACGACCGTGCCGGTGATGTTCTTCGCCGAGCGCGGGATCCCGCCGCTCGGGCTGGTGGTGGCGACCGTCGTCGGCGGTGCGCTCTCGGCGGGCTCGGCGTCGGCGTACAACTGCGTCTACGACCGCGACATCGACGAGCAGATGCGCCGTACGCGCCGACGCGCGCTGCCGCGCCACATCGTCTCGGCGACGTCGGCGCTCGTGTTCGCCACCGTGCTGGCCGTGGTCTCGACCGTGGTGCTCGCGCTGTGGGTGAACTGGCTGTCGGCCGGGCTGTCCGTCCTGGCCAACGCGTTCTACGTGCTCGTCTACACGATGCTGCTCAAGCGGCGCACCACCCAGAACATCGTGTGGGGCGGCCTCGCGGGCTGCTTCCCCGCCCTCATCGGGTGGACCGCCGTCACGGGTGAGCTGGCGTGGACGCCGGTCGTGCTGTTCCTCGTCGTCTTCTTCTGGACCCCGCCGCACACCTGGGCCCTGGCGCTGCGCTACCGCGAGGACTACGCCAACGTCGACGTGCCGATGCTGCCCGTGGTCAAGCCCGCCGGCGAGGTCGGCCGCCAGGTCGTGGTCTACAGCTGGGTCATGGTCGCGGTCTCGTTGCTGCTGTGGCCGGTCGCCGGCACGAGCGCGGTGTACCCCGTCGCGGCCGTCGTCCTCGGCGCGGTGTTCCTCGTCGAGGCCCACCGCATGTGGGGCCGGGCCCGGTCCTCCGACGTGCTCAGCGAGATCAACCCGATGCGCCTGTTCCACGCCTCGAACCTCTATCTCTCCCTGCTCTTCGTGGCGGTCGCGCTCGATCCCTTGCTGGGCCGCTAGCGCACCCTGTCCCGAACGTCTGGGAAATGAGGCTTTCTAGAGAACCTCTTGAGAATTCCTCTCGTGTGACTCCGCGTCACTTCCCGTTGAATCGTCGCGGGTGGGGAAGCGCAGGGCTTCCGCACGTATTCATGGGGGTTCGAAACTGATGTTTGGCGCGCCAGGACAACGCATGGGCGCCGGTCGTGGGGGCACGACCGGTCGGAGCGTGTCGAGGATCATGACGCTGGTGGTGGCCGTCGGCTTCGCCGTCGTCGGCCTCGCCGCACCCTCGAGCGCACACCACAACACGATCACCGGGTCCGTCTCCTGCCGCGATGGCGGCGGGTGGGACGTCACCTGGGAGGTCGTCAACAGCGAGCAGCGCACCGAGCGCATCACCGGCTCGAACCGCCCCCAGGCGGTGCCCGTGGGCACCACGCTGGGTTGGAACGAGTCCAAGACGTTCACCGAGGCCATCACCTCCAGGCCCACGTCCGCGGTCGTGCTGACCCTCGACGCGCGCTGGTCCAACGGCGTGACGCAGACCAACTCCGGCTGGATCGCGGCCTCGGCGTTCTCGGAGGACTGCAACACCAAGAAGGTCGACGCGCCGAAGGTCCCGGTCGTCGACGAGTGCGGTCCGGGCAACGCCCACTACGGCACGGTGCCCAGCGGCCCGTGGACCTCGGTGGTCAACCCCGACGGCAGCCTGACGATCACGGCCGACGCGGGCCACGTCTTCCCCAACGGCCAGACGGTCCTCACCTACCCGGTGCCGGCCGACAGCAACCAGCCGTGCGTCGAGGCGGCCCCGCAGGTCCCGGTCGTCGACGACTGCGGTCCGGGCAACGCCCACTACGGCACGGTGCCCAGCGGCCCGTGGACCTCGGTGGTCAACCCCGACGGCAGCCTGACGATCACCGCCAACCCCGGTCACTCCTTCGGCAACGGGCAGACCGCGATCACCCTCCCGACGCCCACCGACACGCAGCAGCCGTGCCCGGTGAGCCCGCCGGAGGTGCTGCCCGCGGAGGTCCGCGTGGTGAAGGCCAAGGCCAAGCACCTCGACAAGTGCGGCCGTGCGAGCGACCTGTTCAAGGTCAGCAAGCGGTCCGGCGTCGTCTACAAGGTCGACGGCCAGGTGATCCGCCAGGGCGTGTGGCTCAAGGCCCGCACCCTCAAGGCCATCGGTGCCAAGGTCGCCCGGTCGTACACGATCACCGTGCGCGCCCAGTCCGCGGACGCCACCTACCGGCTCGAGGGCAAGCAGGTGTGGCGGATGACCTTCAGCACCCGCCCGTGCGCGAAGGCCCCGGAGATCGCCCCGCACACGGGATCGTGATGCGTCGCGCCGCGTTCCTCGCGGTGACGCTCTGCGCGACCCTGCTGGTCGGTCAGGGTGCGGCCCAGGCCGCCCCTGACCGGCTGCAGATCGCTCGCACGGGCACCGACGCCGCGGTGGTGGAGGTGGCGGCCCGCAACGACACCCTCGACGTCGGGTGGCGGTTGCGCGGCACCGTCTACACCTGGGCCAAGGGCGACCCGCCGTGCGACCCCAGCGGCAGCACCGTCTACGCCGGTCACGCCTGGCGTGCCGGCAACGGCGTGGCCGACCGGTGGGGCCAGCTGCGACGCGGTGACCGGATCCGCGTCGGTGGCTGCGGGTTCGAGGTCGTGCGCCGCGAGTTCTGGGCGGCCGACCGCAAGATGGGCTCGCTCTACTCCGTCTCGGGACCACCGCGGATCGTGCTGGTGGCCTGCAAGGCGGACGACTACTCCAAGCGCACGGTGATCTTCGCCCGCAAGCTCTGA
>JAYSEC010000102.1:7554-11427 GCA_041914085.1 Nocardioides sp.
GGTGCAGGGCCAGTTGGAGGACTAGGGGAGGCGGGTCGCCGCGTCCGGCTGCGACCCGCCGTCCGCCCGTGCCTCGTGGACGGCGTGGTGCGGGAGCACGGCGAGCGCGATGCGGGCGAGGCCCGCGGCGAGCAGGGCGGCACCGAGCATGTGCAGCGCCACCAGGCCGACTGGCAGGTCGAGCCAGTACTGCACCCAGCCCAGCACGCCCTGCAGCACCTCGATCACGAGGACCAGGCCGGTCACGGTTGCCAGCCACCGGTGCCCCCCGCGCAGGGCCACGACGAGCAACGCCACGGTGAGGGCGACGAGCAGGTAGACCGCGAGTGCGTGGACCTGGGAGACGGTGGCCGGGTCGAGGTCGTTGCGCGGTGCCTCGGTGTCGCCGGCGTGCGGTCCGGCGCCGGTGACGACGGTGCCGAGGTAGAGCACCACCCAGCCGGCGGCAGCGGTCGTCCAGGCCAGCGCCCGCGGCAGCGGGGGTGCCGCCCCACGGTCGGGGCTGCGGAGCTCGTCGAGCAGGGCGATGCAGATCGAGATGATCAGCATCGACAGCAGGAAGTGGCCCGCCACGATCCACGGATTGAGGTCGGTCAGCACGGTGATGCCCCCGATGACCGCCTGGAGGGGGATGCCGAGCCCGATCGCGAAGGACAGCCGCGTCGCCCGGCGGTGCCGGGCGCCCAGCGCGGACAGGAAGCACAGCACGGCGATCGCGGCCAGCAGGAAGGTGAGCGTGCGGTTGCCGAACTCGATGACGCCGTGCACCCCCAGCTCGCCGTGGGTGACGTACGACTCGTCGGAGCAGCGCGGCCACGTCGGGCAGCCGAGCCCCGAGCCGGTGAGGCGCACTGCGGCGCCGGTCACCACGATGCCGATGTTGGCGACGAGGTTGGCCAGCGCGAGCGGCCAGAGGTACCGGGCGAGCCGGTCGAGCAGGGCAGACATCATTCCCACCTGAAGGTCCGGGCAGTGAGCAGGGTGCCGACGATCGCCCACCCGACGAGCACGAGCAGCGAGCGGGCGTCGACGGTCGCGTGCACGAGGGCCTCGCGCATCGCCTCGCCGAGGGCGCCCGAGGGCAGCCACGCGATCACGCCCGACGCGGCGCCGTACGTGCTCGTGGGCAGCACCACCCCTCCACCCGCCATCAGCAGGAGGTAGACGAGGTTGGCGAGCGCGAGCGTCGCCTCGGCGCGCAGCACGCCGGCGACGAGGAGCCCGAGGGCGGCGAAGGCCGCGGTGCCGAGCCCGAGCGCCAGCGCCGCGCCTGCGACCGAGCGCAGCGGGTCGTCGAGCGTCGGCTCCCACCCCAGGGCCAGGCCGACCACGACCAGCACCACGAGCTGGAGCACGACCACGTTGAGCAGGGCGAGGACCTTGCCGAGCAGGAGACCGTGGCGGGGGAGCGGCGAGGAGCCGAGGAGCTTGATGACGCCGTAGCGCCGCTCGAAGCCGGTCGCGATCGCCACGGACGTGAAGGCCGTGGACATCACGGCGAGCGCGAGCACGCCGGGCGTCAGGATGTCGACCGGGCGGTGGCCGTCGAGGTCGATGCCGATGCGGTCGGCGCCGACGACGCCGCCGACCAGGACGATGACCGGGATGACGATGGCCAGCAGGAGCTGCTCGCCGTTGCGCAGCATGAGGCGGGCCTCCATGCGCGACTGGGCGAGCACCATGCGCGCGAGCGTGGCGCCCCCGGGGGCGGAGGTGAACGTGCCGGTTCCCGCCCTCACGGTGCGAGCTCCCGTCCGGTGAGGTCGAGGAAGACGTCCTCGAGGTTGCGCTGGCCCAGGTTGAGCGTCTCCGGGAGCACGTCGTGCTCCTCGCACCAGCGCGAGACCCGCCCGAGCGTGGTGGAGTCGGCCGGACCGTGGATCAGCATGCTGACCTCGTCGAGCTGGCGGACCTCGGTGTCGGGCCCCAGCTCGGCGCGCAGCGACTCCGGCGCCCCGTCGGGGAACGGCCGGTTCACCACGAGCCGGATGGTGGCGGAGCGGCCCTCGCGGGTGAGCTCGCCGGGCGTCCCACTGGCGATCACGCGCCCGCGGTCGATGATGTGGATCCGGTCGGCCAGGCGCTCGGCCTCGTCCATGTGGTGCGTGGTCAGCACGACGGTGACGCCGTCGGCGCGCACCTCCTCGAGCAGCTCCCACGTGGTGCGCCTGGCCTGCGGGTCCATGCCGGCCGTCGGCTCGTCCACGAAGACCAGCTCCGGGCGCCCGACCAGCGCGATGGCGAGGCCGAGCCGCTGCTGCTGGCCGCCCGAGAGCCGGCGGTAGGGCGTGCGCCCGCAGTCTCCGAGGCCGAGGCGGTCGCTGAGCATGTCGGTGTCGAGGGGACGGGCGTGCAGCGAGGCCATGTGGTCGAGCATCTCCCGGGCCCGCACGCCGCTCCACGCGCCGCCCGACTGCAGCATCACGCCGATGCGGGGGAGCAGGGTGGCACGGTCGCGCTGCGGGTCGAGCCCGAGCACCCGGACCGTCCCCCGCTGCGGCACGCGGTAGCCCTCGCAGGTCTCGAGGGTGGTGGTCTTGCCGGCGCCGTTGGGGCCGAGGACCGCGGTGACCGACCCGCGCGCCACGTCGAGCGACAGCCCGTCTACGGCGACCTTGTCGCCGTAGGCCATCAGCAGGCCGTCGATCTCGACGGCGGGGGAGGCTGCTGGCACGTCGCGAAGTCTAGGTCGGACCCCGGGCGAGGCCACGGTCGGCGTCGACCGCCGTGGCCCGGGTCACTTAGGGGACCCTTGCTTGAACGGCGTACGGCAATAACGTCACACTGTCGTTGTGGAATTCACCAGGACGGCGGCGACCCCGGACGGGGACGCACCCACGCGCGATCGCGTGTGCCGCACGATCCTGGAGAACGGGCCCTCGACGGCCGCCGACCTCGCCCGTCGCCTCGACCTCACCCCGGCCGCCGTACGACGTCACCTCGACCACCTCACGCTCGAGGGCGTCGTCGAGTCGCGCGAGCCCAAGGTCTACGGCGCGCGCGGCCGCGGTCGACCGGCCAAGGTGTTCGCGCTCACCGAGGCGGGCCGCGACAGCTTCGACCAGCAGTACGACGACCTCGCCGTGCAGGCCATGCGGTTCCTGGCCGAGACGCAGGGCGAGGAGGCCGTGGTCGAGTTCGCCCGGCGCCGGGTGTCGTTCGTCGAGCGCGACTACGCCGCCGTGGTGGCGGCCGAGCCCGACCTGACGCCTGCGGAGGCACTGGCCCGGGTGTTCACCCAGAACGGCTACGCCGCGTCCGTGCGCGAGCTGGCCCCCCTCAACGGCATCAGCGTGGGGGAGCAGCTGTGCCAGCAGCACTGCCCGGTCTCCCACGTCGCCCACGAGTTCCCGCAGCTGTGCGAGGCCGAGACCGAGGCGATCGCCTCCGTGCTCGGCACCCACGTCCAGCGGCTGGCGACCATCGCCCACGGCGACGGCGTCTGCACCACGTGCATCCCCCAGATCCACACGACGAAGTCGGACCCCGAGAAGGAGCAGGCATGACCCAGAACCTGAGCATCGAAGACCTCAACCCCGAGCTCAAGGGCATCGGCCGCTACGAGTTCGGCTGGGCCGACAAGGACGACGCCGGCGCCGCCGCGACGCGCGGCCTCAACGAGGACGTCGTGCGTGACATCTCCTCGAAGAAGTCCGAGCCGCAGTGGATGCTCGACCTGCGCCTGAAGGGCCTCAAGCTCTTCCACCGCAAGCCCATGCCGACGTGGGGCTCCGACCTCGGCGGCATCGACTTCGACAACATCAAGTACTTCGTGCGCTCCTCCGAGAAGCAGGCGACCACCTGGGACGACCTGCCCGAGGACATCAAGAACACCTACGACAAGCTCGGCATCCCCGAGGCGGAGAAGCAGCG
>JAYSEC010000103.1:0-11371 GCA_041914085.1 Nocardioides sp.
CGCCGGTCTCGCCCCTCGACCCCTGGCTCGCGATCGCCGCGGCCGTGCACCGCTCCGGGGACGACCGCGAGCCGTGGCACCCCGAGCAGTCGATCACCGCCCGCGAGGCGCTCGCCGCCTCCACAGACGGCTGGGGCACCGTCGCGGTGGGGCACCCCGCCGACCTGGTCCTGCTCGACGCCGACCCGCTGGCCGGCGCGTCAGACCGGGACCACGGCGTGGCGCTGCGCGGCTTCGCCGAGCACGTCGTGGCGACCTGGGTCGCCGGCGACGAGGTGTTCGCCCGGGAGCCGCTCTAACGCCGGGTTATCGCGACTACCCACGCCGATGTGTCGGGGTGGGCAGTGTCAGTAACCCGGCGTTACAGCGGCGCCGGTCGGGGAGGGTGTGACCTGGGACACGTAGCCAAGCCAGCCGAGATGAGTAAGGTAAGGCTTACCTAATCCCTTCGTCTCGGGAGCATCGCACGTGGGCGCACCTCGGCAGCACCTCTTCCACCCGGCCAACGCCGCCGGCTACCGGCAGGCCGTCGACGCCGCCGTCGACCGCCTCGTCGACCACCTCGGCTCGACGGGCGGACGCCCGCTCTCCGGCGTCACCCCGCGGGAGGCGGCCACGCGCGTCGCGTCCGTCGACCTCGACCGGCCGCTCGGCGGCAGCGGCGACGCCCTCGCCGAGCTGTCGCGGCTCTGGCTCGACGACGCCATCTGGTTCCACGAGCCGACGGCGGCGGCGCAC
This sequence comes from Nocardioides sp., assembly GCA_041914085.1. Classification (GTDB taxonomy): domain Bacteria; phylum Actinomycetota; class Actinomycetes; order Propionibacteriales; family Nocardioidaceae; genus Nocardioides. Next base: position 739 of record JAYSEC010000103.1, read on the forward strand.
CTCAACTGCCCCGTGGTCATCCCGGCGCTCGCGGCCGAGGTCTTCGTCAGCGGTGTGAACGCCAGCCTCGACACCTTCGACCAGAGCGCCGGCGCCACCTTCATCGAACGGCACCTGGTCGACTGGACCGCCGCTCGCATCGGGTACGACGCCCGCGCCGACGGCATCTTCACCACGGGTGGCACCCAGTCCAACCTGCAGGCGCTGCTGCTGGCCCGTGACCAGAGGCTGAGCCAGCAGGGCGCGCCCGCCGACCGTTTGCGGATCCTCGCCAGCGCCGACGGCCACTTCTCGGTGCAGAAGGCGGCCCGGATGCTCGGGCTCGGTGACGCCGCCGTGGTCCCGGTGCCCGTCGACGCCTCCCGGCGGATGGACCCCACCGCCCTGGCGGCCGCCCTGGCCGACTGCACCGCCGCCGGCGACGTCCCCATGGCGGTGGTGGCCACGGCCGGCACCACCGACTTCGGCGCCATCGACCCCCTTCCCGAGGTCGCCGCCCTCGCTCGCGCCTACGGCGCGTGGTTCCACGTCGACGCCGCTTACGGCGGCGGCCTGCTGGTCTCCCGGCGCCGGCGCGGCTGGCTGGACGGCATCGAGCTCGCCGACTCGGTGGCCGTCGACTACCACAAGACCTGGTTCCAGCCGGTCTCGTGCAGCGCGCTGCTCGTCCGCGACGGAGCGACGCTCGGCCACGTCACGTGGCACGCCGACTACCTCAACCCGAAGGACTCCGCCCACCCCAACCAGGTCGACAAGAGCCTGCAGACCACCCGGCGCTTCGAGGCGCTCAAGCTCTGGATGACCCTGCGGGTGATGGGGGCCGACGCGGTCGGCGACCTCCTCGACACGGTGATCGACCTGGCCGACGCGGTGGCCGCCGAGCTCACCGTCCTGCCGGACGTCGAGGTCGCCGCCGCGCCCCAGCTCAGCACGATCGTCTTCAGGTACCGGCCGCCCGGTCTCGACGAGCCGGCGCTCGCCCGGCTCAACGCCGCGATCCGGGCCGAGCTCTTCGACGAGGGTCGCGCGCTCGTGGCAGCCACCCGCGTCGACGGCCGCAGCCACCTCAAGCTGACCCTGCTCAACCCGATGGCCACCGTGGCCGACGTGCTCGGCGTCGTCGAGATGGTGCGCGAGGCGGGCCGGCGGATCGCCGGGGAGCCCGCCGCTGCGCCGGCGCCGCGTCAGCCGCTGGCGGTGGCGCGATGACGACGTACGACCTGCTCGGCATCGGGGTGGGCCCCTTCAACCTCGGCCTGGCCTGCCTGGCCGACCCGATCGCGGATCTCGACGCGGTCTTCCTCGACGCCGCCGACGGGTTCTCCTGGCACCCCGGGATGATGCTGCCCGGCGCGACGCTGCAGGTCCCGTTCCTGGCCGACCTGGTGACGCTCGCCGACCCGACCTCGCGCTTCTCCTACCTGGCGTTCCTCAAGGACGTCGGGCGGCTCTACCCCTTCTACATCCGGGAGAGCTTCTACCCCCTCCGCCACGAGTACGACGACTACTGCCGGTGGGCGGCCGAGCGCCTCGACTCCGTGCGCTGGGGCGAGCGGGTCGTGGCCGTCGAGCACGACGGCGAGGTCTACGTCGTCCGGTCCGCGACCGGCAGGAGCTGGCGGGCCCGCCACCTCGTGCTCGGCACCGGCACCGCGCCGCGGCTGCCCTTCGACGTCGACGGCCCGGCGCTGCACTCCGCCGACTACCTCGACCGGAAGGCGTCGTTGCTCGCGAGCGGCTCGGTGACCGTGGTGGGCAGCGGGCAGAGCGCCGCCGAGGTCTACGCCGACCTGCTCGGCGAGCAGGAGGACCACGGCTTCGAGCTCACCTGGCTGACCCGTTCGCCACGCTTCTTCCCGATGGAGTACACCAAGCTCACCCTCGAGATGACCTCGCCGGAGTGGTCGGCGTACTTCCAGGCGCTGCCGGCGCAGCGGCGTGCGGAGGTGCAGGCGGGACAGGCCGCGCTCTCCAAGGGCATCAGCTCCGAGACGATCGACGCGATCTTCGACGAGCTCTACCGCCGGGAGGCGACGGGCGGCGTGGACACCACGCTGCTGACGGCGACCGAGGTGACCGGCGCACACTGGGACGGGCACCGATACACCCTCGACCTGCGCCACACCGAGCAGGGGACGACCGGGCGGCTCGCCACCGAGTCGCTCGTGCTCGCCACCGGCTACGCCCCGCGCGTGCCCGACTTCCTCGCGCCGGTGCGCGACCGCATCCGCTGGGACGAGCGCGGCCGGTTCCTCGCCGGTCCGACGTTCGCCGTCGACCACGCCGACGCCGAGGTCTTCGTGCAGAACGCCGAGGAGCACACGCACGGCTTCGTCGCGCCCGACCTCGGTATGGGCGCGATGCGCAGCTCGGTGATCCTCGCCCAGGTCCTGGGCCGCGAGCCGTACCCCGTGGAGAAGCGGATCGCCTTCCAGGAGTGGGGGATCCCCGACCGCCACCGCCACCCGGTGGGCGAGGAGGTCGCGGCGCGATGAGGCTCACCCTCGAACCCCTCGACCCGACCCGCGACCTCGCGCTGCTGCATGCCTGGGTGACCCACCCGCGCTCGGTCTTCTGGGGCATGCAGGACGCCACCCCGGAGCACGTGCACGAGGAGTACGCCCGGATCGCCGACGACCCGCACCACGACGCCCTCCTCGGCCGCGCCGACGGGGAGCCCGCCTTCCTGATGGAGCGCTACGACCCCGCGCGCTCGCCGCTGGCCGGGCTGCCCGAGCTGCAGCCCGGCGACGTGGGCATGCACGTCCTCGTCGCCCCGAGCGACCGCCCGGTCCACGGCTTCACCGCCGCGGTGGTGCGCCGGGTGATGCAGGAGTGCTTCGCCGACCCGGCCGTGCGGCGCGTGGTCGTCGAGCCCGACGTGCGCAACGACCGCATCGCCGCCCTCAACGCCGCCGCCGGCTTCGTCGTCGCGCGGACCGTCGACCTGCCCGACAAGACCGCGGCGCTGGGCTTCTGCAGCCGCGAGGCCTTCACCGCATCCGCCCTCGGAGGAGCAGCATGACCGACCACGCCACGACCCACCCGATGACGGACCTGGCCGCGCACCTCACCCCCGGCGCGATGGCCCGCGCCCACCGCCACCTGGTCGCCAAGGCGATCGCCGAGCTCAGCCACGAGCGGCTGCTCGCGCCGGTGGCGGCCGGCGACGGGTGGCGGCTCGACCTCGGCGAATCGACCTGGGCGTTCACCGCACGACGGCACCCGCTCGAGCACTGGAGCGTCGACGCGGGGTCGGTGCGTCGTACGGTCGCGGGGGAGCCCGCACCCGTCGACGCCCAGGACTTCGTCGTGGACTGCAACGACGTCCTCGGCATCCCCGACCACCTGCTCCCGGTCTACCTCGAGGAGATCGCGGCCACCCTCGCCTCCGCGGCGTGGAAGACCACCCACCACACGCTCACGTCGGCCGACCTCGTGCACGCCGACCACCAGACGATCGAGGCGGCGATGACCGAGGGCCACCCCGGCTTCGTCGCCAACAACGGCCGCATCGGCTTCGGTGCCGACGACCACCCGGCCTTCGCGCCGGAGGCGGGTGCGGACGTGCGCCTGTGGTGGGTCGCCGTACGCCGCGACGAGGCGCAGCTGTCGCTCTCGGCCGGCCGGACCGAGGAGCAGCACTACCTCGAGGAGCTCGGCGAGGAGGTGCTCGTCGACTTCGAGAAGCGGCTGCGCGACCTGGGCCTCGACCCGGCGGACTTCCTCTACCTGCCCGTCCACCCGTGGCAGTGGACCAACCGGCTCGCGATCACCTTCGCCCCCGACGTCGCCCGGCAGGCCCTCGTGCCGCTGGGCGAGGGCCCCGGTGCCCACCGCGCGCAGCAGTCCATCCGGACGTTCTTCCCCGTCGACCACCCCGAGCGCTCCTACGTCAAGGTCGCGCTCGCGGTGCAGAACATGGGGTTCCTGCGTGGGCTGTCGCCGGCCTACATGGCCGCCACCCCGGCGATCAACGACTGGGTGGCCGAGCTGGTCGCGGGCGACGACGAGCTGGTCTCGCTCGGTTTCACGGTGCTGAGGGAGCACGCCGCGATCGGCTGGACCGGCGACGCCTACCACCGCGTCCCGGTCGCCTCTCCCTACCGCAAGATGGTCGCCGCGCTCTGGCGCGAGAGCGCGGTGCCGCACCTGGCGGAGGGCGAGCGGCTGGCCACGATGGCGTCGCTGCTGCACCGCGACGCGTCCGGTGTGCCGCTGGTCGGCGAGCTCATCGGGGCCTCGGGCCTCGATGCGCGGACGTGGGTGGCGCGCTACCTCCGTGCCTACCTGCGGCCCGTCGTGCACTGCCTGCTCGCCCACGACCTCGCCTTCATGCCGCACGGTGAGAATCTCCTGATGGTGCTGCGCGACCACGTGCCGACGCGGATGGTCATGAAGGACATCGGCGAGGAGGTCGCCGTCCTCACCGACCGGCCGCTGCCGGAGGCGGTCGCCCGGATCCGCGCCGTCGTCACGCCCGACCTGGCCGCGCTGGCGGTGCACACCGACGTCTTCGACGGCTTCCTGCGCCACCTCGGCGCCCTGCTCGACGAGTCGGGCCTGCTGCCCGACGACGACTTCTGGGCCCTGGTCCACGACTGCATCGCCGGCCACGCCGCCGACCACCCGGAGCTCGCCCTCGCCGTGGCGACGTACGACCTGCTCCGCGAGGAGTTCGCGCACAGCTGTCTCAACCGCCTCCAGCTGCGCAACACGCTCCAGATGGTCGACCTCGCCGACCAGGCGGAGTCACTGATCTTCGCCGGCACCCTCCCCAACCCGGCCGCGCGCCGGTGAGCGTCCACCGGGACCGGTACGGCGTCCCGCACGTCCGCACCCGCCACCTCCACGACCTCGCCTTCGAGCAGGGGCGGGTGACCGCGCACGACCGGGCCTGGCAGCTGGAGGTCGAGCGGCTGCGGGGCGAGGCCCGCGTCGGTGCGCTCGGCGGGTCGGGTGCCTGGGACGCGCTCGCCCGCGACCTCGACATCGAGGGCACGGCCCGTCGCGGGCTCGACGCGCTGGACCCGGAGTCGCAGGCGTTCTTCGCGGCGTACGTCGACGGGGTGCGGGCCGGCTTCGCCGACGGGGCCACGTCGCCCGAGCTGGCCGCCCACCCCGCCCCGGGCTCGTGGCAGCCGTGGACGCCGCTGGCGGTCTTCCTCGTCCAGCACGTCCTCTTCGCAGGGTTCCCGACCAAGCTCTGGGCCGCGTCGGTCGGGCCGGGTCTCGACCCCCGGCTGGCCGGGCTGCTCGGCGTCGGCGAGCCGCCCCACGGCAGCAACGCGTTCGCGGTCGGCGGCGCGCGCACGGCGTCCGGGTCGCCGCTCATCGGCGCCGACCCGCACCGGGTCTTCGAGTCGCCGGGGATCTACCAGCAGGTCGGGCTCGCGTGCGACGAGGTCGACGTCGTCGGGCTGGCCTTCCCCGGCGTGCCCGGCGTGCAGCACTTCGGCCACACCGGGCACGTCGCGTGGGCCGTCACCAACGCGATGGCCGACTACCAGGACGTGGACGTGGTCGACGGCCGCCTGGTGGTCCGGACGCCCACGGCCGAGCTGGGTGACACCGGGCTCTCCGCCGTGCTGCCGCTCCTCCGGGCCCGCTCGGTCGCCGACGTCGACGCGGCGCTCGAGCACTGGGTGGAGCCGGTCAACAACGTCCTCGTCGCCGACTCGTCCGGACGGGTGCTCCACCGCGTCGCCGGCCGGGTGCCGGTCCGCGAGGGCGGGGCGTGGACCGGGTGGGCCGGGCTGCCCCGGACCGAGGTCGCACCGGCGGACGTGGCCGTGACCGCGAACGACCGCACGGACGAGCGCTGGGACGTGCTGTCCGACCGCTTCGCCCCGTCCTGGCGCCGCGACCGGATCGCCGCGCTCCTGGAGGAGGGCAGCGTCGACGTGGCGGCCGCGACGTCGGTCGTCACCGACGTGCTCGACACCTCGGGCGGCGCGCTGCTCGCGCTGCTGCGGAGCCTCGACGACCTCCCGGACGCGAGCCGCCGGATCGTCGCGCAGCTGGAGGAGTGGGACGGCACGATGTCCGCCGACTCGACGGCCGCCGGGGCGTACGCCGCCGTCCGCGACGCGCTCGTCGCCGCGGTCGTCGGCCAGCCCGTCCTGGCGCCGGCCCGGTCGGCGACGCCACCGGTGCACGCCGAGGTGCTGGTGCCGTGGTGGCACCTCCCCAGCCGGGTGGCGCGCGTCCTGCCGGACCTCCTCGCCGACCCGCCGACCGGGCTCGACCTGGCGGCGCTCGCGGCCGACGCGTTGGCGCAGGTCGCGGCCCTGCCGCCCCGGACCTGGGGCGAGCGGCACCGGTTCGCGCCGTGCCACGCCCTGGCCGACCTCGGCCTCGACCCGTCGCCGTACCTCCCGGCCGTCACCGGCCACGGGCTCGACGGCGACACCGAGTGCGTGGCCTCCACCCGGTGGATCCCCGGGACCGACGCCTGCACCACCGGCCCGATCGCCCGCCTCGTGTGGGACCTCGCCGACCGGTCGCGCAGCCGCTGGGCGGTCCCGCTCGGCGCCCGCGGCATCGCGGGCGATCCGCACCACGACGACCAGTTCACCGCCTGGAAGGACGGCACCCTGCTCCCCGTCACCCCCACCTTCGCCCTCCGGCCCGTGGCGCCCCACGCCGACGCCGCGCTGCTGCACGGGTGGTTCACCGAGCCGCGCGCGGCCTTCTGGGGCATGGGCGAGCGCACGGTCGAGGAGGTCGCCGGCATCTACGGCTGGATCGACGAGCAGGACCACCTGACGGCCTCGCTCGTGCTCCTCGGCGACCGCCCCGTCGCGCTCGTGCAGACCTACGACCCGTTCGTCGACGAGATCGGCGAGCACTACGACCGGCAGCCCGGCGACCTCGGCGTGCACCTCTTCCTGGCCAACGACGCCGCCCGCGCGGGGCGCACGCCCGAGCTGGTGCAGTTCCTGCTGGGCCACGTCTTCGCCGACCCCCGGGTCCGCCGCGTCGTCCTCGAGCCCGACGTCGCCAACCACAAGTCCGTCGCGCTGCTGCAGCGGCTGGGGGCCGAGCTCGGCCCGGTCACCGAGATCCCCGCCCCGATGCCCGACCTCCCGCCGAAGACGGCGCAGCTCGCCTTCCTCCGCCGCCGGGTCCTGCTCGCCGACGACCCGCTGTGACGCCGGGTCAGGCCAGCGCGAGGGTGGCGTCGAGCACGAAGGCCGGGTCCTCCAGCCGGTCGCCGTACACCTCCCGGAGCTGGCCGACGCGGTAGCGCACGGTCTGGGCGTGGACGAAGAGCTCCTCGGCCACCGCGTCACGGCGGCCGTGGTGCAGCAGCCAGCTGCGGAGGGTGTCGGTGAGCTTCTCGGCGGTGGACGGCCGCAGGTCCGCCAGCGGGGCGAGCACCCGGGCCCGCAGGTCGGCGCGGGCCTCGGCGTCGGCGGCCAGCACGAGCGCCGCGAGGTGCTCGTCGGAGTCGACCAGGCCCTCGAGGCCGAGCGCGGCGCACCGCAGCGCGCGACGGTACGACGCCGACGCCTCCAGCCACTCCGTGCTGGGGCCGACCACCGCGTCGGTGCCCCGGAGCGCGCGCAGCAACGTGCGCCGCGCGGTGGGCGAGCCGGTGCTCGGGACGAGCAGCGAGGCGTGGCCCTCCGGCAGCCCGGGGACGTCGTCGGTGGGCTGGAGCGTCCGCGGGTCGAGCGCGGTCAGGGCGTGGGAGACCTGCGACTCGGGCAGCACGACGGCGGTCAGCGCGCCGGGCGGCTCCCAGTCGGCGCGCTCGGCCGCCGCGTTGACGGCGTCGATCGGGGCGCCGGTGAGCAGGGCCCGCGCGAGCCGCTCGAGGTTGCGCTGCCGGACCCGGCCGCTGCTCTCGAGCTCGTCGGTGTGCCCGGCCACGGAGGCTGCCGAGAGCTCGTCGATGTAGGCGAAGACGAGCTCGGCGAACCGGGCCAGCTGCTCGGCGTCGATCCCGGCGTCGACCGCGGCGTCGGCCATGTCGCGCCACGACGTGCGCGCGCCGACGCGGTAGGCGGCGAGGAGCGCCTCGACGGTCCGGCCGCTGCGGGCCTCGCCGCGGCCGAGCTGGTAGGCGCCCTCGATCGCCGGCGCCTTGGGCGGCGTCTTGCCGTGCTGGCGGGTGGCGAGGGTGAGGAAGCCGCCGAGCGCGAGCTGGACCGCGTTGCGGATCACCTCGCCCATCCGCCCGCTGAACGCGCCGGCATAGCTGGGCACCTCGTCGATGATGGTGAGCACGACGCGGTCCGCGACCTCGGCCAGCCGTGCGCGCAGCGCCTCGGCCACCTCGGGGTCGAGACCGACCACCGTCTGCATTTGTGTGGCACTGCGCACAGGACGTGTGGACATCGCGCCTCCTGGTCGGTCTTTTGTTCGCGACGAACAAGAGTCTAGCCCCGATTCACGTGCGAGGGGCAGGAAGATCCGGGCCGGATCGGCGACATTGGATGACATGAGCACGACTCTCGAGCCGCCCGTGCGCGGCGCCCGCGTCCGCGACCACCTGGTCCGCGTCGCCGAGGCTGCCACGACGCCGTACCTCCCGGCCGACTTCATGGACCTCTTCGCGCCCCTGCGCTCCGGCGCGGACCTGCGCGGGCGCATCGAGTCCGTGCACCCCGAGACCGCCGACGCCGCGACCATCGTGATCCGCCCCGGCGCCGACTGGGCCGGCCACGTCCCGGGCCAGTACCTCCGCATCGGCATCGACGTGGACGGCGTCCGCCAGTGGCGCGCCTACTCCCTCACCCACGGCCCGCGGCGCGACGGGCGCATCTCCATCACCGTCAAGGCCGTGCCCGGCGGTCTCGTCAGCAACCACCTCGTCCACCAGGCCCGTCCCGGCACCCTGGTCCACCTCGAGCAGGCGGCCGGCGAGTTCGTGCTGCCGCCCGAGGGCGGCAAGTTCCTGATGGTCACCGCCGGCTCGGGCATCACCCCGGTCATCGGGATGCTGCGCAACCTCTTCCCGAGCACCGACGAGGGCGTGCTCCGCCCGCAGCGCAGCGCCGACCACGACATCGTCGTGGTGCACGTCGCGCCGAGCCACCCCGACTCGATCTTCATCCGCGACCTCGAGGCGCTCGACGCCGCGGGCGCGATCCGCCTCGTCGCCCGGTACGACGACGAGCACGGCGTCCTCGACGTCGCCGACCTCGCCGACCTGGTCCCCGACCTCGCCGAGCGCCAGACCCTCGCGTGCGGGCCCGCCGGGCTCCTCGACGCCCTCGCCGACCACCACGAGGCCGCAGGGCTCACCCTCACCACCGAGCAGTTCCGCACCGCGCGCGTGGAGCCCGGCGACGGCGGCACGGTCACCTTCTCCTCCGGCACCACCCTCGAGCTCGACGGCGCGACGCCCATCCTCGACGCGGCCGAGGAGGCCGGGATGCTGATGCCGAGCGGCTGCCGGATGGGCATCTGCATGGGCTGCGTGATCCCCCTGCGCGAGGGCAGCGTCCGCGACCTGCGCAACGGCGCCATCACCACCGCCGTCCCCGGCGAGACCGGCGCGATCAAGGTGCAGACCTGCATCAACGCCGCCGCCGGCCCCTGCCACATCGACCACTGACGCCCACCGACCCCACCGCGTGGTTTCGAGGCTCGCTCCGCTCGCACCTCAACCACCAGAGCCTGGAAGGACATCCGAGATGACCACCGTGCAGAAGAAGGCCGTGCTCGGCCAGACCAACCCGATCGCCCACCTCACCGAGGCCGACATCGAGCAGATCGGCATCGAGCTCGACGCCATCCGCCAGGAGGTCCTCGACACCCGCGGCGCCAAGGACGCGGCCTACATCCGCCGCGTCATCGACACCCAGCGCAAGATCGAGCTCGGCTCGCGCGCGGTGCTGCTGTTCAGCGCCTTCCCGCCGGCCTGGATCCTCGGCACCGCGGGCCTGAGCATCTCCAAGATCCTCGACAACATGGAGATCGGCCACAACATCCTCCACGGCCAGTGGGACTGGATGCGCGACCCGAAGATCCACTCGTCCACCTGGGAGTGGGACATGGCGTCGCCGGCCGAGCAGTGGAAGCACAGCCACAACGAGCTGCACCACACCTACACCAACGTGATCGGCAAGGACAACGACCTCGGCTACGGCATCATGCGCGTGGACGAGGACCAGGCGTGGACGCCCGCCTCCCTGGCCCAGCCGCTCTTCTGCTTCATCAACGCCGTGTTCTTCGAGTACGGCATCGCCGCCTACGACCTCGAGCTCGGCGCGGTCATCAAGAAGAAGCAGACCAAGGACCCGGAGTTCCGCCGCCGGGCGAAGGCCGTCCTCGGCAAGATCCGCCGCCAGGCCACCAAGGACTACGTCGTCCACCCGCTGCTCTCGCTGCCGACCGGCTCCTTCCTGCCGACGCTCGCCGCGAACTTCACCGCCAACGTGGTGCGCAACCTGTGGTCGAACTCCGTCATCCTCTGCGGTCACTTCCCCGAGGGCGTCGAGACCTTCGAGAAGCGCTCGATCGACGGCGAGACCAAGGGCGAGTGGTACGTCCGGCAGATGCTCGGCAGCGCCAACATCTCCGGCTCGAAGTTCCTCCACCTGATGACCGGCAACCTGTCCCACCAGATCGAGCACCACCTCTTCCCCGACCTGCCGTCCAACCGCTACGCCGAGATCGC
>JAYSEC010000104.1:0-11336 GCA_041914085.1 Nocardioides sp.
GGCGATCGCCTCCTTGGCCTGCGTGTTGGACTGGTCGCGCTCGCCGATGCCTGATTCGATGACGGTGAGCGAGCCGGCCGGCACCGCGCCGCCGTGCACCCGTCGCACCAGCCCCATCCGGTCCAGCGTCGACAGGTCGCGACGGACGGTCTCGGTCGTGACCTCGAACTGCTCGGCGAGCTGCACCACGGAGAGACGGCCACGGCGGCTGATCAGCTGTGCCATCGCCTGCTGGCGCTCTTCGGCGTACATCGTGGCCCTTCCCGCAGCGATCTGTGTATGTGTTGTTTTAGTCCCGAATGTGTTGCTTGTCAACCATGCCGTGATCTACGGTGTGTCCATGACCACACCCGACACCCTGAGCGGGACCCCGGTCGTTCCGGGGGTCGCCGCCGGCCCCGTCGTCCACGTGCGCGGGGAGGTCTCGCCCGAGGCCATCGCACGCTACGGCGACGGAGACTTCGCCGATGCCGACGCCGCGCTGGCGGCGTACGACGAGGCCGCCGCGGCGGTCGCCGACACGTTCTCCGAGAAGGCCGCCTCCGCGCAGGGTGCGGCTGCGGAGGTCCTCACCGCGAGCGCCGGTCTCGCCCGTGACAAGGGACTGCGGTCCGGCGTCGCGAAGAACCTGCAGGCCGGGCAGGGGCCCGTCGCCGCGGTCCAGGGTGCGGTCGAGCAGTTCGTCACGATCTTCACCAACATGGGCGGCCTGATGGCCGAGCGCGTCACCGACCTGCGCGACATCGAGCGCCGCGTCGTCGCGCACCTGGTGGGGGAGCCCGCGCCGGGTGTGCCGACGCCGAAGGTGCCCTCGATCCTGGTCGCGGAGGACCTCGCGCCCAGCGACACCTCGGGCCTCGACCCGGCGGTCGTGACCGCGCTGGTCACCGAGCGCGGCGGCGCGACCAGCCACACCGCGATCATCGCCCGCCAGCTCGGCATCCCGTGCGTCGTCGGCGCGGCCGGCATCACCGGTCTGGCCGAGGGCACGTTCGTGGTGGTGGACGGCGAGGCCGGCACCATCGAGCAGGGCGCCGACCCCGAGGAGGCGCAGGCGCGCGTCGACGAGAGCCGCCGGCTGCGCGAGGAGCTCGCCGCCTGGACGGGACCGGCCGCCACGTCCGACGGGATGCCGGTCAAGCTGCTCGCCAACGTCGCCGACGGCGCCTCCGCGCAGACGGCAGGCAGCGAGCCCGTCCAGGGCGTGGGGCTGTTCCGCACCGAGCTGTGCTTCCTCAACCGCAAGGACGAGCCGAGCGTCGAGGAGCAGACCGACATCTACGCCGAGGTGCTCTCGCCCTACGCCGACGGTCGCTACGTCGTCGTCCGCACCCTCGACGCAGGGTCGGACAAGCCCATCGCGTTCGCGACGCAGGAGGGGGAGGAGAACCCGGCCCTCGGCGTGCGCGGACTGCGGCTCAGCTTCGGCAACCCCGGGCTCATGGACCGGCAGCTCGACGCCATCGCCGCGGCCGCCGAGCGCACCGGCACCGAGACCTGGGTGATGGCGCCGATGGTCGCCACCGTGGCCGAGGCCGCCGACTTCTCGGAGAAGGTGCGGTCCCGCGGGCTCAGGTCCGGCGTCATGGTGGAGATCCCGAGCGCCGCGCTGCTCGCGCACCGGATGCTCGAGGTCGTCGACTTCCTCTCGATCGGCACCAACGACCTCACCCAGTACGCCATGGCTGCCGACCGCATGGCCACCGACCTCGCGCACCTCACCGACCCGTGGCAGCCGGCGGTGCTGCAGCTCATCGCCATCACCGCGCACGCAGGCGCCGAGGCCGGCAAGCCCGTCGGCGTGTGCGGCGAGGCGGCGGCCGACCCGCTGCTGGCCACCGCGCTCATCGGGATGGGCATCTCCTCGCTGTCGATGGCCGCCCGCGCCGTCCGCCCCGTCGGCGCCCAGCTCGCCCGGGTCACCTCGGAGACCTGCGAGGTCGCCGCCGAGGCCGCCCTCGGGGCACCCGACCCGATGGCCGCGCGCGCCGCCGTGCGCGAGGTCCTCGGGCACTGAGGCCCCCCACCCCTGATCCACCTCACCACGGAGGAAACGATGACATCTGCGTACGACCGCTACCGCGCGGCCGATTCCGAGCTCCCGAACGGCTCGTGGACCTGGTTCCTGCACGGCGCGGGCGAGGAGAACATGGGCAGGGACGGTGCGCCCGAGCTGGTGCCCGTCCCCACGCCCGACGCCGACCACATGCTCGTCCGCATCGACAGCGTGGGCCTCTGCTTCTCGGACGTGAAGATCATGCGCCAGGGCGGCAGCCACCCCAAGCTCTACGGTCGCGACCTGTCCCAGGAGCCCACGCGGCTGGGGCACGAGGTGAGCCTCACCGTGATCGAGGTCGGCGACAACCTCAAGGACCGCTACCACCCCGGCCAGCGGCTGGCCGTCCAGCCCGACATCTACCAGGACGGCAGGAGCACGGCCTACGGCTACACCATCCCCGGCGGGCTCACCCAGTACCACCTCATGGGCGCAGAGATGCTCGAGACCGACGACGGTGCCTGCCTGCTGCCCCTGCCGGACTCGATGGGGTACGCCGAGGCCTCCACGCTCGAGCCGTGGGGCTGCGTGATGGCGGCCTACACCCAGCGTCGCCGCCTCGAGCCCAAGGCCGGCGGGACCATGTGGATCGTCGGTCGGCCGGGTGACGAGCGGGAGTACGCCTTCTCGGCCGGGCTGGACGCCCCGGCGACCATCGTGCTGACCGACGTGCCCGACTCGGTCGCGAGGCTGGTGGAGGGGACGTCCGCCACCACGGTCGTGCGTGACGGCCTGGCCACCGAGGACTACCAGGCGCTGGTGGACGAGCTGACCGGGGGCGCGGGCTTCGACGACATCGTCCTGCTCGACCCGCGCTCCGCCGCGACGGTCGGCGCCGTGGCCACCCACATCGCCCGGCGCGGCACGCTCAACATGGTCGGCGAGACCGCGCTCGACGGCCTGGTGGACACCGACGTGGGTCGGCTGCACTACGACTACACCGCCTACCTCGGCGGCCGCGGCCCGGACATCGCCGCCTCCTACGGTGAGGCGCGCAACCGGTGCGACCTCCGTCCCCGGGGCACCACGGTCTTCGTGGGCGCCGGCGGACCCATGGGGTTGATGCACGTCCAGCGGGCCATCCAGCAGACCGACGGACCCCGCACGATCGTCGCCACCGAGGTCAGCGACGACCGCCTCAAGGCGCTCGAGGACCGGCTGGCCCACCTGGCGGAGAGCAACGACTGCGAGCTGGTCACCTTCAACTCCCAGACCGCGGAGCAGTCCCTCCACGACTTCGTCATGGGCCTCACCGACGGTCGGGGTGCCGACGACGTCGTGGTCAGCGTCCCCATCTCCGAGGTGATGGCCGAGGCCGACACGCTGATGAACCCGGACGGCATGCTGGTGTTCTTCGCCGGTGTCCCCAACGGCACCCTGGCCCCGCTGAACCTGAGCGCGGTCTACCTCGACAACGCCCAGTACACCGGGACGTCTGGTCTCACCATCCACGACCAGCAGCAGGTGGTGGACCTGGCCGAGCAGGGCCAGCTCTCACCGGGCTCGATCGTGGGCGCCATCGGCGGCATGCGGGCGGCCAAGGACGGCCTCCAGGCCCTGGTGGACGCGACGTACTCCGGCAAGGTCCTCGTCTTCCCGCAGGTCCACGACTTCCCCCTCACCGGTCTCGACGAGCTGGGGGAGAGGCTGCCCGAGGTCGCCGCGAAGCTGGGGCCCGGCAACACGTGGAACGACGAGGCGGAGCGGGCCTTCCTCGACAGCCAGCTGGGCGGGTAGCGGCACCTCGTTCGCCCCGCCAAGCCACTCCACGCCGCCACTCCACGCCGCCACGTCACGCGCCACTCGGGTCCTCGGGCCCGGGTGGCGCTGTCATGTCGTCGTGGCACCCCGGATCGGGTAAAGCCACACAGTCGGGCACGAATCCGTGCCCGAATGCTTGGCAACATGCCCGTTCGTGAGGTTTAATTCCGACATCATGTGATCGGGGTCACCCCCGCATTTCATCTGGAGGACATCAGCATGGCGACCACCACTTCCACCCCCGCGTCCGGGACGTCCGCGCGCGTACGCGTGCAGCGGTTCGGCACGTTCCTCTCCAACATGATCATGCCGAACATCCCGGCGCTGATCGCGTGGGGACTTCTCACCGCCCTCTTCATCGACGTCGGCTGGTTGCCGAACGCCGACCTGGCCACGATGGTCGGTCCGACCATCCACTACCTGCTCCCGATCCTGATCGCCGCGACGGGCGGCCGGATGGTCCACGGCGACCGCGGTGCCGTCGTCGGCGCGTTCGCGGTGATGGGTGCCATCGCCGGCTCCGACCTGCTGGTGGCGAACTTCAACGCCGATGCACTGGCGGACTGGGTCGCCGCAGGCAACGCCGAGGCCGACTTCAGTGCGCTCGGCCAGGTCCACATGTTCATCGGAGCGATGATCCTCGGACCGCTCGCGGCCTACGTCATGAAGCGCCTGGACGCGCTGTGGGACGGCAAGGTCAAGGCCGGCTTCGAGATGCTCGTCAACATGTTCTCGGCGGGCATCGTCGCCTTCGTGATGGCCATCGTCGGCTTCTGGGTCGTCGCCCCTGTCGTCAACGAGATCATGGAGGTCCTCGGCAACGCCGTCGAGACCCTGGTCGACAACAACCTGCTGCCCCTCACCTCGCTGCTGATCGAGCCGGCGAAGGTCTTCTTCCTCAACAACGCGATCAACCACGGTGTGCTCACCCCGCTCGGCCTCACCGAGGCGGCGGAGAGCGGCAAGTCCGTGCTCTTCCTGCTGGAGGCGAACCCCGGTCCCGGCCTCGGCCTGCTCCTGGCGTACTCCGTCTTCGGTCGGGGGGTCGCCAAGGCGACGGCGCCCGGCGCGGCGATCATCCACTTCCTGGGCGGGATCCACGAGATCTACTTCCCGTACGTCCTGATGAAGCCCAAGCTGATCCTGGCGATGATCGCCGGCGGCATGACCGGTGTCGCGATCAACGTCGCGTTCGACGTGGGCCTGCGCGCCCCGGCCGCCCCCGGCTCGATCTTCGCGGTCTACGCCCAGACCGCGCGGGGCAGCTACCTCGGCGTCACCCTGGCCGTCTTCGGAGCCGCAGCCGTGTCGTTCGCGGTGGCGTCGGTGCTGCTGAAGCTCGACAAGACCGACGACGAGGGCGACCTGGTGGCCGCCACCGCGCAGATGGAGGCCAACAAGGGCAAGAAGTCGTCGGTCGCCAGCTCGCTGACGGGCGGTGCGGCCGCCGGGGGCACGGCCACCGCGACGCGGGAGATCCGCAACATCGTGTTCGCCTGCGACGCCGGCATGGGCTCCTCCGCGATGGGCGCCTCGGTGCTCCGCAAGAAGATCCAGGACTCCGGGCACCCCGAGGTGACGGTGGTCAACAAGGCCATCGCCAACCTGCAGGACGACGTCGACCTGGTGGTCACCCACCAGGACCTCACCGACCGGGCCCGCCAGCAGAGTCCCTCGGCGATCCACGTCTCGGTCGACAACTTCATGGCCAGTCCTCGCTACGACGAGATCGTGACCATGGTCGACGAGAACAACACCCGGACCTGACACCCCCGCAGGCCGGCACCGGTGGGGCAGGGCCGGCTCTCCATCCCCGAGGAGAGCCGGCCCTGCCGCACCACCACCGCCGTGTGGTCTCATGGCCGGACGGCACCACCCCACCCACGACACCACGACGACCACGCAAGGAATGAGGCGCCAGATGAGCGACGTACTGAGCCGGGACGCGATCGTGCTGGGCGGTCAGGCCCGCGACCGCGACGCGGCCATCACCGAGGCCGGGCAGCTGCTGGTGGCGTCCGGAGCCGTCGACCAGGCCTACGTCGACGCGATGCACGAGCGCGAGACGTCGGTCTCGACCTTCATGGGCAACGGCCTCGCCATCCCGCACGGCACCAACGAGGCCAAGGCCCTGATCAAGCACACCGCCATCTCCTTCGTCCGCTACGACGAGCCCATCGACTGGAAGGGCAGCCCGGCGAGGTACGTCGTCGGCATCGCCGGCGCCGGCGACGACCACCTGACCGTGCTCCAGGCCCTGGCCGGCGCCTTCACCGACGACGCCCAGATCGCGGCCCTCGACGCGGCGCAGACCCCCGACGACGTGCTCGCCGTCCTGGGCGACGTCAGCGTCTGACGCGTCCGGAGGTCAGCAGGCGCTGACCGAGACCGGGACGCCGTTGAGCGCGGCGTTGCCGGACACGTCGAGCAGCTCGGGGTCGGTCAGGTCGTTGACCGAGACCCCCGCGACGTCGCGGCTGCGGCCCATCAGGACGCCGTCCCGGGCGTGGCCGTAGCCGTGGGGGAGCGACACCACGCCGGGCATCAGGTCGTCGGAGGCGGCGACCTCCACCTCGACCGAGCCGACCCGTGAGGTGACCCGGACCCGCGTCCCGTCGGTGATCGACCGGTCGGCGAGGTCGGCGGGGTTCATCAGCAGCTGGTGGCGCGGCCGGCCGCGGGTGAGCCGCTCGGAGTTGTGCATCCAGGAGTTGCAGTCCTGCTTGTGGCGCCGGCCGATCAGCAGCAGGTCGTCGCCGTCGGGGACGGGCACGGCCGCGAGGCGGGCGACGTCCTCGACCACGAGGGCGGGAGCCAGGTCGACCCGCTTGCCCTTCGACGGCAGCCGGGCGGGCAGCTGCCCGGGGCGCAGCGGGCCGAGGTCGATGCCCGCCGGGCGCGCCCGCAGCTTCGCGAGCGTCACGCCGCTGTCGCCGCGTCGCAGCAGCTGGCCGACGAGGAACGTCGGGCTGGCGGTGAGCCGGGCCCGCTGGACCAGGCGCTTCTTCAGCGGCGCCTTCCGGCGCAGTCGCGCCGCGGTGCGCAGGGTGATCTCGCGGAAGATCTGCCAGTCGTGGCGCTGGTCGGCGTCCTTCTCGAACACGGCCGGGGTGAAGCGGGCCGTGTTGCGCACCGCCAGGAGGTGGAAGACGAGGTCGTAGTGGTCCCGCTCGAGCACGGTGGTCGGCGGCAGGATCACGTCGGCGTGGCGGGTCGTCTCGTTGACGTAGATGTCGACCGCGGCCATGAAGTCGAGGCCGCGCAGGGCTGCGTCGAGCCGTGCCCCGTCGGGGGTGGAGAGGACCGGGTTGCCGGCGACGGTGAGCATCGCGCGGACCTGCCCCTCGCCGGGCGTCTCGATCTCCTCGCGCAGCGCGGCGACCGGCAGCTCGCCCGCGGTCTCCGGCAGGCCGCGCACGCGTGAGCGCCACGCGTCGAAGTGCCCCCGACCGATCAGCCCGGTGCCGACCGCGTCGATGGCGGGGGTGGTGAACATCGCCCCGCCGACCCGGTCGAGGTTGCCGCTGAGGATGTTGAGGCAGTTCACCGCCCACTGGCACACGGTGCCCCACGGGCCGGCGGAGACGCCGATGCGGCTGTAGACCACGCCCGCGTCCGCGGCCACCAGCTCGGCGGCCAGTCGCCGGATCTCGGCGGCGGGCAGGCCGCTCATCGCCTCGGCACGCTCCGGGGTGAACTCGGCGACCAGGTCGACGACCGTGCCCAGCCCGTCGACGTACGACGCCACGGCGGGCGCGGATCCGGTGGAGGGGTCCGACGTGAGGACGTGCAGCATCGCCAGCAGCACCCACGCGTCGGTCCCGGGGCGGACGAAGTGGTGCTCGTCGGCCACCTTGGCGGTCTCGGTGCGGCGCGGGTCCAGCACGACCATCCGCCCGCCGCGCGCGTGCAGGTCGCGGACGCGCTGCGGGAAGTCGGGGACGGTCATCAGCGAGCCGTTGGACGCCATCGGGTTGGCGCCGATGACCAGGAACCACGACGTCCGGTCGATGTCGGGGATCGGCAGGAACAGCTGGTGGCCGAACATCAGGTGCGCCACGAGCTGGTGGGGGAGCTGGTCGACCGACGTGGCGGAGTAGCGGTTGCGCGTCCGGAACGACTTGAACATGGCCGTGCCGTGGGTCATCGATCCCAGGCTGTGCGCGTTGGGGTTGCCGAGGTAGACGCCGAGGGCGTCGTCGCCGTGCTCCTCGATCGTGCGGGCGAGGTTGTCGGCCACGAGGTCGAACGCCTCGTCCCAGCCGATCTCCTGCCAGCCCGCGTCGGGTCCCTCGCCGGTGCGGCGGACCGGCCGGCGCAGGCGGTCGGAGTCGGCGTACACGTCGGCGATCGCGACGCCCTTGGGGCAGATGTGGCCGCGGGACAGCGGGTCGGCGGCGTTGCCGCGCACCGCGACGACCTCGCGCCCCTCGACGGTGAGCTCCAAGCCGCAGATCGCCTCGCAGAGGTTGCACACGCCGATGCGCTTCCCTCCCATCACGTCACCTCTTCGTGAGCCAGAAGCCACCACCGACCAGGGGCGTCCCGATCGGCGGCAGGAACGGCCTGAGCTCGTCGAGCAGGTGCGGCGACGTGGCGACGTGGTGGGTGCCGAGCAGGACCTCGTCGCCCGCGGCACCGCCGGCGAGGTAGCACATGAGGAGGTACTGCTCGGCGTAGAACCGGTCGTTCCACTCGGCGGGGTAGTCGTCGGGGATGAAGGTGTCGTGGAGGCCGTAGACCACGCCCGGGCTGAGGTAGGGCAGCGACTCGGTGAAGAAGACGGTCACGTCCGAGTTCGTGAACGCCCGGTGGCTGTTGTCGACGAAGAGCATGTCGCCGGGGCCGAGGCGGTCCAGCAGGTCGAGGTCGATGTCCTCGTAGGGGGACCGGACGACCTCGTCGCAGAGCGCGTCGACCTCGGCGCGCGGCTGCGGGTCGATCGAGACGATGCGGGTGTCGAGGCCGTGGTCGCGGATCGCCAGGCGCGCGAACTTCGTCGAGAAGCCCGAACCGACCTCCAGGTAGAGCGAGGGCCGCCTGGTGGCGATGAGGCCGTAGAGGGTCGCGCCGTCCAGCGGCGGGAGCCACGGGTTGGACCAGAACGGCAGGGACGGGTCGGTCTCGTCCTCCGGCACCGCGGCCAGGGGTGCGAGCACGGGCCCCATCTCGCGCAGCAGGGCGGCGGTGCCCGGGTCGGCGGCGCGCATCAGGTCGCCGAAGAAGTCCTTCCCGGGCCGCCCGAACGTCCGTGGCCGCGGCTTGACGGGGTAGTCGAAGAGGGCGGCGCGGCCCTCCTCGACGCGGGCCGCGTGGTCACGCTCGAGCTGCATGTAGTGCTGGAGCGTCACGTGGGTGTTGCCGAGGTCGGCGTCGAGGCCGGCCAGCCGGGCCTCGGCGTGGACCAGCTCGGCGCGTGAGCGGCGGGCCTCGGACCGCGCGGCCACCAGCGCCGCCTTGGTCCGCTCGAGGCGGGCGGCGAGCCGCGCGGTTTTCTCCTGGCTCCTGGCCAGGCGCCGGCGCACCCGCGCGAGCTCCTCGGCCTGCTGCCGCCGGCGCCGGCCCGGCAGGACCCGGCCGGCCAGCTTCCTCACCCGATGTGCCACGGACCGATCCAACCACGTCGTGCGCGCGAGGTGGGGGCACCCGGACGGGGGTTCCGCATCCCGGGTCGGTCAGGCACACTCTGGGCGCCCGGTCAGCACCGGGCGTCCCCGACAGAATGGAGCACGTCATGGGTTACGGAGGACCGATCGGCCTCATCGTGGTGGGTCTTGTCCTGTCGCTGGCCTTCAACGAGCGGCAGGTGGGTCCCCTCGAGGTGACCACCCTGGGCTGGATCCTCGTGCTGGCCGGAGCGCTCTGGCTGGTGCTCACGCTGGTGCAGCAGAACACCCGCCGGCGCCACAGCACCACGGCGACCACGACCGACGCCCAGGGTCGCCAGGCGACGACCCAGCGCACCACGGAGTCGGACCCGCCGCCCCCGCCGGCCGTCTGAGCTCCGCAGGCGCGCAGCAGGAGCCCCCGCCGGGACCGGCGGGGGCTCCTGCGCGTCCGGTTGGCGATTGGGAGCGCGCCCCCCGGCTCGATATGCTTCTCCGGTTGTCCGACTGGACGACACGCCGTGCACACGGCCGCGGAACCAGAGTGCCCCGGTGAACAGGCCCGGGCGCGCCGCGCAACGAGAGAACCGAAGGAGCCTTCATGTCGATCGGTACCGACGCGGAGACCAAGAAGAAGATCATCGCCGAGTACGCCCTGACCGAGGGCGACACCGGTTCGCCCGAGGTCCAGATCGCGCTGCTCAGCCACCGCATCTCCCACCTCACCGAGCACCTCAAGCAGCACAAGCACGACCACCACAGCCGTCGTGGCCTGCTGCTGCTGGTCGGCCAGCGCCGCCGTCTTCTCAACTACCTGCAGAAGACCGAGATCGAGCGCTACCGCTCGATCGTCGAGCGCCTCGGCCTCCGCCGCTGATCACTGGAGCGGCCTCCCGGACAACGGGGGGCCGCTCCGCTCGGTTTCCGGGGTGCCGCCGCGCTAGTGTCGGCCCGGAGAACCACCCCCGCACCACCTCGCACCACCTCACAACTGAACACCCGAAGATCCAGGAGCGACCCGCGCACCCGGCTCGGTCCTCGGTAGTGGCCTTCAGGTGCCCCCCACGCGGGAGCGCCACCTGCGGGCCTCGATCGAAGACCGGCACCTCATGCGGCGTCGCGGATCGCTCCGCGAAGAGAAAGCAGGATCCTGCTTCCATGAGTGAACCCATCATCTCCGCCGTCGAGACCGTCATCGACAACGGCTCCTTCGGCCAGCGCACGGTCAAGTTCGAGACCGGCCTGCTCGCCCGCCAGGCGGCGGGTGCCGTCACGGCGTACCTCGACGACGAGACCATGCTGCTCTCGGCGACCACCGCCTCGAAGACCCCGAAGGACCACTTCGACTTCTTCCCCCTCACGATCGACGTCGAGGAGCGGATGTACGCCGTGGGCCAGATCCCCGGCTCGTTCTTCCGGTCCGAGGGCCGCCCGGGCGAGGACGCGATCCTCACCTGCCGCCTCATCGACCGCCCGCTGCGCCCGACCTTCAAGAAGGGCCTGCGCAACGAGGTCCAGGTCGTCATCACCGTCCTGGCGCTCGACGCCAACGTGCCCTACGACGTGCTGGCCATCAACGCCGCGTCGATGTCGACCCAGCTCTCCGGCCTGCCGTTCTCCGGCCCGGTCGGCGGCGTGCGCGTCGCCCTGATCGACGGCCAGTGGGTCGCCTTCCCGACCCACTCGCAGCTCGAGTCCGCCGTGTTCGACATGGTCGTCGCCGGCCGCGTCACCGAGACCGGCGACGTCGCGATCATGATGGTCGAGGCCGAGGCCACCGAGGAGACCATCACCCTCGTGCAGGGCGGCGCCCAGGCGCCGACCGAGGAGGTCGTGGCCGGTGGCCTCGACGCCGCGAAGCCCTTCATCAAGCAGCTGTGCGAGGCGCAGTCGCAGCTCGCCGCCGAGGCCGC